>AP025179.1:5727870-6037160 GCA_021654635.1 Mycobacterium kiyosense
AGTTCGTCTGCGCGGGCGGGGTGTGGGGTCCCGGCGTGTTCGGCCCCGGAGTCGGGGTGTCCGGCGCCAACGGACTGGGCACGAACGGCGCGGAGCTAGCGGTGCCCGCGTCGAACAGCACCGCCGAGATCCCCAGACCCGCCGCGACAGCCGCCGCGCCGACGACACGTTTCATGGTCATAGCTGCGTCCCCTCCTGGGATTCGACTGCCCGCCCTACGGGCAGGTCACGCTCATCTCGAACGGTTTGGTCACCGGCTTCGGGTCCTGCGGGTTGCTCACGTCGACACCCGAGGCGGTGCCCTTGATCGCGTACGTCTTGTCTTTGAGCGCGGCCCCGGCGTTGGTGGCCTGGTTGGGAGCGGCGTCGGAGAACCCGAGGGTGACGCCGTTGACCGGCCCCAGTCCGACCGCGTGCACGATCGGCGGATTGTCCTTGCTGACCACCGCGCCGATTCCGGCCGACGCGTCACCGATGCCGATGTTGATGTTGTTGCCGGACGGGTTGCACGTCACCGCGCCGGTGACATTGAGGTTCTGACCGTCGACGATCACGACCGGTCCGGAAGGCGCCGCGGCCTGCGGAGCCGAGGACGCCGCGCCCTTGTCGGACTTGCTCGAACAGCCGACGCAACCGCCCACCAATGCCAAACCGGCCAGCCCGGCCGCGATACCACGCTTCAAGACGCTTCTCCTCGTGTCGCAGGTGTCACAGGTGTCGCCCCAAACAAATGCGCGCTGCGCGCGGATACCCAATGCGCGGACACCGCAAACTAAGTCATACAACGTTCAGATGTCACCGACAAGGCCGTCAGCCAGCATCAACGTGCCGCTGGATGAATTCCAGGACGGCGTCAGCAAAGATGTCGTTACGGTCGCCGGCGACCATATGGCCGGCGCCGCGGACGTCGGTGAATTCGACCTGCGGGAAACGTTCCAGGAATTGGTCCGCGCGTTCCTGGCTGACCAGGTCACTCACCTGACCACGGACCAGCAGCATCGGCACACTGTCGGCGAGGATGGCGGCTACCGCCGCGTGCATGCGGTCGGATTCGACTACCTCCAGCGGCGGGTAGGCCGAGGAACCGTTGATGAACTGTGGATCCCAGTGCCAGTACCATCGGTCGCCGCGGCGGCGCAGATTGGTGGTCAACCCCTGCAGATCCGTGGGCCGCGGCCGGTGCGGGTTGTACTCGGCGATCGCGTCGGCCACCTCTTCGAGCGAGGCGAAGCCGGACTCCATCCGGTCGGCCATGAAGTTGTGGATGCGGTTGGCCCCGGACTGTTCCATGTCGGGCACGATGTCGACCAGCACCACGGCGCTGGCGATGCCCGGCGCCAGTTCTCCGGCCAGCAGCATTGAGGTGAAGCCGCCCAGCGACGCCCCCACCAGCACCGGGCGCGGGGGCAGGCCGCGCAGCACCTCGTGCACGTCGGAGGCGAAGCTGACCACGCGATAGTCGCCCTCGCTGGACCAGTCGGATTCGCCGTGGCCCCGCAGGTCGACGGTGACGGCCTGATAGCCGCGCTTGGCGACGGCGCTGGCCGCCCGGCCCCACGAGCGCCGGGTCTGGCCACCGCCGTGCAGGAAGACGACCGCGCGGGCCTGCGGATCGCCGTGCCGGTCCGAGACGATGCGAACCCCGCCGGGACCGTGCGTGATGAATGGTTCGGCTGCCGTCACCATCAGGAAATACTAAGACGCCGCCCGCTCGCGGCGGCGCCGCGTAAGCCGCAACCGTCGGCCGTCCCGGCCCGGTGCGATCAGCGAGATCAGGACGGCTGCTACGGCCACGATGACGGCCATCACCGTGTAGGAGGTGTTGGCGGCCGCCACGAACGCTTCCTTGCTGCGCTCGGCGAGTGCAACACCCTGCGGACCCAGTCGATCGGCGACAGCCAGGGCCGTGGCCAGTGAGTCCGACGCCGGAGCGCGCACCTGCTCGGGGTAGCCGGCCAGCGCGGCGCCGACGTGACGGCTGTAGCTGCCGGCCAGGATGGAACCGGCCAGCGCGATCCCGAACGCGCCACCCACCTCCCGGGTGGCATCGTTGACCGCCGACGCGACACCCTGTTTCTTCTCCGGCGCCGCGGTCATGATCGCCGATGTGGTTGGCGCCGTGCACAATCCGAAGCCGGTGCTGATCACCACCAGCGGCCAGGCCACCTCGAGGTAACTGGAGTGGGTGGTCAGCGTGCCCATACACAGGAACCCGATCGCGACCAGCGCCATGCTCGCGAACACCACGGCACGCAGCCCCAGCCTGGGCAGGTACCAGGGCGACAGGATCGACAGCGACAGCAACGGTAAAGCCATGGGGCTCAAGGCAATTGCGGCTGTCAACGCCGAGTAGCCGCGGACCTGCTGCAGATATTGGACCACCAGGAAGAACAGCGCGAAGGTGGCGAGAAACACCACGGTGATGGCGGCGGCGCCGGTGCCGAAGCTGGGATCGCGGAACAACCGGATGTCCAGCAGCGGTTGCCGGCGCCGCAACTCGACGAAACCGAACATCACCGCCAGCACCGCCCCGGCGAGGAGGCACCCGATGACGCGGGCGTCACTCCAACCGTGCGCGGGCGCCTGCAGGATGCCGAACACGAAGACGGCGACCGCCGCCCCGATGGTCACCGCACCCGGCACGTCCAGGCGCGGGGCGTCGTCGTCGCGGGACTCGGCGATGGTCAGCGTCAGCGCGAAAACCATCGCCGCGCCGATCGCCAGGGTCCAGAAGATCGACCGCCAATCCCAGAGCTGCACCAGCACTCCGGCGCCCAGCAGGCCGAACACCCCGCCGCAGCCGGCGACCCCGGCCCAGATGCCCACCGCTTTGGTGCGCGCCTCGGGCGGGTAGGCGGCCGTCAGCAACGACAGCGTCGCCGGCATCACGAACGCCGCCCCGGTCCCGGCCAGCCCCCCGGGCGGCGATGATCTGCAGCGGAGTGCCGAACACCAGCGGTGCGGCCGAGGCGACAGCGAACGTGGCCACCCCGACCAGCAATGCGCTGCGGCGCCCGTACCGGTCGCCGATCGCACCGGCCGGCAGCAGCAGGCAGGCCAGCAGCAGGGTGTAGCTGTCCACGATCCAGGTCAGCTGCGTCTGGCTCGCCGAGGTGGCTTTGGCGATGTCACCCAGCGCGGTGTTCAGCGCCACCATCGACGCGATGACCAGCACGACACCCGCGCACGCGATGAACAGAGTCCAGCCGCGCCGGGCCCGGGAGCCCCTGGGCGAACGAGTCGGCGGGGGCGCCGTCGGCAAGACTGGATGTGGTGACCGTAGGACCAGTCATGGGCCCGCTTCCTATGGACAGGAGCAAATCAAGACTGACAGTCTCGGTACGGGACTAATGGCCTCAGTACCCGTCCGGTAGCGGGGAGAAACGGCCGAGGCCTGATTCGGGCCCTGATTCTCGCCGATGCGGCGTCAGGCCCGGGACGCTCCGGGCAGCCGGTCGCGCACCCAGCCCGCGGCTCGGGCCAGCGGGTTGTCCGACCTCGTCGACTTCTTGATCCTGTCCAGGGCTTGCTCACCCTCGATGGCGTAATCCCTGACCGATTCGTCGCCTTCTTCAGCACGCATTGCCGAACTCCGTTCTCGTCTTCCACGTCGCGATCTCGACGTTGGACCTTCAACGGCCTACCCGCGCGGCGCGCGTTTGAAAACCGGCCCGGCCCAACCGGCGGTCAGCCGCCGGTGCGGGTGAACTTCATGTCGTACGGGCCGCCCTTGCACGAACTCCCGGATTCGTCCTTGACACCGTTACCGCTGAGAACGGCTATCGGGTCCTCCGGCGGTTCGGGCAGCGGAAAGGTCCCCTTGATCTTCACGTGCGAGGTGCCGCCGGCCGGACAAGCCGCGTCGTACTCGTCGTCGCGGGTCCAGACATTGTTGGCGAACTGCAGTAGCTGGGTGCCAGTGCTGGCGTTTCTGACAAAGCGGCTCAGACAGCGGTCACCGGTGCGCAGACAGAAGGTGTCCACGCTGTAGTCGGCTTCCTGCGGCTTGGGCGCGTCCGGGCCGGTATAGGTAGTCAGCAGGTGGTAGTTGCCGCGCAGCGCCTCGGCCGGTGAAACCACGCGGGCGGCCAGCTTGGTGGGGTCGGGCACGTTCGTACCGTCCGGGTCACCGGTCCGGGTGAACGTCACTGTCCGTTTGCTGTAGCAGTCCAGTGAGTCGGTGATCCATTCGCCGACCATGGTGCCGTCAGCGTGCGGCTGCAGCCAGACGTAATTCCATTTCTCGATGTTCTTGTCGTTGCACTTGCCGCCCTCCAGCGCCACGGCAATCCAGCGCCCCCGCACATAGTCGAAAGTCAGCCTCGGCGTGTGGTTGTAGGTGCCGTCGGTTCGCTGCGCCGAGGCCACGCATCCGTTGCCGTCACTGCCGCACGCTGAATGCAACACCCAGGTCTCGTGATCCGGCGGCTCGGAGTTTTCCACCGGCTTGCCCGCCAACGAGACCTTCGGACCGAAGTCGGCGGTGTAGGTGCCGGTGAACGACCCGGCCCCGGCTGCTCCGCCGGTGGGCTCGGCACCGCCGGGATGCGCTGCGGGCTGCTCGCTACCGCTGCTGCCGTGGCCGCCGGTCAGCACGATCGCAGCGACGACCCCGACGACGGTCACCAGCGCACCCACCCCCGCCAGCAGCAACGCAGTGCGGCGCCGCTTCGGCGCTGGCGCGGCGGGGCTGGGGCTGCTCTCCTCGGCAGGTGCCGGCCACGGCGGTGGCGTCTGAGGATCGCTCGGCAGCCGGAACACGGTCTGCTCTCCGCTGTTGGGGCGATAGATCTTCGGGTCGCTACTCGGCCGCCGCAACGTCGGGTCGGTGTTGGGTCGCTGCACGGCCGGTTCGGCCGGCGGGCGCTGCGGCACCGGTTCGGGGGCCAGCCGCTGCGGCTCGGCGGGCGGACGGTACCGATTCGGGTCGGCCGTCGGCCTGGGCTGGCTCTGCCGAACCGGCCCGCGGCGCTGGTTCGGGTCAGCGGGCGGGCGGCGGTGTCCAGGATCGGCATACCCCTGCCCCGGAGCGCCCCGCATCGGCGGTGGCTGGTTCGGCGGCGGCTGCTTCGGCGGGCCGGGCGGCGGCGCCAACTGAGTGCGTTGCTGCACGGGTTCGGGCCGGCGCACCGGAATCGGGCGGGTTCCGGTGACCGCCTCCCGCGCCGCCACCGCCAGATCGGTCACCGTCGGATAGCGCTGCTCGGGGTTCTTGGCCATCGCGGTGGCGATGACAGTGTCGAGTTCCTCCGGAATGCCCCGACGCAAGGTGGACGGGCGCGGCGGCGGCAGACTCAGATGGCCACCGATCTGCTGTTCGAGGCTGGCGCCGGGGAACGGTTGGCTGCCGGTCAGGCACTCGTGCAGCACACATCCGAGCGCATAAGTGTCACCGCGTGGGTCGGTCCGGCCGTTCGTGACCCGCTCAGGCGCCATATACGCCCAGGTCCCGATCACGTTGCCGGTCCCGGTCATGTGCGAATCGCCCTCCGCACGGGCGATCCCGAAGTCGATCAGGTACGCGAAGTCGTCCTCGGTGACCAGGATGTTGGATGGCTTGACGTCGCGGTGCACCAACCCGATCCGATGCGCGGACCGCAACGCCGAAGCGATCTGCTCGATGATGTTGACCGCACGCTCGGGGTCCAGCGGGCCTTCGGCGATGATGGCCTGCAGGTCGCGGCCCACGACCAGGCGCATGTCCACGTACAGCCGGCCCTCGATCTCGCCGAAATGGTGGATGGGCACCACGTGCGGATCGTTGAGCCCCGCCGCCGCCAGTGCCTCGCGCCGGAATCGCTGTTCGAAAGTGGGGTCGTTGGCCAGATTCGCCGGCAGGACCTTCACGGCGACGACGCGCTGCGTCTCGGTGTCGTAGGCGCGCCACACTTCGCCCATACCGCCGCGGCCCAGCAACTCGATGAACCGGTAGCGGCCGAAGGTCGTACCTTCCACTCCGCCCCCTCAAGCGAATTCTCGTCGATACTCAGCAAATACATTAAGGCCGCACATGCAGGGATGCACGACTGCACCGACAAGCTAAGCACGAAAGGGCACCGGCGCATACCACGGTTCGTCGCTCAGGATGCGCCGCAGCGGAACCGGCCTGCGCCATGCGACGGTGACCTCGGCCGTGACGCCGCCCGGCTCGTCAGCTCAGCGCACTGATCCCGTTGTAGAGCACCATCAGACCGATCAGGATCAGGACGGCGGCCAGCATGCCCAGGTGATTGCTCTCCATCCAGTCCTTGAGTTTGGTCAGTTGGTCCTCGAGGCGGTCGCCGGCGCTGAGGTAACCCAGGATCGGGAGGGCGGCCGTTGACGCGGACAGGACGACGAACACCGTGGCCAACACCCACTTGCCAGCCACCCCGAGTGAGCTGGTGCCGATAGCCAAGCCGCCCGCCAGGCACATGATCGACACCTCGAGTCGCACCACCGTGAGCACCAGCCCGGTGAGGCCTGCCCGTCGCGGGGTGATGGTGTCGAACGCCCGCATCCACCGGGGCGTGTCGGACTCCCGGTGCCGGGTCAGCCACCGGTAGATGCCGAACAGGATCAGCGCCGAACCCAGCACCACACGCGTCCAGGATGCCCAGTGCGGCGGCGACTTGTGCAGGCCGCCGAACAGACCGGATCCGGCCGTGAAAACGGCGGTCAGCGCGGCCAACCCGAGCACCCATCCGCCAAGGAACGCCAGACTCGTGGGCCGGGGCCGCGGCGAGTGCAGGACCAGCACCGCCGGGATGATCGTCAACGGTGACACCGCGATCACCAGAGCCAGCGGTATCAGCGTGGCCAGCAATGAACCCCAACTACCCGTCACGGGCAGCAATCTTCGCATTGAAACGCGCACCCTGACCGCATTGGGCGCAAAACCTCGCTTTCCGGCCATTTGCGTGCGTTGCCGGACCGGCACGAGTGGCTAGGCGCGGATCACTGCGTCCTACTTTCCTTGCTGGCCCTGACCGGATCGGCGCTCGGGGGCAGTTTGAGCAGGTTGCCGTGCCAGCTGCCCCGCGCGGTGCGCACCGTCACCAAGATCCAGGTGAACAGCAGGCCGACATACGCGGCGGCCGCGGCCACCTTGAACGCGGGCAGCTGGGTGTGCGAAGCCAGCTGCGAAGTTCCGGTGACGAAGGTGCCGACCGGAAACGTCAGGCTCCACCAGGTCAGGGCGAACGGCATGCCGCGCCGCAGGGTGCGCACCGTCAGCGAGGTGGCCAGCGCGATCCATAACACCGCGAAGCCCCACACCGGGACACCGAACAGGACGGCGAACGCGTTCATCGCCGCGGCCAGTCGGTGGTCGATCGCGCCGGTCGCCGCAGCCGACGCGAGCAGACCCGCGGCGGTGATGGACTGGCCGAGCGGCCCCAGCACGATCCACAGCGTCGGCACCCGCGCCGTGCCGGAGGTGCCGTACAGCACCAACCGGCTCCAGATCATCGCGATGATGTTCAGCGAGGCGAACAGCGAGAGTCCGAACATCGCGTAGCAACCGAACAGCATCGTCTCGCGTGGGGTGCCCGGCGGCAGGTGCGGCAGCAACAGCGCGCCCGTGGCGGCCGACACCATCGGCGGCACCACCGGCATCAGCCAGCCTCCGAACGCCGCGTCGGGCTCCACCTCCAACTGGGTGAACATCAGGTACGGGATGCTCACGGCGGTGAACAAGCCGCCGAGGGTGCCCGCCGTCCACAGCACCCAGTCCAGGTCGACGGCGACGCGCTGCCCGATCAGATCCCCGCTCACCAGCACCGCGCCCGCACCGACGGTCATCAGCGCCATCGGCGCGGCCCCGTAGAAGTGGGCCATCTGCGGATTGCGGGCATGGGCGCGCGCCACCCTCGGGTTGCGCAACCAGTGTCCGCCGACCAGCACGATCAACAGCACCAACAGGGTGGCGGCCAGCATCCACACACCGTGGGTGAAGCCACGCAACCCGGGCACGTGGACGGGCAGCGTCGCCCCGGCGATGGCCACGATCCCGGTGCCCATCACCGACGCGAACCAGTTCGGGCCGACATTGCCCAGGACTTCGACGCGGGTGGTCGGCGCCGGGGCGTCACCCGGGCTGGCAGGGGCCATAGCTGTGCAACCTACTGCCTTGCGGGGCCGTGCCCAGCGTCAAGACGCGCCTACACTGCGGTCAGGTGCCCCTCAGGAGTGGAAAGTGCAGATACGGACCCGCGCTCGAACCAAGACGTCGTTGGTGATCACGCTCGCCGCGGTGGCGGTGATCGCGGCGCTGGCGATGCCGATCAAGCAGCGATGCGGCGCCCCCGGCCATACCTGCGGCACCGCGGTGGACACCGACGGCAACGTGCATTACTACTACGAAGTCGAACCCTTCGGGATCGTACTGACCGAGATGGTGACCGGTTCGGACATCCCGCTGTTCTACCGGTCCGGCGAGGAGATCGTGAAGGTCCGATGAACGCGCGAATCGCGGCAGTGGTGGCGGTGGCGCTGCTGCTCGGCGGCGCCATCGCGGCGATCCCGATGACCGACGTGTCGCTGGCGACCAGGACCGAGAATTTCTGCGTCGTGGGCTATTCCTGTCCCGCCAGTCCCGCCGCCGACGGCGGCGACCAGGCCACCGCGGAGCGCCGAATCATCGACGGTTATGTGGCCAAGCAGGCCGGCTGCACACCGGAGGCCACGGCCGATCCGCAGTCGGTGACTTGGCAGCCGCCGGGGTTCACGCCCAACGTCGGCGGTGCGGGCAACGTCAACGACGCGGACGCGAGCCTGGGGGGCCATTTCGTCGCCGCCTACGTCAACGGCCGCTGGCATATCGACTACCAGTACTGCTGACGCCGCCGCAGCAGGCCCCCGGGCCGGGGCAGAACGTTCTGCTCAAGGCGGTTTTGGCGACTGGATCCCGGCACTCGGCTGGGCAGGATACCGGGCCTGGAGTGGGGGCTGCACAGCAATCTGCCGCATACTAGACGTCATGTCTGGAATGCCGTCACCGCAAACCGCCGGCCGTACGCCGGCCGGGCGGTGGCCGCTGGGCCGAGGACATTAGTGACACGTTCCGGCGGTGCTCACCGCCTCCGATCAAATCGACGTGCGGTCAAGCGGACGACGCTGCGCAAACGCGTCGCGCGCACCTTCATGACCGTGGTCTCGGTGGTGGCTGTCGGAACGACCGGCGCGGGTTACTGGGTAGCCCACGGCGCCCTCGGCGGCATCACGATCTCGCAGGCGCTGACCCCCGAAGACCCCAGGTCCAGCGGCAACAACATGAACATCCTGCTCATCGGCCTGGACTCGCGCAAAGACCAGGACGGCAACGACCTACCCTGGTCGATCCTGAAGCACCTGCACGCCGGCGACTCCGACCAAGGCGGCTACAACACCAACACGCTGATCCTGGTACACGTCGGATCGGACGGCAAAGTCGTCGCCTTCTCGATCCCGCGCGACGACTGGGTGGCCTGGAACGGCATCCCCGGCTACAACCACATCAAGATCAAAGAGGCGTATGGGCTGACCAAGCAGTACGTCGCCAACCAACTCGCCAACCAGGGCAACCTCTCGCAGCGTGAACTCGAAGCCCGCGGCCGCGAGGCCGGCCGGGCGGCAACGCTGCGCGCGGTGCGCAACCTGACCGGCGTCCCGATCGACTACTTCGCCGAGATCAACCTGGCCGGCTTCTACGACCTGGCCCAGACCCTGGGCGGCGTCGAAGTCTGTCTGAACCACCCGGTCTACGACTCGTACTCCGGCGCCGACTTCCCGGCCGGCCGCCAGCGGCTGGACGCGTCGCAGGCGCTGTCGTTCGTCCGGCAGCGACACGGCCTGGAGAACGGCGACCTGGACCGCACCCACCGGCAGCAGGCGTTCCTGTCGTCGGTGATGCACGAGCTGCAGGACACGGGCACCTTCACCAACCTCGACCGGCTCAACAGCCTGATGGCCGTGGCGCGCAAGGACGTGGTGCTGTCGGCGGGCTGGGACGAAAACCTGTTCCGCCGGATGGGTGAGCTGGCCGGCGGCAATGTGGAGTTCCGCACGCTTCCCGTGGTGCGCTACGACAACATCGACGGCCAGGACGTCAACATCATCGACCCGGCCGCGATCAAAGCCGAGATCGCCGCGGCTTTCGGTACAGCCGCCACCCCGTCGACGGCGGCGACCACGTCGACGAAGCCGAACCCGTTGACCGTCGTCGACGTGGTGAACGCCGGCGCCATCAGCGGGATGGCCTCCCAGTTGTCCAGCGCGCTGAAGAAGCGCGGCTACACCGCGGGTCAGGTCCGTGACCGCGAGTCCGGCGACCCGACGTCCACCACCATCCAATACGGCGCCGGAGCGGAGACGGACGCGCAGAACCTGGCCAACGTGCTGGGGGTGGACCCGCCCACCAAGCCGGACCCGAGCATCGCTGCCGGGCACATCCGGGTGACGGTGGACACCAACTTCTCGCTGCCCGTCGCCGAAGAGAGCGCGTCCACGACGACGTCCACCACCACCACGACGACCACGACGGCCCAGTCCAACGGCTACTACTACAACGGCACCTTCACGCCGTACCCGACACCCGATCGGGGCAAGCCGATCGACGGCGGCGGGGTGCCCTGCGTCAACTGACCGACGACCGCTCAGGCGTGCGTGCCGCCGTCGATACGGATCTCGGTTCCGGTGATGAACTGGCCGTCGTCGGACACCAGCATGGCGATGACGCCCGCCACCACCGACGGGTCGGCCATTCCGGCGCCGCTGGAGGTCTCGGTGGTGGGCAGGATCGGCATCAGCCGGCCGAACAGCGACCAGTCGGCGTCGGTGGGTATGTATCCGCCGGTGGCATCGGTGATACCGGACTTGATGCTGCCGGGCGCCACGCACACCGCGCGCAGCCCGGCCTTGGCGTATTCCAGCGCCACCGCATGCGTGAAGGACTGCACCCCACCCTTGCTGGCCGCATAGGCTGCCATGTATGGGTGCGCGAAGCTGGCCGAGGTCGAACTGAAGTTGACGATCGAGCTGCGCGGGTTGGCCAGCAGCGCCGGCAGCGCCTCGCGGACCACCAGGAACGTGCCGGTCAGGTTGACGGTGATGATCTGGTTCCACAGTTCGAGGCTGGTCTGGGTGGTGTGCGCGGCCCGCAACATGCCCGCCGCATTGACCACCGAATCCAGCCCGCCCAGGATGTCGACAGCCGAGCGCACCCCGTCGACCACCGAACGCTCGTCGGCGACGTTCATCTCGAGCGGGGTGAACCGGTCACCGCGGTTGCCGCGGGTTACGGCAAGGCCCGCTGTGTCGATGTCCGCGCCGACCACCGTCGCCCCCTCGTCGACCAGTCGCAGCGCTGTCGCCTGACCGATCCCCGACCCGGCGCCGGTGATCAAGATCCGCCGGCCCGCCAGCCGGCTCACCGGAATGCCCGGTTGCCGTACCGGTCCAGCGACACGAACTCGCCGACCGGCCGACGGCTGGTGGGACCGTACTTACCCATCGGCCAGCCCAGCGGGATCACCGCGCACGGGGTGACATTCCACGGCAGGCCCAGCACTCGCTTGGCGGCGAACGTGCTCCACAGCGGCATCGTGATCAGCGCCGCGCCCAGTCCGGCCGCGCGGGCCGCCAGCAACAGGTTCTGCACCGCGGGATAGATGGAGCCGTAGGCGCTGCTGGCCGCGATCGGCGGCACCGGCGGGATGATCCCTTTGAGGCAGGCCACCACGACGACGGGGATGTCGTCGAAGTGCTCTGCCTGCCAGCGCACGGCCTTCTCGACGCGCAGCATCTTGTCGTCCATCCGCTTTTCCAGGGTGCGCTTGTACAGCGGCCCGAAGGCCTTCATCGCCGCGCGATTCAACCGGCCCAGCCTGGCGACCACCTGGCGGTCCTTGACGACGATGAACTCCCAGTTCTGCGCGTTCGAACCGGTGGGTGCCTTCATCGCCAGTTCGAGGATGTGCAGGATCAGCGAGTCGTCGACCGGATCACTCTTGAGCCGACGGATCGCACGCTGGGTGCGCATCGCCTCTTCGAGCGGCATGTTCAGTGGTTCTTGTTGGGCCATGGCCCTCATTCCAGCACGGCCAGGCCACCGCCGGAACCGGCGGTGACCCTCAGACCACGCCGCGCAGCGCGTCGGCGCCGAACATCTGCTCCATCATCGACGAGTAGTCCGGGCCGCGGCGCACCATGTGGCCACCGTCGACGTTGATGCACTGCCCGGTGATGTAGCTGGCGGCGTCGCTGAGCAGGAACATCGCCAGGTTGGCCACATCCTCGACCTCGCCGACCCGCGGCAGCGGCGTGCACTGCGCATAGTCGCCGCTGATCTCCGGTGACTGGATGACGCTGGCGTCCACCAGGTCGGTGCGGATCAGACCCGGACGGATGCTGTTGGCCCGCACCCAGGAGGCGCCGAGTTCGTCGGCGGCCAGTTGCATCATGTGGTCGATGGCCGACTTGGTGACGCCGTAGGGACCGAACCAGCGGTGGGTGTTGCTGGCGGCGATCGACGAGATCGCCACGAACGATCCGCCGCCACCGCGCACCAACTCCCGCGCCACGTGTTTGAGCACGTACATCGTGCCGTTGACGTTGAGGTCGACGGTGCGACGCCACTGCTCGGAGTCGGTGTGGGTGAGCGGTCCGATGGTCAGCGAACCGCCGGCGCTGTGGACGGCGCCGTGCAGCCGGCCGTGCCACGCCGTGGCGGCGTCGACCACCCGGGCTACCTCGTCCTCGTTGGTCACGTCGGCGGGTTCATAGCGGATCGAGCCGGGCAGTTGCAGGCCCTCGATCTCCTTGACGGCCGCGGCCAGCCGGTCGGCGCTGCGGCCCATGATCATCACCGAAGCGCCGCCTTCGACCAGCCCGGTCGCCACCCCCTTACCGATACCGCTGCCGCCGCCGGTGACCAGATACGTCCGGTCCTGGAATGAAAGCTGCACTGGAAGCCTCCCGCGCCGAAAACTGAAACAGGTTCTAGCTATCGAATCATTGCGCGTCAGGGCTCGTCGCGGCGGGCGACCTGGGTGGGCCGGGCGGTGCGCCAGTCCTCGACTTCCGGCGGCAACCCGACCGGCATCCGGTTCTCGTTGTGGGCCGCCCAGTGCGCGTGGCCCAGTTCGTGGATGTGGAACGCGTGCCGCAGCGCCTCGGTGAAGCCCATCGCGTCGGACGCCGCGTTGACCGACGACTTCACCAGCAGCGCGGCCATCGTCGGACGCTCGGCGATGCGCCGCGCGAAAGCCAGCGTCTTCTGTTCCAACTCGTCGAGCGGGAAGACCTTGGACACCATGCCGAGCCGGTAGGCCTCGTCGGCGTCCAGCGAATCACCGGTCAGCAGCAGCTCTTTGGCTTTGCGCGGGCCGAATTCCCAAGGGTGCGCATAGTATTCGACGCCCGGCATGCCGAGCCGCACCGCGACCACGTCGCTGAATTTCGCGTTGTCGGCGGCGACGATCAGATCGCACGCCCAGATCAGCATCAGCCCCGCCGAGATCGCGTTGCCCTGCACCTGCGCGATGGTGATCTTGCGCAGGTCGCGCCAGCGGGCGGTGTTCTCGAAGAAGAAATGCCACTCCTGGTGGTAGAGCTTCTCCACGATCGGTTCCAGGGTGGCCCCGTGCGAACGGAACGTCGGGTGCTGCGTCGGACCCGGCTTACGCTCGGCCAGCGCCGCCTCCGAACCCAGGTCGTGGCCGGCGGAGAAGTTGCGGCCGCGGGCGGCCAGGATCACCACCCGGACGGTGTCGTCGGCCTCGGCCCGCAGGAATGCCTCGTCGAGCTGCACCAGCAGGGTGCGATTCTGCGCATTGTGCTCCGCCGGCCGATTCAGCCAGATACGGGCGATGCGTCCCTCGTCGAGGGTTTCGTAAACCACCATCTCGGGGGCCGCGGGCGCCTCGGCGTTGGTGTCGGTCTGGTCGGAGAGTGTCATTGCCCACCTCACTAGTCACGGGCTGGTCTTTACACATTACGGCCAGTGTGTAAGCGGAAATCGCTGGGGCTGCCGCGGCTGCCGACACCGAAAGAGATACTCGAGTGGCTTCCCTTACAGTTGAGGAATGCCTACCAAGACCGACCACGGTGATATCGGCGACGTCGAACCGCTGGCGGACAGCACCGCCAGCCAGGCCCGGCGCGTCGTCGCCGCCTACGCCAACGACGCCGACGAGTGCCGCGTCTTCTTGTCCATGCTCGGCATTGGTCCGGCGAAACACGAGAGAGCTAATGGCTCGAAAAGGCGGCGCCCGCTACGGCGACTCTGACTTCGTCGTCGTCGCCAACCGGCTGCCGGTCGACCTGGAACGCCTCCCCCGACGGCAGCACCACCTGGAAACGCAGCCCCGGCGGCCTGGTCACCGCGCTGGAGCCGCTGCTGCGCAAACGCCGCGGGGCCTGGGTGGGCTGGCCCGGTGTGGTGGATGCCGACGAGGACCCGATCGTCCAGGACGAACTGACGCTGCATCCGGTGCAGCTCAGCGCCGACGACGTCGCGGAATACTACGAAGGTTTCTCCAACGCCACGCTGTGGCCGCTGTATCACGACGTCATCGTCAAGCCGATCTACCACCGCGAATGGTGGGACCGCTATGTCGACGTCAACCGCCGCTTCGCCGAGGCCACCTCCCGCGCCGCGGCCGAGAACGGAACCGTCTGGGTACAGGACTACCAGCTGCAGCTGGTGCCGAAGATGCTGCGTGAGCTGCGTCCGGACCTGACCATCGGGTTCTTCCTGCACATCCCGTTCCCGCCGGTGGAGCTGTTCATGCAGCTGCCGTGGCGCACCGAGATCATCGAGGGACTGCTCGGCGCCGACCTGGTGGGCTTCCATCTGGCCGGCGGCGCGCAGAACTTCCTGATCCTGGCCCGACGGCTGCTCGGTGCCGAAACGTCGCGGGGAGCCGTCGGGGTGCGATCCCGGTTCGGCGAGGTGGTGCTCGACGCGCGCCGCATCCGGGTGGGTGCTTTCCCCATCTCCATCGACTCCAGCGCGCTCGACCAGGCCGCGCGGGACCGGAGCGTGCGGCGCCGGGCCCGCGAGATCCGCGCCGAGCTGGGCAACCCGCGCAAGATCCTGCTCGGCGTGGACCGGCTCGACTACACCAAGGGCATCGACGTGCGGCTCAAGGCGTTCAACGAGCTGCTCGACGAGGGCCGCGCCAAGCGCGACGACACGGTGCTGATCCAGCTCGCCACCCCGAGCCGGGAACGGGTGGAGAGCTACCAGATCCTGCGCAACGACATCGAACGGCAGGTCGGGCACATCAACGGCGAATACGCCGAGGTCGGCCACCCGGTGGTGCACTATCTACACCGGCCCGTCCCGCGCGACGAACTGATCGCGTTCTTCGTGGCCAGTGACGTCATGCTGGTCACCCCGCTGCGCGACGGCATGAACCTGGTCGCCAAGGAGTACGTCGCCTGCCGCAGCGACCTGGGTGGCGCCCTGGTGCTGTCCGAATTCACCGGCGCCGCAGCCGAACTGCGTCAGGCCTATTTGGTTAACCCGCACGACCTCGAAGGCGTCAAGGATGCCATCGAGGCCGCGCTCACCCAGTCCGACGAGGAGGGCCGCCGCCGGATGCGCGCGCTGCGCCGTCAGGTGCTCGCCCACGATGTGGACCGGTGGGCCCGCGCGTTTCTCGACGCGCTGGGCGAAAGCCGTCCGCAGGGCTGACCGGCAAGTCCCACCGAACCCGTGGTGTTGGCGGCGATTCGCTGTGATACTCAGATGCGGCGCTGCGGCGCGGAGGGAGGGGTGCAGGTGAAGATCCGTCGCGGGCTGGCCGCCGGTGCCGTCGTCAGCACAGCCGTCGCATTCGGCATGGCGCTGGATTCGGACACCCCGGCCTACGCGATCGGGCCGCCCCCGGACGGCACCTACGCGTTCAACCAGGCCGGCGTGTCCGGCGCCACCTGGACCATCGGCGCGCTGTGCGTGCAGCCGTCGGGAACGCGCAACATGAACGACTATTCGGACCCGATCGTCATCGCGATGAACTGCGCGCTGAACATCGTCAGCACCACCCCGGCGAACAACACCCGCGCCGAACATCTGCAGAACTTCAGCGGCCGGGCCCGGATGACCAGCATGCTGTGGACGCTGCAGGTCAGCAAGGCCGAAGGCGTGGTGTGCCCGGACGGCACCTTCGCCCCCCAGCAGCGAGACCTACGCGTTCAGCGACGAAACCCTGACCGGCACCCACACCACCCTGCACGGGGGCGGTGTGCGGCCTGCAGCCGGACATGAAGAAGGAGCCGTTCTCGCTGTCGCAGGTGGGGCCGCCGCCCAGCCCGATCGAACGTTATCCGTTGGAGTGCAACGACATTGCGATCTGCTTCTGATCGCGATCAGATCGGTTTGATGAAGGCGATCAGCCACTTGCCGCCGATGCGCTGGAACTCCACCCGCACCCGGATGCCTTCGTAGATCGGCTGGCGCGCCTTGTCGGTGACGGTGCGGTTCATGAACACCATCACCGCGGCGGAATTGCGGTTGGCCTCCATGACGCCCACGCCCACGACGTTGGCCTGGATCACCACCTCGCGCTTCTTGGCCTCCGGGATGATCTGCTCGTTGGCCCGCTTCTTGAACTCTTGGCGGTAGTCGGGCGTCATCATCGGATAGGTGTCGCCGAGGCTGCGCTCGACGGTTTGGAAGTCGTAGCCGAGGACCTGCGGCATCTCCTTGGCCACCAGCGTGGGCAAAGCGTCGCGCGCCGCCTGGGCACCGCGCGCCTGGACCCGGTCCCAGTAGTACCAGCCCCCCACGGCCGACAGCCCGACGATCGCGACGATCGCCAGGTAGGCGGCGGCGGTGGCAAGCCACCGCGACCATCGCATCAGTTGCCCCCGTCGGGGTACATCAGGTCGTAGGCGGTCATCCGGCCCGTCTCGTCCCGTGCACGATGACCCGCATCCGGTAGGGCTCCGACGGCTTGTTGACCCCGTCCATGTCGGCGACCGTCACCCGAACCGCCACCAGCACCGCCGCGTTGTCGCTGACCGAGTCGATGCTCTCCAGGCCAGCGCCGGTGATGACCGCTTCCGAGGACGAGTTGGTCTTGCGGAAGATCGTCTTGAGGATCTCGATGTTCTCCGCGCCGAACTTGGCGCGCAGCGGGCCGCTGGTCCCGTTGACGAAACGGCTCACCGCCTCGTCGATGTTGTCCATGGTGTGGCTGTACATGTTGACCACGGTCTGGGTGGCGGTGTCGACGAACCGCTGCTCACGGGCCTGCTCGGCCCGCGCGTTCCGATGTTGGGTCACCAGCGCGGTGACGCCGGCGGTCAGTGCGGCGATCACCATCACCGCCGCCACCAGCGACACCCAGCCGACCACGCGGCGGTTGGGCTGCCGGCGCCGCGGCGGCCGGACCGTCGGGCGGGTCTTGCTGGCTGCGGCCGGGTGTGCGGTCTTCTTCGGGGCGACGACGACGGTCTCGGCGGCACCCGCCGTCGCCTCGCGTTCGACCTGTTGGGTTTTCGGGGGGCCTGCTGCGCGCGCGGCCTTGCGGCGCACACGCTGCGTCGTCGGTACTTCTTCGGTCACCACTGAATCCACGTCGGCTGCTCGGCTAAAGCGGTTTGGGCGCGAGCATCAGGTCCACCCAGTTCTCGGCGCCGGCTGCGCCGGTCACGCCGGACGCGAAGATACCAGTGCCGCCCGCCGGATCCTTGAACAGGCCGGTCGACGGGTCATAGGTGGTGTAGGCCGGACCACTGGCCTGCGGTTCCGGACCGGGCGCCGGACCGGTGCCCAGCGGTGGCGGCGGCGGCTCGAGGTACTTGGGGTACGGCAGCTGCGGCGGCACCGGCGGGTAGTTCGGCGGCATGTACGACGGGTTGCCCGGCGGCGGCGGGACGTTGTTCGGCGGCGGCGGGTCGTAGGCCGGCTGATGCGGAGCCGGACCGGGGCCCGGGGTCACTCCGGGCGGCGGCGGGCCGACGATCGGGATGCCCGGGTCTGGGTCCGCACCCGGCGGAATGAAGGGGAAATGGTTGGGCGGCAGGATGTTCAGCCCGTTGGTGACCGGTGTGCCGTACGGGATCGGCGGTCCGCGCCACGGGTTGGTGCCCAGCGGCACGTACCCGCGCGGGTCACGGCACATCTGCACGGTGGGTGCCCGCTTGCCGGGGAATTCCTGGCAGGGATAGTTGCGGGCGCCACGCACCGTGGTCGGGTCGTTCTGCGCGGCCTTGCAGTACATGTCGCGCGGGACTTCGCGCACCGTCTCGTCGGCCGGTGTGCGCATCAACGGGGCCGGGATGAAGCCGGTGCTGCATGGCGGCGGGTCGTTGAGGTCCAGCTTGAAGTCCAGTTTCGCGCCCTCGTCCTGGGGTGCGCCGCCGGCCGCGGTGGTGATCGCGGCGAACAGGGCCGGGAACACGACCAGCAGCTGCTCGATCGACTTGTGATAGATCACGCCCACCCGGCCCAGGTTGGCCATGTTCGCCGCCAGCGCCGGGAACGACGGGCGGATCCCGGTGAGCGTCTCGTTGGCCTGGTCGATCGCCCCGGGCGCGATGGCCAGCGTGTCACGCAGCCGCGGGTCGGCCTGGCGGACCTCGGAGGTGAACCGCGCCAGCCCCTCGGCCAGCGTCTTGATGTCGGCGCCGGCGCGGACCTGTGCCTGCAGGAACGGCCCGGCCTGGTCGATCAGCTGCGACACCTGCGGGTAGTCGGCGTTGGCCTCGTCCACCAGCAGCCGGGCCGACTCGATCATCCTGGCCAACTCCGGACCGGTGCCGTTGGTGGCCAGGAACGCTTCGTGCAACACCTCCCGCAGCCGGGTGTCACCCAGGCTGTTGACCAGCGTCTCGGCCTTCTTCAGCAGGTCCGCGACGTCCTGACCGATGCGGGTGTTGGCGCGTTCGATCTTGGCTCCGTTACGCAGCTTGCCCGGCGCCGGATTCGCCGGGGGCACCAGGTCGATGTACTGCTCGCCGATCGCCGACACGCTCTTGACGGTGGCGGTGACGTTGGCCGGGATCGGGGTCCCGCTGTTGAGCCGCATTTGCGCGGTGACGCCGCTGGGGTTGAGCCCGACGGATTCCACCCGGCCGACGGCCACCCCCCGGTAGGTGACGTTGGCGTTCTTGTACAGCCCGCCGCCGGCCTCGAAGTCGGCGCTCACACCGTAGGTTCCGATGCCGAACGTGGCCGGCAACCGCAGGTAGAAGACGCCCATCACGGTCAGGGTGATGACCGTGATGATGGCGAATATCCACAGCTGGATTCTGGTGAGTCTGTCGATCATCTGGGCCGCCTCTACTGTGACGCCGTGCCGGGCGGGATCTTGAACGGGTCGGCCGCTTGTCCGGACAGGTTGGCCAGCTCACCCATCAGGAAGTTCGGCGCGTTGAGCACTTCGTCCATGTGCATCATGTTCGGGTCCAGCGCGTAGCTGGTGGTGAAGAACGTCTCCCCGATCCGGCGCAGGGTCAGGTCGAACGTGGTGAACACGTTGAGGTAGTCACCGCGCACCGCCTGCTTGATGCCGAAGTTGGGGAACGGGAACGTCAGCATGATCTGCAGCGACGTGACGAAGTTCTTGCGATTGTCGTTGAGCGCCTTGATCGCCGAGTACAGATCTTTGACGTCGGCGGCGAAGTCCGACTTGGTCTTGGACAGCACGTTGGAGGCGACGTTGGCCAGTCGCCGCAGCGAGCTGAACGCCTCCACGATGTGGTCACGGTTCTTGTTGAGCACGCGGATCGCTTCGGGCAGCGTGTCCAGCGTGCGACCCAGGTTGTCCTTGTCGCGCGCCAGGATCGACGAGAACCGGTCCAGCCCCTCCATCGCGCCGATGATGTCGTTGACCTGGCGGTTGAGGCCGGCGGTCAGCTCGGCCAGCCGGGGCACCAGGTCGACGAACTGGCCTTGGCGGCCGGCGACGGCCTGATACGTCTCGTCGGTGATCTCTTCCAGCGCACCGACATTGCCTTTGTTCACCACCACGCCCAGCGCCGAGAAGACCTCCTCGGTAGTCGGGAAGCGGCCGGTGTTGGCCTCGGGGATCCGCGCCCCGTTGCCCAGCCGGCCCTGCGCGGGCTTGTCGGTGGGCGCGGCCAATTCGATGTGCAGCGAACCCAGCAGCGAGGTCTGGGCAACTCTGGCGACTGCGTTGGCGGGCAGCACCACGTTTTTGTCCAGCGCCAATTTGACTGCCGCATAGAAAGATCCGTCGGCGCGCTGCTCGGCCGCGACACCGGCGACGCTGCCCACGGTGACGTCGTCGACGAACACCGGCGAGTTCTGCGGCAGGGTGGAGATGTCGGGCAGTTCCACGGTCACCGAATAGGCCCCGCTGCCGTGGCCCGCGGTTCCGGGCATGGACAACGAGTTCAAGCCGCCGAACGAGCAGCCGGCCAGCAACGTGCAGCCGACCAGCAACACGCTGCCGCGCAACAAGATTCGCCTCATCGGCCGCCCCTTGTTCGGCCGGCAACGGGCCGGGGGCGGGTCCCGGAGTGGCCCGGGGCTGCGGCAGGCGCGGCGGGACCGGGAGCTGCGGCGGGGCCGGGACCGGGCGCTGCGGCAGGGCCCGGGGCGGGACCGAAGCCCGGTGGCGAGCCCGCGGCCGGGGCCGGAGCCGCCGGCGGGTTCAACAGGCTCTGCAGGTCGGTGACGTTGCTGGGCGCCGGTCGTCCCGAACCGGGCGCAGGAATCCAGGTCAGCTCCGGAACCGGCGTCTCCGCCTTGGCCTGGGTGGCGGGCGTGTCGTAGATGATCTGGCCCTTGTAGGCGGTGATCGTGTTGATCGGGTGGAACATGATCGGCGGATAGTTCACGGTGAGCCGGCGCAGCACCGGCCCCAGCCGCTCGCGGCAGATCTCGGCGCGCCGGTAGTAGTCGGGCGCCGACGGCCCGCCCGCGGTGTCGAAGGATCCGCCGCAGATGAATTGCACCGGGTTCAGGAAGTTGGGCAGCGACAGCAGACCGTTCAGGGTGCCCTGCGCCGGGTCGTAGATGTTGTAGAAGTTCGAGATGCCGGGCCCCGCGACGTGCAGCACCTGCTCGATGTTGTCGCTCTGATCGCTCAGGGTCTGGGTGAAGTCCTTGAGTTGGTTGACAGTTTCGATCAGGTTCGAGTTGTTCTCCTGCAGAAAACCCCGCACGTCGGACAGCGCCTGGTTCAGGGTGCCCAGCGTCTGGTCGAGGTCGCGCGAGCTGTCCGCCAGCACCTGCGACACCGACGCCACATGGCCGGCGAACTGCACGATCTGCTCGTTGCTCTGGGACAGCGCGTCGACGAGAACCTGCAGATTCTTGACCGTGCTGAAAATGTCGCTACGCGAATCCCCAAGGCGCCCAGCCACTTGCGCGAGCTCGGTGAGTGCGCTGTGGAACGACTGGCCGTTGCCGTCCAGGGTGTTGGCGGCCTGGTTGATCGCCGCGCCCAGCGGACCCTGCATTTCGCCCGCGGCCGGGCTGAGCGACACCGACAGCTGGGTCAGCGCTTCCTTGACCTCGTCCCATTCCACCGGCACGCCGGTGCGGGTCAGGTCGATGACGGCACCCTCCGGTAGCACCGCGCCCCCGGTGTAGGCCGGCGTGAGCTGAATGAACCTCGCCGCCACCAGGTTCGGCGAGATGATCACGGCCTTGGCGTCCCTGGGGATCTTGACGTCGTCGGACACCTTCATGACGATCACCACGCGTTTGTCCTGCGGCTCGATCGATTCGATCTTGCCCACCGGCACACCCAGCACACGAACCTGGTCGCCCGGGTAGAGCCCGACGGCGGAGGTGAAGTACGCGGTCACCTTGCGGCCGCCGCCGCCGGCGGAGAACAGCACGTAGGCACCGCCCACCAGCGCCGCGACCAGCGCGACGATGGTGATGGTCCGCAGCCCCTTGCTGCCGAGTCGTCTGGGGCCGGTCATGGTGACTTCGGCCTGATCGTCCAGCGTTCCTGGATCATTCCGCGCAGGTAGTCGGCCAGGCTGTCGGGCAGCTTGCCGGGCTGGAAGACCACGTCGAACATGGTCGCCACCAGCGGGGCCGGGATCGCACCGAAGACGTTGACGTTGAATCCGGGACCCGAACCCACCACCTCGCCCAGGGTGGTGGCGTAGGTGGGCAGCCGCTTGAGCGCCTCGGTGATGTAGTCCCGGCGTTCGTTGAGATTGGCCAGCACCTGGTTGATCTTGGTCAGGGCCGGGCCGAACTCCCGGCGGTTGTCGTTGACGAAACCGGAGAGCTGCGCGGAGACGCCCTGGATGCCGGAGATCAGCGAACTCAGTGCGGCGCGGCGCTCGTCGAGAGCGGCGAACAACGCATCGCCGTCGTCCACCAGTTTGCGGACCTGCCCGGCCCGGTCGGACAGCACCGCCGTCACCGACTTGGCGTGCGCCAGCAGGCCCTGCAGCGCCTCGTCGCGGCTGTTCAGGGTGCGCGACAGCGTGGTGACGCCGTCCAGCGCGCCGCGCAGACCCGGGGTCGCGTCGTGCAGCGTGTCGGTGAGCACCTTCAGTGCGTGCTCGAACTGCGGCTTGTTCAGGTTGTTGGCGTTCTGGCCGAGATCCTCCAGCGCGCCGGCCAGCGTGTACGGCGTGGTGGTCCGGCTCAGCGGGATCGTGGTGGCATGCCCGGAGCCGCCCGGGCTCACCGAGATGGAGCGCTCACCGAGGATGGTGTCGGTGCGGATCGCCGCCAGCGACTGGTCGCCGACCACCACGTGGCGATCGACGCTGAACGTGACCTTGGCGCTGTCTCCGGCCAGGGCCACGTCCGACACCTTGCCCACCTTCACGCCCGACACCGTGACGTTGTTGCCCGGCGTGATGCCGCCGGCGTCGCTGAAGTAGGCGGTGTAGCTGTTGCCCTGCGGCCAGAACGGCAGGCTGGCGTAACCGAAGGCGATGAGCACGACGAAGGTGACCACCGCAAGGCCGATGATGCCGGTGCGCAGTGGATCCTGGTCGCGCTTGCTGGCCGGCTGTTTACTGCTTGGCAAAGGCACACCTCCCCTTGCTGGAGTCGACCTGGCCACCGAGTCCCAAGCGGATGTCCGAGCCGGCCGGCCCGTTGATTTTGATGGTGACCGAGCAGAAGTAGATGTTGAAGAACGATCCGTAGGTGCCGAGCGCGGCCAGCCGCAGGTAGTCCTCGCCCAGTTGCTCCACGTCGTTGTTGATCTCGGCTTTGCGGGTGTCCAACTCGGTGGCCAGCGGCCGGGCGTTCTCCAGCACACCCTGCAGCGGCCGACGCGAATTACGAAGCAGCTCAGCCAGATTCGTCGTGGTCGAGGCCAGCGGCGGGATGGCGCCGGCGATTGGATCACGGTTTTTGGCCAGCCCTTCGATCAGCTGCTGCAGTTGGTCGACGCTGGTGGAGAACTGAGCGCTGCGTGCATCGACGGTCCCCAGCACGGTGTTGAGGTTGGTGATCACGTCGCCGATGAGCTGGTCCCGCCTGCCCAGCGCCGAGGAGAAGGAACTGGTGTCGGCGAGCAGATTGGACAACGCCCCGCCCTGGCCCTGCAGCAGTTCGATCAGGGCACCGCTGATCGCGTTCACCTTGTCCGCGTCCAGCCCCTTGAGCACCGGCTTGAGCCCACCCAGCAGGGCGTCGAGGTCCAGGGCCGGCTGGGTGTGCGAGGAGTTGATGGTGCCGCCGGGCGGCAGTTTGCGCAGCTCGCCGGGCCCGGAGGTGATCTCCAAAAAACCGGTCACCGACCAGGTTCTCGTAACGGACCACCGCGCGGGTGGACGAGTACAGGGTGTAGCGCTCGTCGACGCCGAACTCGACGTCCACGGTGTTGTCCGGGTTCAGCTTGACCCCGGAGACCGCACCGACGGGCACGCCCGCGATCCGGACCTTCTGGCCGCCCTTGAGCCGGGACGCGTCCAGGAAGGTGGCGTGATACGTACGCTCCGAACCGAATCGGAAGTCGCCGAACACCACCACCAGCGCCGCACTCACCAACAGCATGACCACGGTGAAGATGCTCACCTTGATCACCATCGAGCGGTGCGACGGAACTGACCCGGCGGCCATCAGAAGTCGTCCCGTTCCGCGAGGGCGCCGTGGAAGAGGAACTGCAGCGTCGAGGGCGCGTCGAACTGGAACTCGGTGAACGGCTCGTAGGGAATCAACGCGTTGTCGGTGACCAGGAACGGCGCCCGGTAGAACGAGCCGCCGGTCTGCTTGGTCGGAATGTCGGGCAGGCCACGACAATTCGGCCCACCGGAGGCGTTGACCAGCGGCAAGCTCTCCGGATAGGTGTAGGCAGGCGAGCCGATGACGAAACTCGACGAGGTGAACAGGCCGGCCTTGCGCACGCCGAGCAGCGGGGCGAATTCCTTGACGCCACGGTCGATACCGGCCAGCAGGCAGCCGAACTCCGGTGAGTAGTCCGCGGCCACCTTCAGCGGGGCGCGCAACCGGTTGACGGTGTCGATCAGGTTCTGCTCGGCCGGGGCCAGCGTCTCATAGCCGTTGTTGGCCAAGCCGATTGCGGCCAGCAGCGTGGTGTTGAGGTTGTGCTGCTGATCCACGACCGTGCGGTTGATCGTCGGCAGGTTGTCGAACAGTGTGTTGAGGTCCGGTGCCGCGTCACCGTAGACGTTCGTCACGATGCTGGCCTTGCGGAAATCCTCCTGCAGCGTAGAAAGTTTTGGATTCGCTTGGCGGGTAAGGGTATTGAGGCCCGTCAGCAGCGACCCGAGGTCGTCGCCGTGGCCGCGCAGACCCTCGGACAAGGCGCTCAGCGTTCCGTTCAGTTCCACCGGGTCGACCTTGTGCAGCAGGTTGATCAGCGACTGGAACAGCGTGTTGACTTCCAGCTGCACCGCCGATGCCTGCACCTGTGCGCCCGGCCGCAGCGAGGTGGCGGCCGGGTCCTTAGGAGCAATGAACTCCACCGACTTGGCGCCGAAGATGGTGTTGCCGGCGATATGCACGGTCGCGTTCGACGGAATCCAGTGCAGATCACCGCTGTAGATGGCCAGCTTCAACCGGGCCTGGTCGCCGCTATAGGAGATGTCCTCGACCTTGCCGACCTGGATGCCGCGGAACTTGACCTTGGCGCCCTGCTCCATCACCAGGCCGGCGCGCTGCGACGAGACGGTGACGGTTTCCACCGGGGTGAAGTACGCGGTGTAGGACAGGTAGGTCAGCACGGCCGAGGCCACCAGCAGCCCCGCGAGCACCGCCGCGGCCACCCGGCCCGCGGTCTTACGTGATTGCGTATCTGACATCGCCTCAGCCCGAAAGGTTGAAGTTGCCGGTCGCGCCGTAGACGGCGAGCGAGATGAACAGGGTGATGACCACGACCACGATCAGCGAAGTGCGCACCGCCTGGCCGACGGCGACGCCCACCCCGACCGACCCGCCGCTGGCGTTGTAGCCGTAGTAGGTGTGCACCAGCATCACCGCGATCGCCATCGCGATGGCCTGCAGGAACGACCACAGCAGATCGGACGGGATCAGGAAGGTGTTGAAGTAGTGGTCATAGAGGCCCGCGGACTGGCCGTTGACGAACACCGTGGTGAACCGGGCGGCGAAGAACGCGGCGAGCACCGACAGCGAATACAGCGGAACGATCGCGACCAACCCCGCGACCAACCGGGTCGACACCAGATACGTCACCGAGTGCACCGCCATGCATTCGACGGCGTCGATCTCCTCGGATACCCGCATCGCGCCGAGCTGGGCGGTGGCGCCGGCGCCGATGGTGGCCGCCAGCGCGATGCCGGCGATCACCGGCGCGACGACGCGGACGTTGAGGAAGGCGGACAGGAACCCGGTGAGCGCCTCGATGCCGATATTGCCCAGCGACGAATAACCCTGCACCGCGATGACGCCGCCGGAGGCCAGGGTCAGGAACGCCGCCACCCCGACCGTGCCGCCGATCATCACCAGCGCGCCGGCGCCCAGCGTCATCTCGGCGATCAGCCTGATCGTTTCCTTGCGATACCGGGTGATGGCGCTGGGGACGAAGCGCAAGGTATCCCCGTAGAACAGCGCCTGCTCGCCGAAGTTGTCGACCGGTTCGGCGAACCTTGAGAAGAAGCGCTTGAAGCGGAGGGTGGAGTCGTAGCTCATCGCATCAACACCATCGCCGCTGCGTCGCCCATCGTTACGGTCATCCCTACTTGGCCGAGATTCTGACGCCGATGGCCGTCATGACCACGTTGATGACGAACAAGCAGATGAATGCGTAGACGACGGTTTCGTTGACCGCGTTGCCGACCCCCTTGGGGCCGCCCTTGACGGTGAGCCCGCGGTAGCACCCGACCAGTCCCGCCATCACCCCGAACAGGAGCGCCTTGACTTCGGCGAGGATCAGCTCGCGCAGACCGGTCAGCACGGTCAGGCCGTTGATGAAGGCGCCCGGGTTCACGCCCTGTAGGAAGACCGAGAACGCGTAGCCCCCGGACAGCCCGATGATGCACACCAGGCCGTTGAGCAGCAGGGCGACCAGTGTGGAGGCCAGCACCCGGGGCACCACCAGCCGCTGAATGGGGTCGATGCCGAGCACCCGCATCGCGTCGATTTCCTCACGGATGGTGCGCGCGCCCAGGTCCGCGCAGATCGCGGTGGCGCCGGCGCCGGCCACCACCAGCACGGTCACGATCGGCCCGAGCTGGGTGATGGTGCCGAAAGCCGTGCCCGCACCGGACAGGTCGGCCGCGCCGATCTCGCGCAACAGGATGTTCAGGGTGAAGGCGACGAGCACGGTGAACGGGATGGACACCAACAGCGTCGGCACCAGCGAGACCCGCGCGACCATCCAGGTCTGCTCCATGAACTCCTGGAACTGAAACGGCCGCCGAAAGGCGGCACGCGCTGTCTCGATCGACATCTCGAAAAATCCACCGACCGCACGGGCCGGTACGGCAAGTCGCTGCAACAACCGGGTCCCCCAATCTGCGGCTCGCGGCGTAGTTTTCGTGACCGGAACACACCGTTGGATGACTCGTTGCTTGGTGTGAGCGCGCTCATAGTAACTAGAACATGTTCGGGGTGTCGATGAACCCCGATATTTTTGCGGCAATAATGTCTAGCTGGTACTTCTCCTCCACAGACGCGCAATAAGGGCGATCCGGTCAGTCCATCAAATGGGTGGCGGCGAAGGTCACTTCCGGGTCCCGGCCGGCGAAGTAGCCCTGCAATGTGGTGCTCAGCTGGGCGGGATCCCAGGCCGCCGCGCCGGCGTCGAAGCGCTGCTCCACCGTCGGCGCGGCGACCAGTGTGACGCGCGGGCCGTACACGATGAACACCTGACCGTTGACCTCCGCGGCCGCCGGTGACGCCAGGAATCCGACCAGGGTGACCACGTGCTCGGGAGACAGCGGGTCCACCTCAGCGTCTTCGGGGGCGGCGCCGAACACGTCGGCGGTCATCGCGGTGCGGGCGCGCGGCGCGATCGCGTTGGCGCACACCCCGTACCGTCCCAGCCCGCGCGCGGCGGTCAGGGTGAGCGAGATGATGCCGGCCTTGGCGGCCCCGTAGTTGGCCTGCCCCACCGGTCCGACCAGGCCGGCCTCCGAGGAGGTGTTGATGATGCGGCCGAAGACCCGGCCCTCCTTGGTGTCTTTCGCCTTGGCGCGCCAATAGGTTGCGGCGTTGCGGGTGAGCAGGAAGTGGCCGCGCAGGTGCACGGCGATCACCTGGTCCCAGTCCTCGTCGGTCATGTTGAACAACATCCGGTCGCGGGTGATGCCGGCGTTGTTCACCACGATGTTCAGGCCACCCAGGCCGTCGGCCGCGGTGAGCAGGTCGTCGGCGGTGGACCGCGCGCTGATGTCGCCGGCCACCGCCACACCCTTGGAACCGGCCGCCTTGATCTCGTCGAGCACGTCGGAGGACTCCAGCGCCGGGGCGATGTCGTTGACGACGACGGTCGCGCCGAGTCGGGCCAGGCCGATCGCCTCGGCGCGGCCCAGGCCCGCCGCGGCGCCGGTCACCACGGCGACCTTGCCGGACAGATCGGTTGCGCTCGCCTCGCCGGCCGGAGCAGCGGGGTCAGTGGGTGCAGTCAATTTATGAATACCTCTAGTTTCGGTGTCAGTCTTCTCTTAGCAGGGCGGCGCGGGGGCATTCGGCGATCGACTGCTCAGCCAGATCCTCCTGGTCGGCCGGAATCGGATCCGTCTTGACCACGGCGTAGTCCTCGTCGTCCAGGTCGAAGATATCCGGCGCTATTCCCACGCAAACGGCATTACCTTCGCAACGGTCACGGTCTACTTTCACTCGCACGGCATCCTCCTTGAACTTGGGCTGGAAGTTGGGGAACACGCCTCTTTCGTCGGCAAATCAGTATGCAGCACCACCATAGAACGCACGCCCGCCTGAACAAACGGTCGCTGGATTCCCAGACTAGAACGTGTTACAACCGGGGTGACGAATGGGTGGCCGCCGCGCGTGTCAGGTGCCTGCCCTCAGACGGACGATCGCTCGATCGGAGGCGGCGGGAATGCAGATCAGTTACACCCCTGAACAGGAGGAGCTGCGTCGCGAGCTGCGTTCGTACTTCACCGCGCTGATGACCCCGGAACGTCGGGAGGCGCTGACCTCGACGCAGGGCGAGGTGGGAACCGGCACCGCATACCGGGACACGGTGGCCCAGATGGGCAAGGACGGCTGGCTCACCCTGAACTGGCCCAAGGAGTACGGCGGCCAGGACCGCTCCCCGATGGACTCGCTGATCTTCACCGACGAGGCGGCCGTCGCCGGTGTGCCGGTGCCGTTTTTGACCATCAACAGTGTGGCGCCGACCATCATGGCGTTCGGCACCGAGGAGCAGAAGAAGTTCTTCCTGCCCAAGATCGCCGCCGGCGAGCTGCACTTCTCCATCGGCTACTCCGAGCCCGAGGCCGGCACCGACCTGGCGAACCTGCGTACCACTGCGGTGCGCGACGGCGACGACTACGTGATCAACGGCCAGAAGATGTGGACCAGTCTGATCGCCTACGCCGACTGGGTGTGGCTGGCGGTGCGCACCAACCCCGAAGCCAAGAAGCACCGCGGCATCTCGATGTTGGTGGTGCCCACCACCGCCGAAGGTTTCTCGTGGACGCCGGTGCACACCATGGCCGGTGTGGACACCAGCGCCACCTATTACTCGGACGTGCGGGTCCCGGTGACAAACCTGATCGGCGAGGAGAACGGCGGCTGGAAGCTGGTGACCAACCAGCTCAACCACGAGCGGGTCGCCCTGGTGTCGCCGCAGCCGATCTTCCTGGCGCTGCGCGAGGTTCGGGAGTGGGCGCAGAACACCAAGGACGACGGCGGCGCCCGGTTGATCGACTCGGAGTGGGTGCAGCTCAACCTGGCCCGGGTGCACGCCAAGGCCGAGGTGCTCAAGCTGATCAACTGGGAGCTGGCCTCGGCATCCAGTGAAGCCCTGAACCCGGCGGATGCGTCCGCGGCCAAGGTGTTCGGCACCGAGCTGGCCACCGAGGCCTACCGGCTGCTGATGGAGGTGCTCGGCACGGCGGCCACGCTGCGCCAGGACTCCCCCGGTGCACTGCTGCGCGGCCGGGTCGAGCGGATGCACCGGGCGTGTCTGATCCTGACCTTCGGCGGCGGCACCAACGAGGTCCAGCGCGACATCATCGGCATGGTTGCGCTCGGCCTGCCGCGAGCCAACCGCTGATTCCCCTCTTTTTCCTCTCCAAAGGACGGTCCCCCCATGGATTTCTCGACGACCGAAGCGGCCCAGGACCTCGGCGGCCTGGTCGACAGCATCGTGAACTCGGTGTGCACCGCCGAGCACCAGCGTGAGCTCGACAAGCTGGACCAGCGCTTCGACCGGGACCTGTGGCGCAAGCTGGTCGACAGCGACATCCTGACCAGCGCGGCCGCCACCCAGGTGGGTGGCGATGGTTTCGGGGTGCTCGAGCAGGTCGCCATTCTGGTGGCGTTGGGTCACCAGTTGGCGGCGGTGCCGTATCTGGAGTCGGTGGTGTTGGGCTCCGGTGCGCTGGCCCGGTTCGGTTCTGAAGAGCTGCAACAGGATTGGGGCCGTGCCGCGGTGAGCGGCGAGAAGGTGCTGACGGTCGCGCTGGACGGTGAGATGGGCGAAGGGCCGGTGCGGGCGGTGAGCTCTGGTGACGGTTACCGACTCACCGGGACCCGCACGCAGGTGAGCTACGGCCCGGTCGCCGACGCTTTCCTGGTTCCCGCCGAAACCGATTCCGGCACAGTGGTATTCCTCGTCGCCGCCGATGACCCAGGGGTGACGGTGACGCCGCTGCGCACCACGGGTCTGGGCAGCGTCGGGCATCTGGCGCTGGACGGCACCGAAGTGCCGGTGGCCCGCAAGGTAGGTGACGCGGTGACGGTGGCGTGGCTGCGGCTGATCTCCGCGTTGGGTCGCAGCGCCTACCAGCTCGGCGTGCTCGAGCGCGGCCTGCAGATGACGGCCGAATATGCGCGCACCCGGGAGCAGTTCGACCGCCCGATCGGCAGCTTCCAGGCGGTGGGTCAGCGACTGGCCGACGGTTACATCGACGTCAAGGGCCTGCGGTTGACGCTGACCCAGGCCGCCTGGAAAGTGTCCGAGGACATTCCGGCCGAGGTCGACGTGGCGTCCGCGGCGTTCTGGGCCGCCGATGCCGGGCACCGGGTGGCACACAGCATCGTGCATGTCCACGGCGGCGTCGGCGTCGACACCGACCATCCGGTGCACCGATACTTCTTGGCGGCCAAGGAAATCGAGTTCGCGCTGGGCGGCGCCACTGGTCAGCTGCGCCGGATCGGACGCGAGCTAGCCGAGACCCCGGCTTAACCCGGTCGCGCGCGTTGACCGAGCCCACCGTCACCGACCTGCTGGTGCCGCTGGCCGAAATCGAGGACCGCGGCGTCTATTTCGAGGACACCTTCACCAGTTGGCGGGAGCACCTGCGGGACGGCGCTGCCCTGGCGGCTGCGTTGCGTGCCCGGTTCGATCCCGCGCGGCCGCCGCATGTCGGGGTGCTGTTGGAGAACACGCCGTCGTTCTCGGCGGCGCTGGTTGCCGCCGGGCTGTCCGGCATCGTCCCGGTGGGCCTGAACGCGGTGCGCCGCGGCGCGGCACTGATCCGCGACATCCGGCACGCCGACTGCCAACTGGTGCTGGCCGATGCGAATTCGGCTGCCGCGCTGGGTGATACCGAATACATCGACGTGGATTCGGCGGAGTGGGCCGAGGAGGTGGCCGCCTACCGGGACGCCGAGTTTCGGTTCCAATCCGCTTCTGCGGCAGATCTATTCATGCTGATTTTCACGTCGGGCACCAGTGGTGAACCTAAAGCGGTGAAGATCACCCACCGCAAGGTGGCCAGCGCCGGCCTGGGCATGGCAATGCGATTCGGCCTGGATGCCGACGACGTCTGCTATGTGTCGATGCCGTTGTTCCATTCCAACGCCGTGCTGGTGGGCTGGGCGGTCGCGGCGGCCTGCCGGGGCTCGATGGCGTTGCGGCGCAAGTTCTCTGCGTCGGGTTTTCTGCCAGACGTGCGCCGCTACGGCGCCACCTACGCCAACTACGTGGGCAAGCCGTTGTCCTATGTGCTGGCCACCCCCCGAGCAGCCCGACGACGCCGACAATCCGCTGCGCGCGGTCTACGGCAACGAGGGCGTTCCCCGCGACATCGAGCGCTTCGCCCGCCGCTTCGGTTGCCGGGTGCAGGACGGCTTCGGTTCCACCGAGTTGGGGGGTGGCCATCGCCCGGCTACCCGGCACTCCGCCGGGGTCGCTGGGGCCGCTGCCCGACGGGGTGGCGATCCTGCATCCCGAAACCGGACAGCCCTGCCCGCCGGGTGTGGTCGGCGAACTGGTGAACACCGCCGGCGCCGGCGGCTTCGAGGGCTACTACAACGACGCGGCCGCCGAGGCCGAGCGGATGCGCGGCGGCGTGTACCACAGCGGCGACCTGGCCTACCGCGACGAAGACAACTACGTGTATTTCGCTGGGCGACTAGGCGACTGGATGCGAGTCGACGGCGAGAATTTGGGCACCGCTCCCATCGAGGCAGTGCTGCTGCGCCATCCCGCGGTGACCGAGGTCGCGGTGTATCCGGTGCCCGACCCGGTGGTCGGCGACCGGGTGATGGCCGCTGTGGTGCTGGCGCCCGGTACCGGTTTCGACGCCGACGAGTTTCGCGCGTTCCTGGCCGAGCAGTCCGACCTCGGTCCCAAGCAGTGGCCGTCGTACGTGCGGGTCAGTACGGGGCTGCCCGGGACGGTGACCTTCAAAGTCCTCAAGCGACAGCTGTCGGCAGAGGGCGTGGACTGCGGCGAACCGGTGTTCGAGATTCGCCGGTAGGCGAGTCGAATCGCGGTCCTCGAGAACCCCTTTCAGCGGCGTCGACAGCCCCGTTCGGGGTTGCGTGGTCGCTGGTGCGTCCGATTGCGCGCGAATCCGGCCCGGCTTCACCGCGTTCGGTCAGACCAACTGGCCGCTGGCCCGGCAGGCACGGGTCGCCGCCAGCTCCACCGGACACCTGGCGCCGATCGGTGAATCTGCTTGTTCCCGAGCATCGTTGGGGGTTGTCCGGTGCCGGCTTCGCCGCGAAGAGCGGCTGGGGCCCCGGCGTCAGCGGCGACGACTACCTGGTCCGCCAGTTCGGCATGGTGCCCGCCGGCTCGACGCGCCTCGGTGTCGCCCTGGCCGCCGAGGCACCGAAGTTCGAGTCGGGCGTAGCTGTGCTCGACCAATTGGTGGAGTGGTTTATCCACCATTTGTTGGACCTCACGAAAATGTTTTCTGATTCAAATTTGATTTGGCGTTCTAGAACAGCACTCTAGAATCTGAACCCGCAAATATTCACTCGAAATACATTGCAAAATAAAATCTTCCGAACTTCATCATCCATTCGGCAGCTGCGTAATACTATCCCCGCATAAATAGCTGCGTCGCCATCGAGTGTTGCTGGCCCGCACTTCGAGCGACGGGAAATGTTGCCATGTCATTCGTCTCGATTTCACCCGACTTTGTGGCGGCGACGGCCGGCGAAGTGGCCAGAGTCGGCTCCACGATCGAAGCGGCCAACTCGGCGGCCGCAGCGTCCACGACACACATCCTGACCGCCGCCGCTGACGAGGTGTCCACGCGCATCGCAGCGCTGTTCGGCTCCTACGGCCAGGAGTATCGGGCGATCAGCGACCAGGTGGCTGCCTATCACAGCCAGTTCGTCGCCACGCTCAACGCCGGCTCCGGCGCTTACGCCACGGCTGAGGCACTCAACGCCGAACAGGCCCTGTTGGACGTCATCAACGCACCGACCCAAACCCTGTTGGGACGACCGTTGATCGGCAACGGCGCGAACGCCACCACGCCGGGCGGCGCCGGCGGTGCGGGCGGGATTCTTTACGGCAACGGCGGCAACGGCGCGGCCGGAACCGCCGGGCAGGCCGGCGGCGCCGGGGGCGCAGCGGGATTGTGGGGCAACGGCGGAACCGGAGGCACCGGCGGCGCGGGCGGCGCAACCGGAGGCGCCGGCGGCGCGGCCGGGCTGCTGTTCGGTGTGGGCGGCGCCGGCGGTGTGGGCGGCACCGGTGGCGGTACCGGTGGAGCGGGCGGCAGCGGCGGCTGGCTCTGGGGCGGCGGCGGAACCGGCGGAACCGGCGGGTTCGGGGGCGGTACCGGCGGCGCGGGCGGTCGCGCCGAGCTGCTGTGGGGTACCGGCGGTGCGGGTGGTGACGGCGGGGCGGGCACCGACGCGTCGGCCGGCGGCAGCGCCGGCGCCGGCGGCACCGGCGGTCATGGGGGCGGCGGCGGACTGTTCGCCGGTGGCGGGGCCGGCGGCAATGGTGGAGCCGGTGGGGCCGGCGCGGCGGGCAGCACCGGCACCGCGGTCGGGAACAGCGGCGGGGGCGGCGGTGCCGGTGGCAATGGGGCGCCGGCGGCCAGGGCGCTGTGTTCTTCGGGGCGGGTGGACACGGTGGCCTGGGCGGTTCCGGCGGCGTCGGCGGTCTGGGGGTCACGGCGGCGACGGCAGCGTGGCCGGTCTCGGCGGTATCGGCGGGGCCGGTGGAACCGGGGAACCGGCGGACACGCCGGTCAGGGCGGCGCGGGCGGTTCCGGTCAGTTGTTCAGCGCCGCAGGCTCGGTGGGTGCTGCCGGTATGGGCGGTCTGGGTGGCGACGGTGGCGCAGGAGGCGCCGGCAGCAACGGTGGTGCTGCAGCAGCGGGGACAGGCGCGGCCGGCGGCACGGGCTTCGCCGGCGGCGTAGGTGGCGCCGGCGGTGCGGGCGGTGATTCCGGCGCGGGCGGGGTCAATGGTTCCGGCGGCCGCGGCGGGGCCGGTGGCCTCGGCGGCGTGGGAGGCAACGGCGGCTCTGGCACCGTCGGCGGCTCCGACGGGGGCGCCGGCGGAGACGGCGGCCAGGGCGGTGCCGCAGGTGCCGGCGGGGCGGCCGGGACCGGCGGCAGCGGCGGCACCTCGGGCAACGCGGGCACCGGAGGCCATGGTGGCGACGGCGGCAAGGGCGGCGCGGGCAGCAAGGGTGCCAACGCGGCCGCAGGCTCGGGCGCGACGGGGCAGACCGGGTTCCGTGGCGGCGCGGGCGGCCAGGGTGGCGCAGGCGGCGACACGTTCCTGGGCGGAACCAACGGCACCGGCGGCACCGGGGGCTCAGGCGGGGGCGGCGGCCAGGGCGGCACTGGTGCGGCCGGCTTGACCTCGGGCGGTGACGGCGGCGCCGGCGGTGGCGGCGGCGACGCGGGCGCGGGCGGTAACGCCGGATCTGGCGGCTCGGGCGGCGCCGTCGGGAAGGCCGGCACCGGCGGCAGTGGCGGAGCCGGCGGCGACGGTGGCGCCGGTGCGGTGGGGATCGGCGTCGGTCAGGGCGGCTTCACCGGTGGTGACGGCGGCGTGGGCGGCGACGGCGGTTCGGCGGGTGAAGGCGGCACCAACGGCGCGGGTGGTGCCGGCGGCCACGGCGGCAACGGCGGTGCCGGGAAGGCGGCCGCCAACGGTTTCGGTGGCACCGGCGGACTCGGCGGTGACGGCGGCAACGGCGGCAATGGCGGCAAAGCGGGCGACGGGGCCGGCGCCGTGGCCGGCGGCGGCGCCGCCGGTACCGGTGGCGACGGAGGCGCGGGCGGCCGCGGTGGCGACGGCAGCCTCAACCGGGGCGGCGGCGACGGCGGTCAGGGCGGTCGCGGTGGTCAGGGTGGCATCGGCGGCCTGGACACCGGCTCTGCCGGCAGCGCCGTCAGCGGAACCGGTGGCAACGGCGGACTCGGCGGGAACGGCGGCACCGGCGGCAATGGCTCGGTCGGCACCGCCGGCATGGGCGGCGCCGGCGGGGCGGGCGGCGAGGCCGGTACCGGCGGTGTGGCCAATACCGGTGGCGTCGAAGGAAACGCCGGCACCGGCGGCGCCGGAGGCAACGGCGGAGACGGTGGAGTCGGCAGCGCCGCCGGGGGTGCCGGTCAGAACGGCTACCAGGGCGGCGACGGAGGTCGGGGCGGCGACGGCGGCGCCGCGGCCGCCGGTGGCACCAACGGAGCCGGCGGTGCGGGCGGGCACGGCGGAAACGGTGGTGCGGGCAAGGCTGCGGCCAACGGGTTCGGCGACACCGGCGGGCAGGGCGCCGACGGCGGGCAAGGCGGCGACGGCGGCAACGCCGGCTCCGGAGTGGGCGCGGCCGCCAGCGGCGGTGCGGCCGGTACCGGCGGCAACGGCGGCGACGGCGGCCGCGGCGCCGACGGCGGCCTCAACCAAAGCGGCGGCCAGGGCGGTCACGGCGGCCAGGGTGGCCGTGGCGGTCAGGGCGGCCTCGACACCGCTGCCAGCAGCAGCGCCGCCAGCGGAACCGGCGGTGACGGCGGCCGCGGCGGAGCTGGCGGTACCGGGGGTACCGGCACGGTCGACACCGCAGGAATGGGCGGCACCGGCGGGTTCGGCGGGGACGCCGGCGCCGGCGGTCTGGCCAACATCGGCGGGACCGAAGGCAGCGCCGGCAACGGTGGCAGAGGCGGAGACGGCGGCAACGGTGGCATCGGTGCCGCAGGCACTGCTCCGGGCCAAGCGGGTTATCAGGGTGGTGAAGGCGGTCTCGGCGGCAACGGCGGCTATGCCGGCGCGGGCGGTATCAACGGCGCCGGCGGCAACGGCGGTAACGGCGGTGACGGCGGTGCCGGTAAAGCGGCCGCCAACGGCTTCAGCGGGACCGGCGGCCAGGGCGGCGACGGCGGCGACGGCGGGGCCGGCGGAATCGCTGGATCGGGCACTGGCGGGGTCGCCAGCGGTGGCGCAGCGGGTACCGGCGGCGACGGCGGCGCTGGTGGCCGGGGTGGTGACGGTGGCATCAACCAAGTCGGTGGCGACGGTGGCAACGGCGGCCGCGGCGGCCAGGGCGGCGCCGGCGGCATCAACACTCCCGTAGCCGGCGGTGCCACCAGCGTCGCGAGTGGCACCGGCGGCGACGGCGGCCGCGGCGGCGACGGCGGTACGGGTGGCGCCGGCACCGCCACCAACGCGGGCTCCGGCGGCAACGGCGGACAGGGCGGCGACGCAGGCGCGGGCGGCCTCCCCAACCTCGCCGGTACCGTCGGTAACGCCGGCACCGGCGGCGACGGCGGCACCGGCGGGTCCGGCGGAAACGGCAACGACGGTCCCAATCTCGGCCAGAACGGCTTCTACGGCGGCAGCGGCGGCCAGGGCGGTGGCGGTGGCAACGCCGGTGTCGGCGGCACCAACGGCGACGGGGGCGCGGGCGGGCGAGGCGGCAACGGCGGCGACGGCAAAGTCGGCGCCAACGGCGTCGCCACCTCCGGAAGCGACGGCGGGTACGGCGGCAATGGCGGGGCCGGCGGCGACGGCGGCAACGCGGGTACCGGCAGCGGCGCGAGCGGCAGCGGCGGGGCCGGCGGGCTGGGCGGCAACGGCGGCGACGGCGCGCGGGGCGGAACCGGAGATGCCTACTTCGAGGGCGGCTTCGGCGGCAGCGGCGGCGAAGGAGGCCAGGGCGGCAGAGGCGGTCTCAACACCGATGGCGTCAGCAGCGTCACCAGTGCCAACGGCGGTAACGGTGGCACCGGCGGTACCGGCGGCACCGGCGGAGCCGGGTCCTGGGGCCCGCCGGGAGCGGCGGCACGGGTGGCATCGGCGGCGACGCGGGCGCGGGCGGTGACGCGAACGTCGGCGGCGCGCAGGGCTTCGCCGGTACCGCCGGCGACGGCGGTCAGGGCGCCGGCGGCACCGGATCCAACGGCGCTACCGGTACCGGCAACGACGGCGCGGGCGGCGGCACCGGTGGCCGCGGCGGCGACGGCGGCCGGGCCGGTGTCGGGGGCGCCAACGGCAACGGCGGGGCCGGTGGCCGCGGCGGCGACGGGGGTGACGGCGCCGGGGTGGACATCGTCGGCGGCGGTCCTGGCGGGCACGGCGGGAACGGCGGCGACGGTGGTCAAGGCGGCTTCGCCGGCAATGGTGCCGGCGCGACCGCTCTCGGTGGTGCCGCGGGCACCGGCGGGAACGGCGGCGACGGCGGTCGCGGCGGTGACGGCACGGCGAGCCAGACCGGCGGCCTGGGCGGTGACGGTGGCCGCGGGGGCGCGGGCGGCATCGCCGGCCTGAACTCCGGCGGAAACGGCAGTGTCGTCAGCGGTCTCGGCGGCAACGGCGGCAACGGCGGCACCGGTGGCACCGGTGGCGACGGGTCTGGCGGCGTCGTGGGCGCCGGCGGCCGGGGTGGCCTCGGCGGCGACGCCGGCGACGGCGGAGTGGCCAACACCGGCGGCGCCGACGGCAACGCCGGAGTCGGCGGTGACGGCGGCAACGGCGGTCGCGGCGGCAACGGCCTCAACGGCAATGTGGGCGGCCGCGGAGGCAACGGCGGCGGCGGCGGATCGGCGGCACTGGGCGGCACCAACGGCAGCGGTGGCGACGGCGGCAACGGCGGGCAGGGCGGCGCCGGTACCCAAGGCGCGAGCGGCACCGGCGGCACCGGCTCACCCGGCGGCACCGGCGGTGACGGTGGAGATGGCGGCAACGGCGGTGCGGGCAGCGGTGCGCCCGGCAATGGCGGCGACGCGGGCAACGGCGGCGCCGGAGGGGACGGTGGCAAGGGTGGTTACGGGTCGAACGCGAATAGGGGCGGCAACGGTGGCAGCGGCGGACATGGCGGCGAGGGCGGCCACGGCGGCCACCCCAGCGCGGGCGGCACCGGCGGGGAGGGGCGACGGCGGCACCGGTGGCACCGGCGGCGACGGCGGCGATTCGCAGTACGACCAAGCGGGCAATGGCGGCACGGGCGGCAACGGTGGCGACGGCGGTAACGGCGTCGGCTCGCCCGGCGGCACCGGCGGCAGCGGCGGCAGCGGCGGCCACGGCGGCACAAGCGGTGGCAACCTCAACGGCACGGGTGGCTCGGCCGGCAGCCCCGGCCACCACGGCCAGGTCAGCTGAGCACGGCTACCCCAGCAGCGACGGCACCACCGCGTCGATCAGGTGCGGACCGGGTTCGGCGAAGGCGTCCCGCAGCGCCTCAGCCAGCTCCTCGGCCGTCGTGGCCCGCCGCGCCGGCACCCCCATGCCTTGCGCGATATGCACGAAATCCATTGTGGGACGGGATATGTCGAGCAGGTCCAGCGCCTTGGGGCCGGGGGCCGACCCGGCGCCGACGCGTTGTAGCTCCAGTCGCAGGATGTCGTACCTGCCGTTGTTGTAGATCACGGTGGTGACGTCGAGGTTCTCTCGCGCCTGGGTCCACAATCCCGAAATCGTATACATGGCAGAGCCATCCGATTCCAGGCACAGCACCGGGCGGTCGGGGGCGGCGACGGCGGCGCCGACCGCGGTCGGGATGCCGTAGCCGATCGCCCCGCCGGTCAGGGTGAGCCAGTCATGGGCGGGCGCGCCGGCGGTGGCCGCGGGGAGCAGCAGGCCCGAGGTGTTCGACTCGTCGACGACGATGGCCCGTTCCGGCAGCAGCGCACCGACCACGTCGGCCGCCGACGCCGCCGTCAACGCACCCGACGGCAGCGCCGGACGCGATGCGGCCGCTACCGGAGCGCAGACGCCGGGCGCCACTTCGTCGGCCAATGCCGTCAAAGCTGCTGCGGCACCGCCGAATTCGGCGAGCGCATGGACTTCGCAGCCAGCCGGCACCAGATCGCTGGGCATGTCGGGGTAGGCGAAGAACGACACCGGGGACTTGGCACCGGCCAGCACCAGATGCTTGCTTCCGGTCAACTGCGCGGCGGCGGCTTCGGCGAAGTAGCCGAGTCGTTCGATCGCGGGCACCCCGGCGCCGCGCTCCAGCCGGGTGGGGAATGTCTCGCACAACAATCGGGCCCCGGTTGCTGCGCCGATCCGTGCTGCAGCGGCCAGGCCGGCGGCGCGGGTGGCGTCTCCCCCGACCAGGATCGTGGTGGGTTCGCCGCTGCGCAGCACCTCGGCCACTGCTCGCACGTCTGCGGGAGCCGCGGCCGCGCTCACCGCCACCGGTGTAACCGGTTGCCCGCCTTCGGACCACGAGGTGTCGGCGGGCAGAATCAACGTCGAGATATGCGAGTTCGAGAGGCTGGTGGCAATCGCTTCGGCGGCATCAGCGCCGACTTCGGCAGCGGTGGCGGTGCGGCGCACCCAGCCCGAGACGGTGCCGGCGACCGAATCGATGTCGGATTCCAGTGGGGCGTCGTACTTCTTGTGGTAGGTGGCGTGGTCGCCGACCACCACCACCATGGGCACCCGGGCGCGACGCGCGTTGTGCAGGTTGGCCAGACCGTTGCCCAGTCCGGGTCCCAGGTGCAGCAGCACCGCGGCGGGCCGACCGGCGATGCGCGCATAGCCGTCGGCGGCACCGGTGGCCACACCCTCGAAAAGGGTTAGCACGCCACGCATTTGGTCGACTGTGTCCAGGGCGGCGACGAAGTGCATCTCCGAGGTGCCCGGGTTGGAGAAACACACGTCGACCCCGCCGTCGACCAAGGTCTTGATCAGCGCCTGGGCACCGTTCATCGGTCCGCCTTTCCTGGGTGCATTTCGCGTGGGTCTTGCGGCGGCGCCGGCAGTTTGAACACCCGCTCGGCATTGCCGTGCACGACGTCTCGGCGAGACTGTTCTCCGAGTCCGAGTTCACTGCGCAGTAACCGCTGGGTTGGATGCTGCATCCACACGTCGATCGTCATCGCGCCTTGACTTTAGCTCGCTGACGATGCGCGCCGCGGAGCGGCGTGAGAAGGAAGCGGGCCATCCAACACAACTCGCTGACGATGCGCGCCGCGGAGCGGCGTGAGAAGGAAGCGGGCCATCCAACACAACTCGCTGACGATGCGCGCCGCGGAGCGGCGTGAGGAGGAAGCGGGCCAGGCCGGCCCCGGCAACGACGTCAGGATTCGAACGCGGCACGCGCCGCCGCACGCGTCTGACCCAGGTACCCCGTCCCGAACAGCACCACGTGCGCCAGCAGCGGGAACAACTGGTGCAGCCCCGCCCGCTCCCGCCACCCGGCCCGCAGCGACCGCACTTCCTGGTAGCCGGCGATCACCGCCTCGTAGTGCGGGCAGCCGAACAACGCCAGCATCGCCAGGTCGGTCTCGCGGTGACCGGCGTGCGCGGCGGGATCGATGAGCACCACCCCGTCGCGTGTCCACATCACATTGCCGCTCCACAGATCCCCGTGCAACCGGGCCGGCCGGTCGTCGTCGTCGAAGTCGCCTGCGCGACAACGTTTTACGACGCTCTCGACAGCGTCGCGGGTTGCTCCGTCGAGTCGCGAGCCGGCCAGCTCGGTCATCGGGACCAGCCGCTCGTCGGCGTAGAACTGCCCCCAGCGCTGGTGTCGTCGCAGCGACATCGGCAACGGTTGCGACAGCGGCCCGAAGAACCCCGGCCCGTCCCAGCCGTCGGGTCCGGCGCCGAACGCCGCGGCTCCGGCGTCGTGGGTGACGGCCAACCGGTTGCCGAACACCCGCGCCGTATCGATGCCCGGGCGCACCGATTCAAGTCGTTGCAGCGTCAGGCTGGTCGGCCCCACCGACACCACCCGCGCACACGGCACGCCGCCGTCGACGTCGGCGAGCCAGCGCAACCCGGCGGCCTCCCACGCGAAGAACCCGTCGGGTGCGTCGGCCCGGCCCTTGACGAAGTCGCTCACGACGCGACTGTAGACACCGGCTCCGGGTTCAGCCCGACGGCCCGGCTCGGCTTCCGGAAAACGCCACGCGCACAGCGCAATTGCGATAGATTTCAAATTAGTTGACGTTGACGTTAATTCTAGAATGATCCTCCAATATTCGTCGGAGTCGCGTGATGTCGTTCCTATTCGCCTCGCCCGCTGTGATCGCCGCCGCGACCGAAGACCTGACCGAGATCTGGTCGGCCCTGCACCAGGCGAACGCTGTTGCCGCACGTTCCACCACCAACCTGGCCGCAGCGGCCGCCGACGAGGTATCGGCGCAGATCGCCGCGCTGTTCGGTGCGCACGGCAGCGCCTACCAAGCGGTCAGCGCGCAGGCGGCCGCCTTCCACCAGCAATTCACCGGCGCGATCAGCGCCGCGGCCGCGGCCTACTCGAGCACCGAGTCCGCGTCGGCCGCCGCCATCGCCCAGCCCGCCATCTTCGGGCGACCCCTGTTCGGCAACGGCGCCGACGCCACCACCCCCGGCGGCAACGGCGGCGACGGCGGCTGGTTGTTGGGCAACGGCGGTAACGGCGCGGCCGGCGCCGCGGGACAGGCCGGCGGCAACGGCGGGTCGGCGGGGTTGTTGGGCCGTGGCGGCGCCGGCGGCACCGGCGGCGCGGGCAGTAGCGGCGGTGCGGGTGGCAACGGCGGCTGGCTACTCGGCGTCGGCGGCGCGCACGGGCGGCTCCGGCGGCGGCACCGGCGGTGCCGGAGGCAACGGCGGGCTGCTCTGGGGCGGTGGCGGCGCCGGGGGTACCGGTGGAACGGGAGGTGGCACCGGCGGGGCCGGCGGACGCGCGGAATGGCTGTTCGGTGCCGGCGGTGCCGGCGGGCGGGCGGCGCCGGCGACCCGGGGATCGACGGCGGCGGCACCGGCGGCGGCGGCGGGCACGGCGGGACCGGCGGCGCTGGTGGCCTGCTGGCCCGCGGCGGTGCCGGCGGCGCAGGAGGCATCGGTGGCACCGGCGGCACCGGCGCTACCGGCTCCGCGGGCGGCACCGGCGGAATCGGCGGCGACGGCGGAGCCGGTGGCCACGGCGCGCTGCTGCTGGGCCCGGGCGGGCACGGCGGAGCGGCCGGCGCGGGCGGCACCGGCGGCGTCGGGGAACCGGCGCGGACGGCGCACTCGCCGGGCTTGGCGGTATCGGGGGCAGCGGCGGCACGGGCGGTCAGGGCGGTGTGTCCGGCCACGCCGGTGCCGGCGGGCCGCCGGCGGGTTGTTCGGTGTCGCCGGCCATGCGGGCAGCACCGGCACCGGCGGCACCGGCGGCACGGGCGGCGCCGGCGGGACCGGACTGCAGGGCACGAACTCCGGAACCGGGCTGGTAGGCGGTGACGGCTTCGCCGGCGGGCGGGGCGGTCAAGGCGGCCAAGGCGGCAACGCGGTCGACGGTGGAATCAACGGCTCGGGCGGCACCGGCGGTAACGGTGGCGGGGGCGGCAAGGGTGGGTCGGGCGGCGCAGCCGCGGCCGGCAGCAACGGGGCGACAGGCGGAAGCGGCGGCGCGGGTGGCGATGCCGGACTCGGTGGCGCGGCCGGCACCGGCGGCCAGGGCGGCGCCGTCGGCAACGCCGGCACCGGCGGCACCGGAGGCCGCGGCGGAGACGGAGGCACCGGCAGTAACGGCACCGACGCCGCCGCCGGCTCCGGCGCCCCGGGCAATGCCGGGTTCGCCGGCGGTGCCGGCGGACAGGGCGGGGCGGGTGGCAACACCGGCACCGGCGGCACCAACGGCACCGGTGGGCAGGGCGGCACCGGCGGGCAGGGTGGCACCGGCGGCACCGGCGGGTCGGGTGCCACCAACCCCAGCGGTATCGGCCACGACGGTGGCGCCGGCGGCACCGGCGGAGACGCCGGCCAGGGCGGCGCGGGCGGAGCCGTCGGCAGTGGCGGGCACGGCGGTGCCGATGGTGCCCACGGCGACGCCGGTACCGGCGGTACCGGCGGAACCGGCGGCACGGGCGGGACCGGCGGCAACGGCACCACCGGGGCGTCGAATACCGGAGCCGACGGCACCGACGGTTTCGCCGGCGGCAAGGGCGGCAGAGGCGGCCAGGGCGGCAATTCCGGCGCCGGCGGCACCAACGGCAGCGGCGGCCACGGCGGTCTGGGCGGTGGCGGCGGCTACGGCGGCAACGGCGGATCCGGGTTCGCCAACGACACCGGCGTCGGGGGTGACGGTGGTAAAGGAGGCGCCGGCGGCGATGCGGGCGCGGGCGGGGCCGGTGGCGACGCCGGCAGCGGCGGAACCGGCGGCACTACCGGCGCCCAGGGACAACTCGGGTCCGGGGGTAACGGCGGCAAGGGCGGCAACGGTGGTGGCGGCGGGCCCGGCGGCAAGTCGACCAGCACGCCGGGCGCGTCGGGTGCCGCCGGCTTCGCCGGCGGCAACGGTGGCCAAGGGGGCGCCGGCGGCGCGGGCGGCGGTAACGGTGGCGCCGGCGGCAACGGCGGGCAAGGGGGCGACGGTGTCCGCGGCAACGACGGCGGCGCCCTCGGTCAGGCCGGCGGTGACGGTGGTGGCGGCGGTAGAGGAGGCAACGCCGGTGCCGGTGGCGCGGCCGGTGCCGGCGGCGGTAAGGGCGGCGACGGTGGCATGGGAGGCAGGGGCGGCGCGGGCGCCCGAGCCGGGGCCGGCACCACCGACGGTGCCCGGGGCGGCGACGGCGGCGACGGCGGCCGCGGCGGCAACGCCGGAGCCGGCGGCGACGCAGGCGTGGACGGCACCGCCGGCAACGTGGGCCAGGGCGGTCTCGGCGGAAATGGCGGCAATGGTGGCCAGGGTGCCACCGGTGCGCGCGGCGCCGACAGCACCGACGGCAGCACCGGCGGCACCGGAGGCACCGGCGGCCAGGGCGGCAACGGAGGGAACGGCGGCAAGGGCGGTGACGGCGTCGACGGTGTCGGCGGGGGCACCGGAGGCGACGGCGGGAAGGCCGGCAACGGCGGCCAAGGCGGGGTAGGCGGAACCAGCACCGGCGCCGCTGCGCACACCACCGGCGGCGACGGCGGCCGGGGAGGGATCGGCGGGAACGGCGGAAACGGCGGCCTGGCCGGTGCGGGCGGCGACGGCGGCGGCGCAGACGGCAACCCGGGCACCGTCGGCAACGGCGGAACCGGCGGGCAAGGCGGCTCGGGCGGTACCGGCGGCAAGGGCGTCAATCCCCCGCAGATACACATCGACAATGCCGTCGACGGCGCCGACGGCAAACCCGGCATCCCCTGGGGTACGGACGGTGCAGACGGCGTAAATGGCGTGACGACCGGCCAAAAAGGTGGCAACGGCGGCGACGGCGGCACCGGCACCAGCGGCAACATGATCGTCGCCAAGGGCGGCGCCGGTGGCGACGGCGGCAATGGCGGCACCGGCGCGAACGGCGGCAACGGTGGGCGCGGCGGCGACGCCGACCGCACCGTCAACAACAACTTCCCCAGCCAGGGCGGCCACGGTGGTGACGGCGGTACCGGGGGCGACGGCGGCAACGGCGGAAACGGTGGCGACGGCGGAGAAGTGCTCAGTCCGAACGCCTTTGATGTCGACTTCTACTACCACGCAGGCGACGGTGGCAACGGCGGAGCGGGAGGCATCGGCGGCAACGGCGGCAACGGCGGCAACGGTGGCCTTAGCTACAGCGCGTACGAGCCAGGTGGTAACGGTGGAACCGGTGGCCGCGGCGGCGACGCCGGCGGACTGAACAGCACCGGCGGCACCGGCGGCAACGGCGGCACGGGCGGCGCGGGCGGCAATGCCGGCACGATTGGCGATCTGACCGGCGCGGTCGGTGGCAAAGGCGGCCTGGGGGGCGAGGGCGGCACCGGCGGGGTAGGCGCGGCCGGCGGCGACGGCGGCAGTGGCGGCAACGGCGGTCCCGCCGCATCGAATGCCGCCAGCGGTAACGGCGGCAACGGCGGAAACGGCGGACACGGCGCCGACGGCGGGCAGGGCGGCAACGGTGGGCAGGGCGGGGCCGGCGGCTTCGGACCCACCGGTCAGGCCGCCGGCGGCTCGGGCGGCGATGCGGGCTTCGGTGGCCTCGGCGGAGCGGGCGGCGACGGAGGTGACCGTGGCGCCCCGGGCACCGCCGCCAATCCCGCCAATGTGGGTGAGTACGGAGTTGACGGCGTCGACGGCACCGCCGGGAACACCGGCGCCCGGGGCACGGTGGGCGCCCCGGGCTAGCAGCCGGCTATGTCAGGCGGTCACGTGTGCGGCGTGCACGTCGTCGGCCGGCCGGGCCTCGGTCTGCTCCTTGGCCCAGCGGTAGTCCGGCTTGCCGGCCGGTGAGCGCTTCACCTCGTCGACGAACCAAAGACTGCGCGGCACTTTGTATCCCGCGATCTCCGAGCGCACGAACCGGTCCAGCTCGGCCAGCGACGGGCGTGCTCCCTCCCGGGCCTGCACCACAGCCGCGACGTGCTGTCCGTAGCGCGGGTCGGGGACCCCGACCACCAACGCGTCGAACACGTCGGGATGGCCCTTGAGCGCCGCCTCTACCTCTTCGGGGTAGATCTTCTCACCGCCGCTGTTGATCGACACCGAGCCGCGGCCCAGCATGGTGACGCTGCCGTCCTCTTCGACCAGTGCGTAGTCACCGGGGATCGCGTAGCGCACTCCGTTGATGGTCTTGAACGTCTCGGCGGTCTTCTTCTCGTCTTTGTAGTAGCCGACCGGAATGTTGCCCTTTTTGGCGATGAAGCCGCGCTTACCGCTGCCGGGCTTGACCTCGTTGCCGTCTTCGTCGAGGACGACGGTGCGGTGGTCGATGGTGACGCGGGGTCCCCCACTGGGCGGGGAATCCTTTGTGACGATGCTGGTGCCGCCGAATCCGGTCTCGGATGCCCCGATCGAGTCGGTGATGACCCGGTTCGGCAGCAGCTCGAGGAATTTCTCCTTGATGCTCGGCGAGAACAGCGCGGCGGTGCTGGCGAGCAGGAACAGCGACGACAGGTCGTACTCGTTGCCGGCGTCCTGATGGGCCAGCAGAGCGTCCAGCAGCGGGCGGGCCATCGCGTCACCGGTGAAGAACAGCAGGTTCACCTTGTGCGTGTGGATGGTGCGCCACACCTCGTCGGCGTTGAATTCCGGTGCCAGCACGGTGGTTTGGCCGCTGAAGATCGACATCCAGGTGGCCGATTGGGTGGCGCCGTGGATCATCGGCGGGATCGGGTAGCGGACCATCGGCGGGTTGGCGGCCGCGGCCTTGGCGAGGTCGTACTCGTCTTTGATGAATTCGCCTGTGGCGAAGTCGGTTCCGCCGAACAGCACCCGGTAGATGTCCTCGTGGCGCCACATCACGCCCTTCGGGAAGCCCGTCGTGCCACCGGTGTAGAGCAGGTAGATGTCGTCGGCGCTGCGCTCGTCGAAGTCCCGCTCCGGGGAGCCCTCGGCGATCGCTTCGTAGAACTCGACGCCGCCGTAGCGCCGGTAGTCCTTGTCGGAGCCGTCCTCGACCACCAGGATCGTCTTGACGTTGGGGGTGTCCGGCAACACGTTGGCGACCCGGTCGGAGTACTGGCGCTCATGTACCAGCGCCACCATGTCGGAGTTCTCGAACAGGTAACGCAGTTCGCCCTCGACATAGCGGAAGTTGACGTTGACCAGGATGGCGCCCGCTTTGATGATGCCAAGCATCGCGATCACGATCTCGATGCGGTTGCGGCAGTACAGGCCCACCTTGTCGCCTTTTTGCACCCCGTGGTCGAGCAGGTAGTGCCCGAGGCGGTTGGACTTCTCTTCCAGTTGGGCGTAGGTCAACTGCTCGTCACCGCAGATGAGGGCTACACGGTCGGGCACAGCGTCGATGGCGTGCTCGGCGAGGTCAGCAATATTCAGAGCCACGGCCACCAAATTAGAACGTGTTACATTTCTTGACAAGCTGACTCCCCCTGACGCGCGAAAGGCGGTTGTAGTGTCTGAGACGCCAGCAAACGAATCTGGACCGGACGCACTGGTCGAGCAGCGTGGTCATACCCTGATCGTGACGATGAACCGACCGCATCGCCGCAACGCGCTGAGCACCGAAATGATGCAGATCATGGTCGAGGCGTGGGACCGCGTCGACAACGACCCCGACATCCGCGTCTGCGTTCTGACCGGCGCCGGTGGCTACTTTTGCGCTGGGATGGACCTCAAGACGGCAACCGCGAAGCCGCCGGGCGACTCGTTCAAGGACGGCAGCTACGACCCGTCACGGATCGATGCCCTTTTGAAGGGCCGGCGGCTGACGAAACCGTTGATCGCGGCCGTCGAGGGCCCCGCGATCGCCGGTGGCACCGAGATTCTGCAGGGCACCGATATCCGGGTGGCGGGCGAGAGCGCCAAGTTCGGCATTTCCGAGGCGAAGTGGAGTCTGTATCCGATGGGCGGATCCGCGGTGCGCCTGGTCCGCCAGATCCCCTATACGGTGGCGTGCGACCTGCTGCTGACCGGACGACACATCACCGCCACCGAGGCCAAGGAGATCGGGCTGATCGGCCACGTCGTGCCCGACGGTCAGGCGCTGACCAAGGCGTTGGAGATCGCCGAGGTGATCTCCAACAACGGGCCGTTGGCGGTCCAGGCGATCCTGAAGACCATCCGCGAGACCGAGGGCATGCACGAGAACGAGGCGTTCAAGCCCGACACCGCTAACGGTATCCCGGTGTTCTTGTCCGAGGACGCCAAGGAGGGGCCCCGGGCGTTCGCCGAGAAGCGAGCGCCGCAGTTCAAGATGCGCTAAAGCCCTCCCCCGGTGCCGAAACCGCCACACATCGCAGCGCGCGATCAGCGTCATCGACCGTGCGCCGCGCAGTGCTGCTGAATAGACCGGCCCTTTTTGCGATGCACGCCGGTAGGATTTCTTGGCATCAGTTAGCTGTCGGCTAGCTGCGGGGGAAGGAGCGGGGCAGCCGATGACTCTCAGGGTCACTCCGAGCGAGTTGCGTTCGGGCGCAAGCAAACTCGACGCCGAGAAGGCGGTGATCGCCGGGATTGTCGTGCCCGATGAGACAGCCGCAAAAGCAGGGCTGGAAGGTTTCGAGACCGCCGGCAAGCTCAGCGCGGCTAATGATGCGGTGAAGTCAGCGTTGAAAATCGTGGGGGGACGCGACGAAATCATGGCGAATCTGTTTCGCAACACGGGCAACGCGTACGAGCTGTCAGACTTGACCCTGGGGGGCACCGTGAAGCCGCCGTGGATGTCTGAGCAGGTCGCCGCCGGCTTGACCGGTATGGGCGATATGAACCTGTCCCGCAAGTAGCGCCATGGGTCGCCCGCAGAAGAGTCAGGTGTTCAAGGCCAACGTCAACGCCCTGGGGAATATCGCCCAGCCGCTGCGCGATGCCGCGAAAACCCTGGCCTCCTCCGGCGAAAGGGTCCACACGACGGTCCAGGAGTTCGACTGGGAGGGAGCGGCCCGCGAATCGGCCGTAGCCCGCTCAGATCGTGAGCTGACCCAGAACCGTATCGTTGCCGCCGACCTGGACGCGTTGGCCGATGCCTACGAGAACGGCAAGAAGACCATGGGGCCGATGATTGACGGCCTGAAATCCAAGGCCCGGGGCTTGGAAGGGAACCACTTCGAGGTTTCCGAAAACTGGGATGTCAAAGACACCTACGACTACGCCGCTGCTCGGAAACTCGCCACAATGATGGACCCCGCCGACACGGCGGGCCTACAAGAGCAGATCACCCAGCTACAGAACCGGCGAGCAAACGAGGCCGCCACCGAGGGCGGGAACCTAGGGCGATTGGCCGACGAGTTAGGCGTAGCCGACACCAACACCGCCACCGCCATCAGCAACGCAGTCGCCGCGCTGGGCGGAGCGAACGGACCGAAGCTGGCACCCCCGCCGCTGGCACCTGGTCAAGTCGCCAATCGCGGCGCTGTCGCCGGCACCGACAACCCAGGCGCCATTCCGGGCATCAGGGCTGCTGATCTCGGCGAAGTCATCCAGCTCCCCAACGGCAAATACGTGGCCATATTCGGAGATTCCTACGCCAACCCCGGGGTCGGTGGTGAAGGCAACCCGCACTACTCCTCGGTGGCGGTACCCGTCACTTTCGACGAACAGGGACGACCACATTTCGGGTCCCCGTTGAATGGGACAACGCTCAATCCGGGCTTACCCAACGAGGTGCAGGGTTCGAGCCCGTTGTTCCCGTTGCCGCAAGCAGCCATCAAGGCAGGAGCCAACAACACCCTGCCGGCAGGCAGCATCACTACCCGCGACGGACGCACCTACATGATGGTCGTGGGCACCAACACCACCGCCGCCGACCCACTCAAACCCGTGGGTTCCTGGCTGGTCGAAGTCAACAACAACCCGGCCGGAGGGTGGCGCGCAGTCGAGACCGACGGCCACGGCCACCCCCTGGACACCTACCGGTCCACCGGATCAAGCAGCGCACCCACCCAAATCAGCGGCTTCCAAGGAAGCGACGGCAACGTTTACATCGCGGCCGATAACTTCGACCGCAACAGCGGCGTCAGCGTGTACCGCGTGGATCCCGAACACATCGCCGACCGCGGCGCCTGGCAGCCCTACAAACCCCGCCAACAACTCCTGGGGAACCGCAGGGCAACCAGCCACCGCCACGATCACCCCGCCCAATCAGAAATGGGGGAGAAATCAGCTTCCGCGAAATCGACGGCAAAGCCGTCCTTGCTGGAGCAAACTTTCGCAACGGTCAACCGGAGAATTTCACCGTCGAGGTTCACGTCGGTGACAGCCCTACCAGCGTAGTACGGTCTAGCCCTATCGTGGTGATGAGCAACGCCCCTGGATCCCCCAACAACGTCCCAGCCCCCTACGGCGGCTACATCCTGCCAGGATCAACCCTGAACAACGTTGGAATCTTCGGTAGTCAGTGGTGGGGACCCAAAGACGCATTGGGCAATCCGCTCCCTGTGCACTACGACGTGCAGGACATCCGAGTGAATACGCCCGAACAACGATGACCGATGCTTCCAGGAGCTATAGGACAGCCCGATGATTCGCCTCATAACGGCACTCTTGCTCACCCTCGCGGGGCTGGCTTCGGCGTGCACAGCCACCGCCGACACACCCACACCCACCACCGAGCCCAGATTTGCGGATGCCGCACGGTTCCCCAACATGGACAGTTACACGGCAGCAAACCCCGACAACTACAAGACTGAATACGAAACCCCAGGCCGACCCGGTGCCAAGATGACCAGATACGGCTTCACCACACCAGACGGGATCGAGTGCGGCTTCGAACAAAGTCCGTCAGCAGGCTGTACCGGAATCCATTTCCCTTCGATGCCCCGAGCACTATGTGATCCATCGAATCAAAAATTCGCATTGTACGGGATAAGTACTAATAGCGGATTGCAACAATACGGCGACAGCAAGTGCGATGCGCCACCCGCCGCGAAGGTATTGCCGCCATTCCACACCCTCACGGTGTACGGCGTGACATGCGGCGTCGATGACAAGGGAACGACGGCCTGCAAAGACCCGCAAGGACAGGCTTTCGTGTTGTCACCGACGTGGTCCGGCTGGATTCCGAAAGTCTGAACATGTCAGACAATGCAGCGGACTGGCAGGCGGGCGAGCTGGACGTGATGCGTGCCTTGACTGATTTCGGCGGCCGACCCCCGTTACTGCCCACGCGCGCGAGCAGATCGAGCAGAACTGTGAACGCCGAATCTAGCCACCGTTGGGGCTCTCTGTCGTACGTCTACGCAACCCACCCGACGGCGACCGCGAAATCGACGGCAAACCTTTCGGGTAACAACTTCAAGACAACCACGCGAAATGAATTCCGACTTTCGAAGTTCACGTCGGTGATAGCCCCGCCTGCGTCGTACCGCCTAACACCACCATGGTGATGAGTAACGCGCCCCTGGATCTCCCAACAGCGTCCCAGCCCTTGAGGCGGCTATATCCTGCCAGGATCAACCCTGGACAATCTTGGCCTTTTTGGCAGCCAATGGTTCCAACCAAAAAAGATCACCAAGGCAACCCCATCGGACCCGTGCACTACGACGTACAGGACATCCGTGTGAACACCCAATCAGCACAGCGATGACCTACATTTCCCCGATCCACAGGACGATTTGATGATTCGTCTCATAACGGCACTGCTGTTCTCCACCACCGCAGGGCTAGCCTCGGCGTGCACGGCCACCGCAGACACACCTACACCCACCACCGACCCATCCAAATCACCCGAAGCCGCCAGATTCCCAGACATGAGCAACTACACCCCAGCCAACCCCGACGACTACATGTGGCAAACCGAAAACCCCGGACGACCCAACAAGTTGACTACCTACGGTTTTCGAACCCCTGATGGTGTCGAATGCACTTTCGGGCAGTCATCGTCTGCAAGCTGCGTAGGCAACAGGCTTCCGTCCATACCCCCGGTATGTGATCCGCCAAAACGAAATTACGGCGCGAATGAGATCAGCACAGACATCGGGTTACGAGAGGTTGGAATGCCCTGCGATGACACCTCGCTCAGCAACGTGTTGCCGCCATTCCACACATTGACGGTGTTTGGCGTGACGTGTGGTGTCGATGACAAAGGAACGACCGCCTGCAAAGACCCGCAAGGACGGGGTTTTGTGTTGTCACCGACGTGGTCTGGCTGGATCCCCAAGATCTGATCATGTCGGACATCCCGCATCTACACCCGTTGATGCAGGAAGCTCTGCGCTCAGGCACGGTGCCGTCGCGGGAAGAGCTGGCCCGCGCGTTGGGTAAGCGGGTCGAGGACATCCCTGACCTCGACACCGGAGACGAGGAAGACACCGCAGAGCTGGAGGACCCGGCTGCTGAGGAGTTCCGTGCCCGCTACCACCACATGGTGGCGCAGCAAATCGCGGACTGGCACGCCGCCGAGCAGGAACGTGAGGTGCGTGCATTAACCGATTCGGCGACCGACCCATTCCTGCCCACGTGCGAGAGCAGATCGAGCAGGACTGTCAACGCCGAATCCAGCAAGCGTGGCGCACTTTCTTGCATCAGCGCAACCAACCCGACGACGACCCCGACGGTGAAGGCGGTAGCCCTGCCTCATGGATGCAGTCGGTCCTGTAGAAACACACCCTGGTCACGTAGGCGGCCCCTTGGGCGATGCCGGGTCGGCGGGCTGACGATCAAATGCGCTGGCGCCGGACCTCTGCGCGTGTCCCGAACCTACGACAACACCGGCGCGCTCGGCGTGAACACCACCGGCATCGACTCCAGCCCACTCACGAAGTTCGCCGGCCGCAGCGGCAACGCCGACTCGTCGGCCAACCGCAGATCCGGCAGCCGCCGCAACACCCGTTCGGTCATCATCGACAGCTCCAGCCGGGCCAGCTGATTGCCCATGCAGAAGTGCGTTCCGAAGCCAAAGGCCAAGTGCGAGTTAGGGTTCCGCCGGATATCGAATACCTCTGGCTGATCGAACTGCGACTCGTCGAAGTTCGCCGACTCGAACAGCAGCATGATCTTCTCCCCGGCCTTCAGCGAGGTGCCGTGGAATTCGGCGTCAGCCGTCAACGTCCGGCACATGTTCTTCACCGGCGAGGTCCAGCGCAGCATCTCCTCGATCGCACCCGGCAGCAACGACGGGTCGGCCACCAGCTCCGCAAACTGCGCACGGTTGCGCACCAGCTGTTCGGTGCCGCCGCTCAGCGTGTGCCGGGTGGTCTCGTCGCCGCCGATCAGGATCAGCAGCGTCTCCATGACGATCTCGTCGTCCGACATCCGCTGGCCCTCGACCTCGGCGTTGATCAGGATCGAGTAGAGGTCGTCGGTGGGCTCGGCGCGACGCTTGCCGATCAGGTCCATGGTGAACGCGGTGTATCCGGCGAACGCCTCCATCACCGTCTGGAATTCCACGGACGTCGGGTCGATGTGCGACGAGAGCCCGCACACCAGGTCGTCGGACCACTTCAGCAGCATCTCCCGGTCCGAGGGCAGCACCCCGAGCATGTCGCCGATCACTGCCATCGGCAGCGGCGCGGCGATGTCGCGGACGAAGTCGCACTCGCCGCGTTCGCACACCGCGTCGATCAGCGTGTCGCACAGTTCGCCGATCGCGGCTTCCTTGTCCTTGACCCGCTTACGGGTGAAGCCCGCGTTGACCAGCTTGCGCCGCACCAGGTGCGCCGGATCGTCCATGTCGATCATGTACGGCATGCCCGGCTGGTCGGGCCGGATTCCGCCGGTGCTGGAGAACAGCTCCGGATTGCGTTCGGCATCGAGGATGGCCTGATACGTTGTCGCGCCGGCCAATCCGTTGCGGTCACGAAAGATGGGCTGATTCAACCGCATCCAGCGATACGCCTCCCGCGCCCCGACTCCGTCGGCATAGAAGTTGCCGTCGGCCAGGTCGATGTTCAGGATCGTCTCAGGGATAGTCGAAGTCATCTACAGCCTCCAGTTTTCTGCCTCGAGCCCATTACAGTAAGCCCCATGTCTGTCTCGCAACACACCATCGCCGGCACGGTCCTCACCATGCCGGTGGTCATCCGCAAAGCCGACCAGCACTCCGCGATGTTCTCGGTCGACGCCAAAGCCGCGCAGCGGCTGATCGACTACAGCGGCCTGCAGGTCTTCGAATACCTGCCCGGTCGGGCGATCCTGCTGCAACTGCTGGTCCGCTACATCGACGGCGATCTGGGCCGCTACCACGAGTACGGCACGGCGTTCCTGGTGAACCGGCCGGGCACCCACGCCAAGGGTTTTCGCGCGATGGCCGATGCGGCGACGTTCATCCACCGTCTGCCGGTCGATCAGGAATTCACCCTCGAGGCCGGCCGCACCATCTGGGGCTACCCGAAGATCATGGCGGACTTCAACGTTCAGGAGGGCCGCAAGTTCGACTTCGACGTCAGCGCCGACGGCCAGTTGATCGCCGGGATCGAATTCAGCCCCGGCCTGCCGCACCCGGCGATGAAGGCGCAGACCCTGACGACGTATTCGCATTTGGACGGCGTCACCCGGGAGACGTCCTCGACGATGACGACGACGGGCGCCCGAACCCGACTCGGCGGCGCCCGCATCAGGCTGGGCGACCACCCTTACGGCAGGGAGCTGGCGTCGCTGGGCCTGCCCAAGCGGGCCTTGATGACGCAGTCGGTCGCCAACGTGGAGATGTCGTTCGACGACGCGCGTCCCCTGTGAGCCCACCGGGCCAATCTAGAACGTGTTCTAACGAAGCCGCAAGCCGCCCCGTCAGGTCAGCGCGGCGAGGTCGCGTACCTGCTCAACGCTGCGGGCGCCGACCACCATCATGGTGACGCCGGCCGCCTCCCAGACTTCGATTTGCTTACGCACGTAGTCCAGGTCGCCGACGATCATGGCGTCGTCGACGAGTTCGTCGGGGATCACCTTCGCCGCTTCGTCCTTGCGGTCGGACCGGAAGAGTTTGGTGACCTCGTCGACCACCTCGGCGTAGCCCATCCGGCGGTAGACGTCGGCGTGGAAGTTGGTGTCCTCGGCACCCATGCCGCCCATGTACAACGCCAGGAACGGCTTGACCGCGGCGAACGTCCCGGGCCGGTCGTCGGTCACCACCACCTGCGCCGTCGCGCAGATCTCGAAGTCCTCTCGCGAGCGCCGGGCACCCGGCCGGGCGAACCCCTCGTCCAGCCATTCGTTGTAGGTGTCGGCCATCCGCGGCGAATAGAAGATGGGTAGCCAGCCATCGCAGATCTCGGCGGCCAGCGCGACGTTCTTGGGCCCCTCGGCGCCCAGCATGATCGGGATGTCGGCACGCAACGGGTGTGTGATCGGCTTCAACGACTTGCCCAAACCCGTTGTGCCCGCACCGGTCAACGGCAGCGGGTAGTGCGGGCCGGCACTGGTGACCGGAGCCGAGCGGGCCCACACCTGGCGCACGATGTCGATGTACTCGCGGGTGCGGGCCAGCGGCTTGGGGAACTTGGCTCCGTACCAGCCTTCGACCACCTGCGGCCCGGACACGCCGAGCCCCAGGATGTGCCGCCCACCGGAGAGGTGGTCCAACGTCAGCGCGGCCATCGCACACGCCGTCGGGGTACGCGCGGACAGCTGCACCACCGAGGTGCCCAGTCGTACCCGCTTCGTCTCCCGCCCCCACCAGGCGAGCGGCGTGTAGGCGTCCGACCCCCACGCCTCGGCGGTGAAGATCGCATCGAATCCGGCCTCTTCGGCTGCGGCGACAAGTTCCGCGTGGTTCTCCGGCGGCCGGGCGCCCCAATATCCGAGTTGCAGACCGAGCTTCATCGATGTCTCTCCCAGACCAGTGTTGAAACGATTCTTAGAACCTGTTCTACTCGAAGGCGTGACAGCCAGTTCGAGCGGCCCAGCCCTGATCGATCACCCTGAGCCGCCCCTCTCCGCGCCGTTGACATTGTCCTTCGACTACACCCGTTCGGTGGGTCCCACGCTAGGGAAGTTCTTCACCGCACTGCGTGATCGCCGCGTTCTGGGAGTACGCGGTTCCGATGGCCGGGTGCACGTGCCGCCACCGGAATATGACCCGGTCACCTACGAGCCGCTGGGCGAAATGGTACCGGTGGCCAGCGTCGGGACCGTGGTGTCCTGGACCTGGCAGCCCGAGCCGCTCGGCGGTGAGCCGCTGGACCGCCCGTTCGCCTGGGCACTGATCAAACTCGACGGCGCCGACACCCCCCTGATCCACGCGGTCGACGCGAAGACGCCGGACCAGATCAAGACCGGCGACCGGGTGCGCGTGCACTGGGCCGACGAGACGGTGGGCGCGATCACCGACATCGCCTACTTCGTGCCTGGCGACGAGGAAGAGCCGGTCGAACCGGCCTCCTCCGATAAAGACCCGGTCACCATGATCGTCACCCCGGTCTCGCTGACCATCCAGCACACCGCCTCGCACGAGGAGAGCGCTTACCTGCGGGCGATCGCGCAGGGCAAGCTGATCGGGGCCAGGACCGGCGAATCCGGAAAGGTGTACTTCCCGCCGCATGGCGCCGACCCGGCCACCGGCCTGCCCACCACCGAATTCGTCGAACTGCCCGACAAAGGCACGGTGACGACGTTCGCCATCATCAACATCCCGTTCCAGGGCCAGCGCATCAAACCGCCGTACGTGGCGGCCTACGTGCTGCTCGACGGCGCCGACATCCCGTTCCTGCACCTGGTCGCCGACGTCGACGCGCACGAGGTCCGGATGGGCATGCGGGTGGAGGCGGTCTGGAAACCCCGCGAGGAGTGGGGATTCGGCATCGACAACATCGAGTACTTCCGGCCCACCGGCGAACCGGACGCCGACTACGACACCTACAAGCACCACCTGTAAAGGGCTCAACCACACATGAGTGATCGCAACGTTGCGGTGGTCGGCTTTGCCCACGCTCCGCATGTCCGCCGCACCGACGGCACCACCAACGGTGTCGAGATGCTGATGCCGTGCTTCGCCCAGCTCTACCAGGACCTGGGCATCACCAAGTCCGACATCGGCTTCTGGTGCTCGGGTTCCTCGGATTACCTTGCCGGACGGGCCTTTTCGTTCATCTCGGCGATCGACTCGATCGGTGCCATGCCGCCGATCAACGAGTCGCACGTCGAGATGGATGCGGCCTGGGCGCTGTACGAGGCTTACATCAAGATCCTCACCGGCGAGGTGCAGACCGCGCTGGTGTACGGATTCGGCAAGTCCTCGGCGGGAATCCTGCGCCAGATCCTGACCCGGCAGACCGACCCCTACACCGTCGCGCCGCTGTGGCCGGACTCGGTGTCGTTGGCCGGCCTGCAGGCTCGGGTCGGTTTGGACTCCGGTAAGTGGACCGCCGAGCAGATGGCGCAGGTCGCTCTCGACTCGTTCGCCCAATCGGAGCGCAACGACTCGGTGCAGCCGGCCGAGAGCATCGACGAGCTGCTCTCGCGGCCGTTCTTCAACGACCCACTGCGACGGCACGACATCGCCCCGATCACCGACGGCGCCGCGGCGATCGTGCTGGCCGCCGGTGACCGGGCTCGCGAGCTGCGCGAAAACCCGGCCTGGATAACGGGAATCGAGCATCGGATCGAGACGCCCGCGCTCGGGCTGCGCAGCGACCTGACGGTGTCGGCGTCCACCGCGGCGTCGGCCAAAGCGGCCAAGAACGGCAACGACGCGATCGAGGTCGCCGAGATCCACGCCCCGTTCACCCACCAGCATCTGATCCTGACCGAGGCGATCGGGTTGACCGACAGCACCAAAGTGAATCCGTCCGGCGGCGCGCTGGCCGCGAACCCGATGTTCGTCGCCGGGCTGGAACGTATCGGCTTTGCGGCACAACACATCTGGAACGGCTCGGCGGGGCGGGTGCTGGCGCACGCCACCAGTGGGCCTGCGCTGCAACAGAATCTGGTCGCGGTCATGGAAGGACAGAACTGATGGCCGGCGCAGGAGCCAACCTGGCCGCGGTGCTGGGCACCGGGCAGACCAAGTACGTCGCCAAGCGCAAGGACGTGTCGATGAACGGCCTGGTGCGCGAGGCCATCGACCGCGCACTGGAAGACTCGGGGTCCACCTTCGACGATATCGACGCGGTCGTGGTGGGCAAGGCGCCCGACTTCTTCGAGGGCGTGATGATGCCCGAGCTGTTCATGTCCGACGCGATGGGCGCCACCGGCAAGCCGCTGATCCGGGTGCACACCGCTGGCTCGGTCGGCGGTTCCACCGCGATCGTGGCGGCCAGCCTGGTGCAGTCGGGCAAGTACCGCCGCGTGCTGGCGATGGCGTGGGAGAAGCAGTCGGAGTCGAATGCCATGTGGGCGTTGTCGATTCCGATCCCGTTCATCAAGCCGGTCGGTGCCGGTGCGGGCGGATACTTCGCGCCGCACGTGCGGTCCTACATCCGCCGGTCCGGGGCGCCCAATCACATCGGCGCCATGGTGGCGGTCAAGGACCGGCTGAACGGGGCGCGTAACCCGTTGGCGCATCTGCACCAGCCCGACATCACCGTCGAGAAGGTGATGCAATCCCCCATGCTGTGGGACCCGATCCGTTACGACGAGACTTGCCCGTCCTCCGACGGCGCCGCGGCCGTGGTGATCGGCAACGAGGAGAGCGCCGATGCGCGGCTGGCGCAGGGACATCCGGTGGCCTGGATCCACGCCACCGCGCTGCGCACCGAGCCGCTGCAGTTCTCCGGTCGCGACCAGGTGAACCCGCAAGCCAGCCGGGACGCTGCCGCCGCGTTGTGGAAGGGCGCCGGGATCACCAGCCCCATCGACGAGATCGACGCCGCCGAGATCTATGTGCCGTTCTCCTGGTTCGAGCCGATGTGGTTGGAGAGCCTGGGTTTCGCCCCGGAGGGCGAAGGCTGGAAGCTCACCGAGGCCGGCGAGACGGCGATCGGCGGACGGCTTCCGGTGAACCCGTCCGGCGGGGTGCTCTCGTCCAACCCGATCGGCGCCTCCGGCCTGATCCGCTTCGCCGAAGCCGCGATTCAGGTGATGGACAAGGGCGGCGACCACCAGGTGCCGAATGTGCGAAAGGCGTTGGGCCACGCCTACGGTGGCGGCGCCCAGTACTACTCGATGTGGGTGGTCGGTAAGGACAAACCGCAGCGGACCGGCGAATGAAGTACACCTGCAGCATCGCGATGGGTCAGATCGACCAGCTGATCGAACTGGCCAAGACCGCCGAAGAGGTCGGGTTCGACTCGATCGCGCTGCCGGATTCGATCTTCTATTTCGAGAAGCAGTCCGTCGACTACCCCTATACCGCGGACGGTAAGCGGATGTTCGACGAGAACACGCCCTGGGTGGACCCGCTGATCCTGGCGGGCGCGATGGGCGCGGTCACCACCAAGCTGCGGTTCTACACCAACGTGATGAAGCTGGGGTCGCGCAACCCGTTGTTGGTGGCCCGACAGGTGGGTTCGGTGGCCAACCTGACCAACAACCGGTTCGGCTTCGGGGTCGGGATCGGCTGGGCGCCCGAGGAATTCGAGTGGTGCGGGGTGCCTTATCAGCGCCGCGGCAAGCGCGTCGACGAGATGATCGAGGTCATCAAGCTGGTACTGGCCGGCGGCATGGTCGAATTCCACGGCGAGTTCTACGATTTCGACCGGCTGCAGATGAGCCCGGCGCCCAGCGAGCCGGTGCCGTTCTACGTGGGCGGCCACACCGACGTGGCGCTGCGCAGAGCGGCCCGCGTGGGCGACGGCTGGACCAGCGCGATGATGACGCATGCCGAGCTGGCCGAGACGATCACCAAGCTCAACGAGCTGCGCGCCGAATACGGCCGCGCGGAAAAGCCTTTCGAGTTCCAGGCGGTGTGCATCGACAAGTTCGGGCTGGACGGACATCGCGAGCTCGCCGAGATCGGGGTGACCGACTACATCACCGTGCCCTGGATTTTCGACGGTCACGGCTTCGACGCGCCGCTGGACAAGAAGCAGGATTCGTTGAAGCGCTTCGCCGACAACTACATTCATTCCGGTTGGCAGGACAAGTGAGCAAGGTCGACGACGAAGGCCGAATGCTGGCGCTGCGCGCCTATTGGGAGCTGGATAAGGCCACCGCCTCCGCGCGGCGGATGTAATCCCTCAGTACCCGCGCGTATTGGCGACTTCCGCACCGTCGACCCTGACGACATAGTGTGCCGGCCGCAGGCCGCCGAACATCTGCGGACGCACTTTCTCGATCTCTACCGTGTGCCCGCGGTGGGAAACTCGCCAGGTCTTGAGCGTTTTCATGCTGAAGTACGTGGCGGGGTTGAAAGGGCTTGACACCGAAGTTTTCTGGGAGTCGACGATCACGGATGCGCTTCCGGTGATCGGACTCCGACGGAACTGCGCCGCGCTCCCGCCGACCTGAAAGTTGATCTCCATGGCTCCCTCCGGGGGTCGGGTTCATCGAAACGCCGTTGCACGAGGAGCCGCGCTTGACGTCTCAGCACGGTCGCATGCGGTACTTGACGGATTCTTGAAGCAGGCCGCCCCTCTTCAGGCCTTCATTTCCGGCACGGGTTTGCGCGCGCGCACCGCGAACAAAACCAGCAAAACCAGCGCGGTCATGCCCCAGACGCTGCCCAGCAGATGCTGCCCGGCACTCCACAGGCGTTCGCGGTCGTCGCTGTTCGGCAGGTGCGCCCACGGCGCCCACAGCGAGATGCCCGCGACCAGCACCCCGGCAACTACGTCGGATGCCGCCCCCACCGCGGCCCAGCGCACCAGGAAGTACACCGCAGCCGCCGGCAGCCACACCCAGTGGTGACCCCAGGACACCGGCGAGCACAGCAACCCGATGAACGCGGCGGACAGCAGCGCGGCGACCGTGTCGCCGCGCCGCCGGTTGACCTCGATCGCCGTCACGGCCAGCGCCAGCACCAGCACCGTCGCCACCATCCAGACCGCGCCGTGCACGGAATCGAGCTTCGGCAGGCGCTCGAGGATTCCGCGCACCGACTGGTTCGAGGAGTAGGCCAGCCCGCCGATCCTGGCCGGGTCGAACGCGGTCGAGGTCAGGTAGCGCACTGTGTCGGCGGGCAGCACAAGCCAGCCGACCAGCACCGCAAGCACCGTCGTCACCACCGAGACGACCAGCGGCCGCCACGCCCGGGTCACCAGGAAATAGCCGACGAAGACGGCGGGCGTCAGCTTGATCGCGACCGCGATGCCGACCAGCAGGCCCCGCGGCCACGGCACCCGCGGCGGCAGAATGTCCAGGGCGACCGCGGCCGCCAGCAGCAGGTTGACCTGGCCGTAGGTCATGTTGTGCTCCACCGGCACGCTCAGGGTGAACACGATCGCGGCGATCACCAGCACGACCGCGGTCTTGACCGAGACAGCCCCGGTCAGCGCGTGCCGGCTGCGCAGTCGGTCCCAATTTCCTTGCGTCGCAACAACGATCAGCGTGAACAGCAGCAACGCGGCGGAGGTGTTGAACAACAGCATCAGGGTCTTGGCGACACCGACCGGGACGATCGCCAGCGGCACGAAGACCACGGCGGCGAACGGCGGATAGGTGAACGACAGTCCGTTCGGCGACTGGTTGGCCGCGGCGAAGTCGGCCGCGTAGATCGAGTGGCCGTGCAGCACCGCGTGACCACCGGCGCGGTACACCAGCAGGTCGATCAGGTCGGTGTAGCTGCGCGCCCACAGCAGATATCCGACGAACAACCAGGCGAACACCGCGGCCACCACCGCCAGCGTCACCAGTGTCAACCTGCGCCCGGCTCGGGTCTCGGGTGAGCTCTGGGTCGCGCTGTCCTCGATAATCTGCAACGTCCAATCGGTTGTCGACGCCGCTGCGGCGTCGGCGTAACCCTAAACCGGTTTCAACCCGGCGATGTGCCGCTGTGCCAGATCACGATAAGCCTGCGGGTTGACGTTGACCCACATTTCGGCGCCGGTTCCCTCAATGGGCCCCTTGACCTTTGCCGGGGTGCCGGTCACCAGCATCCCCGGCGGTACCTGGGTGCCCCCGACGACCAGCGACCCCGCTGCCACCATGCAGCGAGCGCCGATCACGGCGCCGTCCAGCACCGTGGCATGGTTGGCGATCAGGGCCTCCGAGCCGATGTGGGCGCCGTGAATGACGCACAGGTGTGCGACCGTGGCGCCAGGACCGATGTCGACGGGGATACCGGGCGGCGCGTGCAGCACCGACCCATCCTGGACGTTCGCGCCCTCGCGAACGACTACCGGCGCATAGTCACCGCGCAGTACCGCGTTGAACCAGACCGACGCGCCCGCTTCGACGGTGACGTCACCGATCAGGGTCGCCGTCGGGGCCACGAACGCGGTGGGATCGACCTTCGGCGCGCGACCCTCGAAACTGAACAGCGGCATGTTCTAGATATACCGTAGCCATATACCGCACCATGCATATGCCGTGGTTAGGGTCACCGTCGTTGCGCTCTCCCGCCCCAAAACTGTAACGTGTTCTAGTTAGCAGCCCAATCTGGAGGTGACAGCGGATGACTACCGACACAAGCGACGTCGGCGTCCGGGAGATCGATGCCGGCGACCTGCCGACCCGCTACGCGCGCGGCTGGCACTGCCTGGGCGTCGCGAAGGACTTTCAGGACGGCAAACCGCATTCGGTTCAGGCGTTCGGCACCAAGCTGGTGGTGTTCGCCGACTCACAGGGCGACATCAAGGTTCTCGACGGCTACTGCCGGCACATGGGCGGCGACCTGTCCATGGGCACCGTCAAGGGCGACGAGGTGGCCTGCCCGTTCCATGACTGGCGCTGGGGCGGCGACGGTCGCTGCAAGCTGGTGCCGTATGCCAAGCGCACCCCCAAGCGGGCCCGCACCCGGGCCTGGACCACCGACGTGCGCGGTGGCCTGCTGTTCGTCTGGCACGACCACGAGGGCAATCCGCCCGACCCGGCAGTCCGCATTCCCGAGATTCCCGAGGCGCACAGCGACGAGTGGACCGAGTGGCGGTGGAACCGCATCCTCATCGAGGGATCCAACTGCCGCGACATCATCGACAACGTCACCGACATGGCGCACTTCTTCTACATCCATTTCGGGTTGCCGACGTACTTCAAGAACGTCTTCGAGGGTCACATCGCCTCGCAGTACCTGCACAATGTGGGCCGGCCCGACGTCGACGACCTGGGCACGTCTTACGGTGAGGCGCACCTGGATTCGGAGGCGTCCTACTTCGGACCGTCGTTCATGATCAACTGGCTGCACAACAGCTACGGCGGTTACAAGGCCGAGTCGATCCTGATCAACTGCCACTACCCGGTCACGCAGGATTCGTTCGTGCTGCAGTGGGGTGTGATCGTCGAAAAGCCCAAGGGCATGGACGAAAAGATGACCGACAAGCTGTCGCGGGTGTTCACCGAGGGGGTCAGCAAGGGCTTCCTGCAGGACGTGGAGATCTGGAAGCACAAGACCCGGATCGACAACCCGCTGCTGGTCGAGGAGGACGGCGCCGTCTACCAGATGCGCCGCTGGTATCAGCAGTTCTACGTCGACGTCGCCGATATCACCCCAGAAATGGTGGAGCGCTATGAGATCGAGGTCGACACCTCCCGCGCCAACGAGTTCTGGAACGCCGAGGTGGCCGAGAACATGAAGGCCAGGGAGGCCGAAGCGGTGTCCGACGAAGTTCCCGCCGAGCAGCACTAGTCGCCATGGCTGACGATCGTCCGGAGGTGCCCGACGTCGATCGCCTGGCGCGGTCGATGCTGCTGCTGCACGGCGATCAGCACGACCACGACGAGGAGCCCACCAGCAACGACGGGTCCGGATCGTGGTCGAAGTCAAGGGATTTCAGCAATGATCCACAGCGCGCCGCGTCGGTGGCCGAAGCCAGCCGCGCCGACCGGGAACGCTACCTGACCGCGGGTCTGCAGCCGGTGGACTGCCGGTTCTGCCACGTCACGGTGAACGTGCGGCGGCTCGGGCCGGGGCACACGGCGGTGCAGTGGAATACCGAGGCATCGCAGCGGTGTGCTCACTTCGCGCAGGTGCGTGCCGCCGGCGGTGACACGGCGCGAACCAGATCGTGCCCGCGGCTGTCCGACAGCATCGAGCACGCGGTGGCCGAAGGCTACCTCGACCGCAGCGCGGAAGACTGACAGCGAAGCCGAGTCTGCGAGCACCGGACAATCGTCGGTGAACTCTGTCTACATTTCATGTGAACTTCTCCGGCGAGCAGTGTGATGCCCGTAGTAGAGGGTTACCCATCCGCTACGCGATGCTGCGTCGTTGCAGCGCAACAGCACCAAAGCGCAACAACACCAAAGCTTTTTCAGGAGGTATCTCTCATGCGGAAGCGCCTTCTCATAGCCGTGGCGTTCGGGTTGCTCGGACCCCTGGCGTCGGTCTCGGCCGCTCACGCCGACGCCAACGATGCCAAATTCCTCTCTACGCTGCGCTCTGAGGGCATCACCGACCACGTACCGGACGACTACGCGATCCAGGCAGCTCATGCCGTCTGTGACAACCTGGACAGCGGCAAGTCGCCCAAGGAGATGGCGGCTGAAATGGTCGACAAGGCTGGGATGACCGCCTACCACGCCGGCTACTTCGTCGGGGCCAGCATCGACGATTACTGCCCGAAGCACCTACCCGAACTCTTGGGCAAGAAGTCCAGCTGACGTGCCTCACAAGCCGGCGAAGCGCTCCTTGACCTGCTCGGCGGTCAGCCCGTAGTCGGCCAGCGAGTACTTGTGTTTCGGCGCGCGCTCACCCTGCTGGCTCTCGGAGTGGCTGGCTTCCATGGCCTTTCGCGCCTCGTCGGTCAGCGTCAACCCGAAGTGGCGGTAGATGTCGGCCACCGTGCCGAGCGGGTCGGCGACCAGGTCCTGGTAGTCGACGTCGTAGAACTGCGCCGAGTCGTAGTTGGCGCGGGCGGTGTTGAACCGCTCCAGCCCGCGCGACCAGGTGTCCATCGAGTCGGTACCGATCTGCTCCGGGGTGAACGCCTTCGACCAGCCTTCGGCGGTGTGCTGGGCCAGCGAGCACATCGAGGCCATGATCGTCTCCACCGGCCGGTGGGTCTGAATCACCAGTGCGTCAGGGTAAGTCGCCATCAGCGCATCCAGCGCGAACAGGTGGCTGGGGTTCTTGAGCACCCAGCGCTTGTCGGTGTCGTTCATCCCGATCAGCTGTAGGTTGCGGCGATGCCGTTGGTAGGACGGCGTCCAATCCTGCTCAGATAGCCACTTCGCGTAGCTCGGCACGTGCGCCAGCGTCTCGTAGGACACCGAGTGCACCGACTGGCGCAGCAACTGCCAGCACTCCTCGAGCTCGTAGGCGGCCATGAAGTGCAGACCGGTGTAGCCGGGGTTGTCGGCGTGGTGCTGGTTGAACTGGTCATCGAGCCTGCGGTACAACGGGTTCGAGTCCCAGGTTTCGCGCGGCGGTCGCGGCTGCGGGAACTCGGCCAGCCACATGTGCAGGCCTTGGGCCGCCGGGTCGGCGCCCAGCAGCCGGTGCAGCACGGTCGTCCCGGTGCGCACCAGGCCCGTCACGAAGATCGGCCGCTGGATCGGTACGTCGGCGTACGCCGGGTGCTGCTTCCACGCGGATTCGGACAGCAGCCGGGCCACCAGCGCGCCGCGCAGGAAGAACCGATTCATCTTGCTGCCCAACACTGTCAGGTCGGCCTCGCGCCGATAGGCGTCCAGCAGGACGCCGAGCGCTTCCCGGTAGTTGTCGTCGTCGGTGCCGAAATCGTCCAGCCCGGTCAGCTTGGTCGCCGACGCGTGCAGTTCTTCGACGGTGCCGACGTCAGTGCGTTCGGGGCTCATCAGGCGTGGTACTCCCCGCAGTTGACGTCCAGGGTCTGCCCGGTGATGCCGCTGGACAGATCGCTGGCCATGAACAGGATCGCCGAAGCCACCTCGTCTTCGGTGGGCAGCCGCTTGAGGTCGGAGTTGGCCGCGGTGGCCTGGTAGATCTGCTCGGCGGTGGTGCCGTACTTGCCGGCCTGGTGATTGAAGTAGCCCTGCAACGTGTCACCCCAGATATAGCCGGGCGCAACGGAATTGACCCGGATGCCCTGCTCGCCGAGCTCGGTGGCCAGGGACTGCGACATGGCCAGCAGCGCCGACTTGGCCATCTTGTAGGCGCCGTACTTGGCTTGCGAGTGTCTGATCACCATCGAGTTGACGTTGACCACCGAGCCGTGCGTCTGCGCCAATACCGGGGTGAAGCCCTGGATCAGCCGCAGCGCGCCCAGCGCGCTGAGCTCGATGGCGTCCCGGATGTGCTGGAAGGTGGTGCCGGCCAACGGTTTCATCGACGGCACCCGGAAGGCGTTGTTGATCAGCACGTCGATTTTGCCGAACGCCTCCAAGGCGGCGTCGACGAGGTTGTTCACCTGGTCGTCGTCGGTGATGTCGGTGGGCACCGGCACCGCTTTGCGGCCCAGATCGACGACCTGCTTGGCGACGTCGTCCAGGCGGTCGGCGCTGCGCGCCGCCAGCACCAGGTCGGCGCCTTCGGTCGCGCACCGGCGCGCCAAGGTGGTGCCCAGGCCGGGACCCACCCCGCTGATCACCACCACCTTGCCGTCGAGCAGCTTCGTCATCCCAGCATCCTTGCCGCAATTTGGATCTGGCGCAGCGCAATTCGCGCCCGCCAGTCGTCGTCGGAGATCTTGTTGTGGTCGAAGTACGGCAGCGCCGCGGGCACCGCGTCGATGTCCACCAGTTCGACGGTGGGGCCGTCGGCCTCGGTGAGCTGCCGGGACACCCGTTGCCAGCGGAACTGTAGAAAACCACGTCGATGACCCAGTGTCTCAACCCAATTGGTCACGCCCGGGTTCTGGTCGCTGACGACGATGCGCGCCTTGCCATCCGGATCCGGCTGTGCCTGGGTGTTGTTCAGCGACGTCTGGTGGTTGATGTAGTCCAGCGAGATGTACCACAGGCTGCCCAGCTGGAAGCCGAGGTAGGGCGCATCGCTGACCGGCACCGTGATCACCAGCGCCTGGTCCGGGCGCAGGTCGAAGTGACCCACCGAGGAGTACTGCGTCGCCAGCCCACCCGGGGTGAGCCGCGGCGGCACCATCGTGTTGACCGGGAGGTCTAGGTAGAACCACTGCGGGAACTGCAGCCAGGTCTTGACCCGGTTGATCAATTGCTTTCCGGCTGTGACATAACGTTTTTCGATCGTCGCGCGGGTCAGCGGCGGCGGCGCGGTGCCGGCGGTGTCCAACCGTTGGATGGTCAGCGTGCCGCGCCGGGCGGACCAGTCGCCGTACACCTCGCGCATCACCAGTTGCCCCGGAGCGGTCGGCCGGAAGCGCCACTCGAAGCTGCCGTCGGGGGCGATGTCGAGTTCGCGGTCGTCGAACGCGGCCTGGCTGGCCGGCACGTTGTCGTCGGTGTACTCGCCGCCGAGCAGTTGGAAGCTCAGGTCGGTGGTGGTGCCGCGCACTCCCCGGACCACGTAATCGCGGTCGGCGTGCACGCGGGTGCCGAAGTAGAGGGTGTCGGGGTTGTCCAGGCCCATTTTGGTGAACGGCCCGGTGCCCGACTGCAGGAAAGGGTGGTCGCGGTCGTAGTCGAACGCCAGATGGATGCAGGCGGACACGCAGCCGGCCAGGTACTGCAGCCCTTCCAATAGGTCGGCTTCGGTCTCGATGAATGGAGCTGCGGCCACCAATTTCTCGGCTTCCGCGATTGCGGCGGTCAAGGGCTCGGAGACGCGTGGGTCGGACACGACATCGACGCTAGAACGTGTTCCTGTTTTGAGTCAACCGCTAACATTTCCGCGCGTCGTAGGCGCGGCCTCGGGACGAAGCCCGCTCACCTCACGGCATGCAGGTGTTGGCCCCGTCGACCAGCGTGTGCCGCACGTCGGGGTGCTGATTCAGGAAGTCGACCACGGAAAGGCCGTTGTTCGCGGCGCGCGCGGTGATCGTAGCCTTCACGTCCGGGTGGCGGTCCAAGTAGGCCATCGCCTCTTGGATAGCAGTTTGCCCAACGGTGGTGCACGGGGGTGCGGCATTGGACACGGGCGCGGCGATCACTGCCGTAGCAGCAACACCGGCCAGCAGCGCGGCAATACTCGGGATCTTGATCATCAATAGAGGTTACTGCGACGTCAGGTATTTATATATCGCTATTTTGCTGGGCCGCTATTCTGCTCGCGCCGGGCTGCGATCGCAGCGCAATTCACGACGTGCATTCGTTGGCCAGGGTGATCAGCGCCTGCCGGACATCCGGGTGCCGGTTGAGGTAGTCGATCACGTTGGTGCCCGACCCTGCCTTGGCTTGCAGTTGTGCCTTCACGTCGGGATGGCGGTCCAGGTAGCCCTGGACCTGTTGGGACGCGGTCTGGCCGAACGTGGTGTTGCACGGTTCGGCGCCGGCGACCGGCAACGCGATGGTCATCGCTGCGACTGCGCTCAGCATGCCGCCGACAACCAGGCCGGCAGTCCTCGAAATCGCCATCGGAATACCCCTTCTACCGGTGCAAGCTGCTGGTATTTCGAGGCTACGCGCGCCGAAGCCGGCATCGCTGTGAGCGGTCTGGCCTCACCGGGAAACCGCGTCAGCCGGCCGCCGAACTCACCTGGGGGTTGCGCCGCTTTCCTGCTCGCGTTTGATCTCCAGCGCAATGTCGATGAGTTGGTCTTCCTGACCGCCGATCAGCTTGCGCTGCCCGGCCCGGTGCAGCAACTGGTGGGCCGGTACGCCGTAGCGCTCCGACTGGCGCACGGCGTGCTTGAGGAAGCTGGAGTAGACGCCCGAGTAGCCCATGATCAGCGCGTTGCGGTCCAGCAGGCATTCGGCCGGCATGGCCGGGCGCACCACATCCTCGGCGGCATCGGCGATGTCGAAGAAGTCGATGCCGGTCTTGACGCCGATCTTGTCGAACACCCCGATCAGCGCCTCGACGGGCGCGTTGCCGGCCCCGGCGCCGAACCGGCGCACGCTGCCGTCGATCTGCTTGGCGCCGGCGCGGACCGCCTCCACCGAGTTGGCTACCCCGAGTCCGAGGTTCTCGTGTCCGTGGAAGCCCACCTGGGCGTCGTCGCCGAGCTCGGCGACCAGCGCCGACACCCGGTCGGCGACGCCGTCGAGCACCAAGGCACCCGCCGAGTCGACGACGTAGACGCACTGACAGCCGGCGTCGGCCATGATGCGCGCCTGGGCGGCCAGCTTCTCCGGCGGGATGGTGTGCGACATCATCAGGAAGCCGACGGTCTCCAGACCGAGTTCGCGGGCCAGCCCGAAGTGCTGGATGGAGACGTCGGCCTCGGTGCAGTGGGTGGCGATGCGGCAGATCGATCCACCGTTGTCCTGGGCCTCTTTGATGTCTTCCTTGGTGCCGACCCCGGGCAGCATCAGGAAGGCGATCTTGGCCTCGGTCGCGGTCTCGGCGGCCAGCTTGATCAGTTCCTGCTCGGGGGTCTTGGAGAAGCCGTAGTTGAAGCTGGAGCCGCCCAGGCCGTCGCCGTGCGTCACCTCGATCACCGGCACCCCGGCGGCGTCCAGCGCCGTGACGATCGCCCGCACCTCGTCCTTGGTGAACTGGTGCCGCTTGTGGTGCGACCCGTCCCGCAACGACGTGTCGGTGATCCGGATGTCCCAGGCCGCGTCGAAGAAGATGTCGGTACTCATGCCTGCGCGCCTCCCGTCACGGCCAGTGTCTCCTTGGCGATCTCCTCGCCCACCTTGGTGGCGGCCGCGGTCATGATGTCCAGGTTCCCCGCGTAGGGCGGCAGGTAGTCCCCGGCGCCTTCCACCTCGACGAACGTCGTCACCAGGTGGTTACCGCCGTTGACCACCGAGGGCTCGTCGAACTGCGGCTCGTTGAGCAGCCGGTAGCCGGGCACATATGTCTGAACCTCGGCCACCACCTCTTTGATGGACTTGGCGATCGCGTCGTGGTCGGCGTCCTCGGGGATGGCGCAGAAGATGGTGTCGCGCATGATCATCGGCGGGTCGGCCGGGTTGAGGATGATGATCGCTTTGCCGCGGGCGGCACCGCCGATGGTTTGTACGCCGCGCGACGTGGTCTTGGTGAACTCGTCGATGTTGGCGCGGGTACCCGGCCCCGCCGAGACCGAGGCGACGGAGGCGACGATCTCCGCGTACGGCACCTGCACCACGCGGCTCACCGCGTAGACGATCGGGATGGTGGCTTGGCCACCGCAGGTGATCATGTTGACGTTCGGGGCGTCGAGGTGTTCGCGCAGGTTCGCCGGCGGGATCACCGCCGGACCCACCGCGGCCGGGGTCAGGTCGATGGCGCGGATGCCCGCCGCCTCGTACTTGGGTGCGGCGTCGCGGTGCACGTAGGCGCTGGTCGCCTCGAACACCAGGTCGGGCTTCTCGGACTGCTCCAGCAGCCAGTCGGCGCCCTTGTGGCTGGTCTCCAACCCGAGCTTGCGGGCCCGCGCTAGGCCTTCGCTGTCCGGGTCGATGCCCACCATCCAGCGCGGCTCCAGCCAGTCCGAGCGCAGCAGCTTGTAGAGCAGGTCGGTGCTGATGTTGCCCGACCCGACGATGGCCACAGATGCCTTAACCGGCATGAGATCGCTCCTCTTATTCGAATTATTCGAATGACAGCCGGACCGGACCCAGGCCCGCGAAGTCCGCGACGAACTCGTCGCCGGCATGCACGTCGACCGCGAAGGTGCACGATCCGGGTAATACGATGTCACCTTTTTTCAACCGCACCCCGAAGCTTTCCACCTTGCGGGACAGCCAGGCCACCGCGGTCGCCGGATTCCCCAGCACCGCGTCGCTGCGGCCCTCGGCGATCAGCTCGCCATTGCGGGTCAGCTTCGCGTCGATCGCGGTGACGTCGATGTCGGCCGGCGCCACCCGTGCCGCGCCCAGCACGAAGCCTGCCGAGGAAGCGTTGTCGGCGATGGTGTCGCACAGCGCGATCTTCCAGTCCCTGATGCGGGTGTCGATCAACTCGATCGACGGGACCACGGCCTCGGTCGCGGCCAGCACGTCGGCTTCGGTGCAGCCCGCGCCGGGCAGGTCGTCGCCCAGGATGAATCCCACCTCGACCTCGACCCGGGGCAGCAGGTAGCGGGCCGTCTTGACTGGGACGTCCTCGAACACCTGCATCTCGTCGAGCAAATGCCCGTAGTCCGGCTCGTCGACGCCCATCATCTGCTGCATCACCTTCGACGACAGACCCACCTTGTGCCCCACCACGCGGGCGCCCTCGGCCACCCGTTGCCGGATGTTGATCAGCTGGATCTCGTAGGCGTCGACGACGTCGATCTCGGGGTGGAGGGACGTCAACGGGGCGATGCCGGTCCGGTTGCGCTCGGCCTCCGCCAGGTCGGCAGCCAGCTCGTCGCGGGTCGCAACATCGAGCATTTACCGAATTCCCTTCGCGCTTGTGACCGGGCCAGTAGCGCCCGACCGGGGCAATTCTATAACGTGTTCTACATGACAGCACAGGAGTACGACGTCGTCGTGGTTGGCAGCGGCGCCGCCGGCATGGTGGCTGCTCTCACCGCAGCGCACCGCGGCCTCTCGACAGTAGTCATCGAGAAGGCCGCACACTTCGGCGGCTCCACCGCCCGCTCGGGCGGCGGCGTCTGGATTCCCAACAACGAGGTCCTGCAGCGGGCCGGGGTCAAGGACACACCCGAAGCGGCGCGCAGGTACCTGCACGGCATCATCGGCGACGTCGTGGAGCCGGAGCGCATCGACACCTATCTGCAGCGCGGACCGGAGATGCTGTCCTTCGTCCTCGAGCACACACCGTTGAAGATGTGCTGGGTGCCGCGCTACTCCGACTACTACCCGGAGGCGCCGGGCGGCCGGGCCGAGGGCCGGTCCATCGAGCCGAAACCGTTCAACGCCCGCAAGCTGGGCCCCGACGAGGCGGGGCTGGAGCCTGCCTACGGCAAGGTGCCGCTCAATGTCGTTGTGATGCAGCAAGACTACGTGCGGCTCAACTTGTTGAAGCGACACCCGCGGGGAGTGCTGCGCAGCCTGAAGGTCGGCGCCCGCACCATGTGGGCCAAGTCGACCGGCAAGAACCTGGTCGGCATGGGCCGTGCGCTGATCGCTCCGTTGCGAATCGGGCTGCAGCGCGTCGGTGTTCCGGTGGTGCTCAACACCGCCCTGACCGACCTCTATGTCGAGGACGGCGTGGTGCGCGGAGTTTACGTGCGCGATTCTGGATCGGCCGAGTCTGACGAGCCGCGGCTGATCCGGGCCCGGCGCGGGGTCATCCTGGCCTCGGGCGGATTCGAGCGCAACGAGCAGATGCGGGTGAAGTACCAGCGCGCACCCATCACCGCCGACTGGACCGTCGGCGCGCAGGCCAACACCGGCGACGGCATCGTGGCCGGCGAAAAGCTGGGCGCCGCATTGGAATTCATGGAAGACGCCTGGTGGATCCCCACAGTGCCGCTGGTCGGTGCGCCGTGGATCGCTCTGTCCGAGCGCAACTCACCCGGCGCGATCATGGTCAACATGTCCGGCAAGCGGTTCATGAACGAATCGCTGCCCTACGTCGAAGCCGGTCACAAGATGTACGGCGGCGAGCACGGCCAGGGCCCCGGGCCAGCCGAGAACATTCCGGCCTGGCTGGTGTTCGACCAGCAATACCGCGACCGCTACATTTTCGCCGGACTGCAACCGGGGCAACGTATTCCGCGCAAGTGGCTGGAGTCCGGCGTCATCATCACGGCCGACACCATCGAGGAGCTGGCCACCAAAGCCGGCCTGCCGGTCGACGAATTCACCCGGACCGTCGCGCGGTTCAACGGCTTCGCCCGCTCCGGCGTGGACGAGGACTTCCACCGCGGCGAGAGCGCCTACGACAAGTACTACGGCGACCCGACCAACAAGCCCAACCCGAACCTCGGTGAGATCAGCCACGCACCGTACTATGCGGCCAAGATGGTCCCCGGTGACCTGGGCACCAAGGGCGGCATCCGCACCGACGTGCACGCGCGTGCCCTGCGCGACGACGGCAGCGTCATCGAAGGTCTTTACGCCGCAGGCAATGTCAGCGCGCCGGTGATGGGCCACACTTACCCGGGGCCGGGCGGCACCATCGGTCCGGCCATGACCTTCGGTTACTTGGCAGCGCTGCACATCGCGGGAGAGAACTGACATGCCGATCGACGTCGACGTCGCGCTGGCCGCCGAGTTGGAGCCCATCGAATTCTCTTGGACCAGTAGCGATATCCAGCTGTATCACCTGGGTCTGGGTGCCGGCGCGGATCCGATGGACCCGCGCGAGCTGCGCTATCTGGTCGACGACACCCCGCAGGTGCTGCCGACCTTCGGCAACGTGGCGGCCAGCTTTCACATGACGGCGCCGCCGACCGTCCAGTTCCCCGGCATCGACATCGAGTTGGCCAAAGTGCTGCATGCCTCCGAGCGAGTGGAAGTGCCTGCGCCGCTGCCCCCTTCGGGCTCAGCCAATGCAGTTACCCGGTTCACCGACATCTGGGACAAGGGCAAGGCCGCGGTGATCTGGAGCGAGACGACGGTTACCGACCCGTCCGGTGAGCTGCTGTGGACGCAGAAGCGGTCGATCTTTGCCCGCGGCGAAGGCGGATTCGGCGGCGATCGCGGCCCGTCGGGGTCTGATGCCGCGCCGGACCGGGCCCCGGATCTGGAGCTGTCAGTGCCGCTGCTGCCGCAGCAGGCGCTGTTGTATCGCCTGTGCGGCGACCGCAACCCGCTGCACTCGGATCCCGAATTCGCTGCTGCAGCAGGTTTTCCCAGGCCGATTCTGCACGGTCTATGCACCTACGGCATGACCTGCAAAGCGATCGTCGACGCGTTGCTGGACGGCGACGCCGCCGCCGTCCAGGCCTACGGCGCCCGCTTCGCGGGTGTGGCGTTCCCCGGCGAGACGCTGCAGGTCAACGTCTGGAAGGAGTCCGGCCGATTCCTGGCCGGGGTCGTCGCGCCGGCACGCGACAATGCAGTGGTGCTCTCCGGCGTCGAGCTGGTGCCGGCCTAGCCGCAGTTCGCCCCGGCCGACCCCGGTCCCATCTCGCCGGTACCCCTTTCCCGTTCCCCTTTCCATTCTCTTCTCGCCGAGCGTCACCCCAGCGCAACACTCGACACCGACCGTCACGCCAGCGCAACACCCCGCAACCGGTCGGTGCACCCCCAACCACCCCCCTCGCCCAACATCACCCCAGCGCAACACTCGACACCGACCGTCACGCCAGCGCAACAGCCCGCAACCGGTCGGTACACCCCCAACCACCCCACCTCGCCCAGCATCACCCCAGCGCAACACTCGACACCGACCGTCACGCCAGCGCAACAGCCCGCAACCGGTCGGTACACCCCAACCAGCCCACCTCGCCCGACATCACCCCAGCGCAACACTCGACACCGACCGTCACGCCAGCGCAACACCCCGCAACCGGTCGGTACACCCCCAACCACCCCACCTCGCCCAACATCACCCCAGCGCAACACTCGACACCGACCGTCACGCCAGCGCAACACCCCGCAACCGGTCGGTGCAGCCACAGCTGGCCCGCGCGGCAGCGACCCGCCGAATGATGACGGCCGGCCGATCCCCCGCCACGACCCGGACCACAATCCAGCCGCATCGCTGAATCTTTTCTTGCCGCTGGATATCCCACGTGTACCGCCACCTGTTGGTTCGATGTTGTTCACCGTCGTATTCGACGGCAACCTGCACGTTTTCCCATCCCATATCCAGGTGGGCGAACTCGTCTCCGAGTCCGTCACTCACGGCGATCTGCGTCTGTGGACGCGGGAAACCGGCCCGGATCAGCAGCAGTCGTAGCAAAGTTTCCTTCGGCGATTGCGAACCACCATCGGCCAGGTCGAAAGCGATCCGCGCGTTGCGGATCCCACGCCGGCCGCTATAGCGCCCGGCCAGTGCCTCGACCTCACTGATCTTCACGTCGACAGATGCCAGCAAGGCGTCGATTGCAACGACCGCGTCGTCCGTCGGATACCAGCAGCCCAAGTCGAGGACTGTTCGCGCCGGAATCGTCACCGGCATCCCGTCGATCCGGGCGATCTCGTCGGCTTCGATGTGATCGCCACGAACCTGTAAGCCCGGCAACGAGTTTCGGTTGGTGTGCAGTATCTCCAAGGGCGCGTCGGGCGCAACCCATTCGGCACCGTGCACCGCGCTGGCAGTCAAGCCGGCAACGGTGCCCCGCCGTCGTGACCACAGCCACACCGCTCTGGCCCTGAGCTCGGGCGTCATCTCGACGTACGGGCCGACGTACACGTCACGAAGTAACTTCTTGTACCGCGCCCGCAGCTCGGTCTTGGTGACGTCCCCATTGGCAACGGCTTCGCTGCCGATAAATGGCTGTGACATGGGGTAGGAGAGTTTCACGGTCGCGGCCAGTGGGCACTTTAGCGGTGGTGAACAGTCCACAAACCCCCATGAAGCAGCACGCCGGCTTGACGTGCGGGGAGAAACCCGTGCGGCGAGATGCCCCCACCGGGTGTCACGCTGGCGTGACGCCCGGCGACACAAGTCACGCCAGCGTGACGTTCGGCGCGAAGACCGGCGGCGCGAAGACCGGCGGCGCGAAGGCGGTCGACGCGGAAACGGACGGACAACCTGCGGCTTTCGGGGGGAATCGGCCCAGCACCGGTAAGGTGGGCCGACTGGTCTGCGCTGACCGACCTATGCCTGGCGAAGCGCCGCTGAACCGCGCTAATCAAACAAAAAACGGAAAGTTGTTGCGATGCCCGAAAAGCAATCAAATACTGAGCAACTGAAGCCGCATTTCGACGATGTTCAGGCACATTACGACCTTTCCGACGAATTCTTCCGGATCTTCCTCGATCCGTCGCAGACCTACAGCTGCGCTTACTTCGAGCGCGACGACATGTCACTCGAGGAAGCCCAGCTAGCCAAGATCGACCTCTCGCTGGGCAAGCTCGGCTTGGAGCCCGGTATGACGTTGCTGGACATCGGCTGTGGCTGGGGCGCCACCCCTCGCGCGGGCGCTCGACCGCTATGACGTGAACGTGGTGGGTTTGACACTGAGCCGCAATCAGCAAGCGCACACCCAGCGGTTGCTCGAGGAGCATCCCAGTTCACGTAGCAAGCGGGTGTTGCTGCAGGGCTGGGAGCGGTTCGACGAGAGCGTGGATCGCATCGTCTCGATCGGGGCGTTCGAGCACTTCGGCCGTGACCGCTACACCGACTTCTTCAAGATGGCCTACGCGGCGCTTCCCGATGACGGCGTGATGCTGTTGCACACGATCATCCAGCCCAGCGGGGAAGAGTTCAGCGAGCGTGAACTGCCCGTCACCATGACCAAGCTGCGGTTCATCAAGTTCATCATGGAAGAGATATTCCCTGGTGGCGATCTGCCGGCCGCGCAAGCCGTGGTGGACCATGCGGAGGCCGCCGGGTTCTCGGTAAAGCGAGTGCAGCAGTTGCGCATGCACTACGCACGCACCCTGGACATCTGGGCCGCCACTCTGGAGTCTCGTCGCGACGAGGCCATCGCCGTGCAGTCCGAGGAGGTTTACGACCGGTACATGAAGTACCTGACCGGTTGCGCCGACCTGTTCCGTGAGGGCTACACGGATATCGCCCAGTTCACTCTCGCCAAGGACTAACCGGCCCCGACTCCCGTTGGTCGACCGACGGCCCGCACCGAACGCGTTTCCCGTGCATATTTCGGACAGTAGCGGGTCAGGTCCTCCCACCGCGTGATACGGTACTGCATGTTGCATAAGCCGTTATGCCACCCGCGCCGGCGGCACGAGGTGACCAGGAGGCCGCGTCATGAACACGCTGGAGCAATATCGCCGGAACTGGCCACGGGTGGGTGCGGTGATCGGCATGGCCGCCGGCGGCGCACTCGCGTTGGCCTCCCGCGGCCGGATGACGAATCTGCGCGCGCTCTCGGCATTTAACGGCATCGCGCTACTCGCGCACCAGTATGAGGAGTACGAAGACCCGGGCTACTTCCCCCGGACAGTTCAACCGCGGACTGTTCAACAGCGACCAGCCCCGGAACTATCCGCTGAACACCCAGACCGCGATGTGCATCAACACCGCCGTTGCCTACCCGTTCTACGCGCTGCCCGTGTTGTTCCCCAAAGTGAAGTGGCTGGGCATTGGACCGGTGCTGTTCGGAATGGCGCAAGCGGTCGGACACGGCGTCGTCTTCCCGGTGCTTTCGCGATCCAGGTACAGCCCCGGCTTCTTGGCATCGATCTTCTTGCACACCCCCATCGGCTTGGCCTACTTCGCCGCACTGAAGGCGGAAGATCCTGTGGCAAAGGCTGATTGGGCTAAGGGCATCGCCTATACGGTGAGCGTCGCGGCGCTCGGGGTGGCGGCTCCCAACGTGCTGGCCAGGAACAGGCACAGCCCCTACGCCTTCACGGAAAAACAAATGGGCCGGTTCGCCGTCCCAGCCGTCGGCGTTGCCGACTGAAGCGATGAACGTCGCCAATTACGAGCCCCCCCCGGGCCGGCTTCGCCAGGAACACCACCCACGGGCCACCAGCTTGATGCATTGAAAACGTCAAGGACACAGCGGTTCTCGTTGTTACGCAAACTCGGTCGACGCTGGGTGCTGGTAGTCACCGTGGTAGTCGTCGCGCTGGCCGGCTTCACGGTATATCGCCTACACGGCATCTTCGCGTCCCAAGACGTGACGTCGACACCTAAAGGCATCAGCGACGACTCGGCTCCGTTCAACCCCAAGCACGTGGTCATCGAGGTTTTCGGTCCGCCCGACACACAGGCAACCATCACTTATCTCGACGTGGACGCCCAGCCTCAGCGCGCCGACGCCGTGATGCTGCCGTGGTCTTACGATACGACCACCACCCAACCGGCGGTGTTCGTCTCCGTCTCCGCTCAGGGCAACCGCGACTGGATCGGCTGCCGGATCAAGATCGACAACGACGTCAAGGACGAGAGAAGGGTGAACACCTTGCACGCCTTCACCTACTGCCTGGACAAGTCCGGATGAGCACTCAGAGCGGCTCGCGACAACATTCGGTCCCGAATTTCATCCGCCGGTTCGCCGTCCTGATCGCATTCTTCTGGATCGCGGTGGCCATGGTCACGAATGTCTTTGTGCCGCAGCTGGAGAAGGTCGCCCAGGCGCATAACGTGTCGCTGAGTCCGCACGACGCGCCATCGCTGCAAGCCAGCAAACGCATCGGCAAGGTCTTCGGAGAGTTCGACTCCGACAGCGCGGCGATGATCGTGCTGGAAGGAGATCGGCCGCTGGGCGCCGAGGCACACCACTACTACGACGGCTTGGTCGACCAGCTCACCCGAGACACCAAGCATGTCCAGCACATTCAGAATTTCTGGGGGGGACCCACTGACCGCCGCCGGCTCGCAGAGTTCCGACGGCAAGGCGGCATTGGTGCAGGTGTACCTCGCCGGTAATCAGGGCGAGTCGTTGGCCAACCAATCCGTCGATTCGGTGCGCAACATCGTCGACCACTCCACACCGCCGCCGGGTGTCAAAGCTTATGTCACCGGTCCCGCGCCGCTGGTCACCGACCAGTTCGAAGTAGGCGGCAAGGGGACGCTCAAGACCACACTGATCACCATCGGGGTGATCCTGGTGATGCTGATCTGGATCTACCGGCGGGTCAGCACCGCGGCGCTGGTGCTTTTTCACTGTCATGATCGAGTTGACCGCATCGCGCGGAGTCGTCGCGGTGCTGGCCAACGCCGGCATCATCGAACTCTCGACGTACTCGACCAATCTGTTGACGCTGCTCGTCATCGCCGCCGGCACCGATTACGCGATCTTCATCCTCGGCCGCTTTCACGAGGCGAGATACGCCGGGCAGGACCGGGTTTCGGCATTCGAGACGATGTACCACGGGACCGCCCACATCATCCTGGGCTCCGGCCTGACGATCGCGGGCGCAGTGTTCTGTCTGACTTTCACGCGGCTGCCGTATTTCCAGAGCCTCGGCATCCCCGCGGCATCCGGGGTCCTCATCGCGGTGCTCGCAGCCCTGACCCTGGCACCCGCCATGCTGATCATCGGACGGCATTTCGGTTTGCTCGAGCCCAACCGCCAGATGAACACGCAGCGGTGGCGGCGGATCGGCACGTCCATCGTGCGCTGGCCCGGCCCCATCCTGCTGGTCACGCTCGCCATCGCCCTCATCGGTCTGCTCGCCCTGCCGGGCTTTAAGACGAGCTACGACGTCCGCCCCTACATGCCGGCCAACGCCCCGGCCAATGTCGGTTATGCCGCTGCCGAGCGCCACTTTTCGCAAGCGCGGCTCAATCCCGAACTGCTGATGATCGAAGCCGACCACGACCTGCGCAACTCCACCAGCATGATCCTGCTCGAGCGGGTCGCCAAGGCGATCTTCCATACCGACGGCATCGCGGAGGTGCAATCGATCACCCGTCCATTGGGTACACCGCTGGATCACACCTCGATCCCGTTCCAGATCAGCGCGGGCAGCGCGTCGCAGATCAATAACCTCCCGTTTCAGCAGTCCCAGACGTCGGATCTGCTCAAGCAGGTCGCGGTGATCAACAACTCGATCGACATTCTGCGGCAGCAGTATGCGCTGCAGCAGCAGTCCAGCGCCGTCACCGACGAGCAGGCGAAGGCATTTCAGCGCACGGTTGCCATCGCCCAGGATCTGCGCGACAAGATCGCTAATTTCGACGACTTCTTCCGGCCGATCCGCAGCTATTTCTATTGGGAGAAACACTGTTACGACATACCGATCTGCGCCACGCTGCGGTCGTTGTTCGATGCCCTCGACGGTATCGACGCGCTGACCGACGAACTGAGCAGCGTCTCGAGCAGCATTGCGAAATTGGATGCGCTGCAACCGAAGCTGCTCGCGCTGATACCGCCGCAGATCGCGAGCCAGGAAACCAACCGCGACCTGACGATGTCGAATTACGCCACCTCCTCGGGGCTGAACAATCAAGCGGCAGAGGCATTGCAGAACGCCACCGCCCTCGGTCAGGCTTATGACGCGTCGAAAACCGACGATTCGTTTTATCTACCGCCGGAAGCGTTCACCAACCCCGAATTCCAGCGCGGCCTGAAGTTGTTCCTGTCGCCGGACGGTAAGGCCGCCCGGATGATCATCACCCATGACGGCGATCCGGCTACGCCCCAAGGCATTTCGCACATCGCCGCGATCAGGCACGCTGCGCAGGAGGCCGTCAAGGGCACCCCGCTGGCCGGATCCAAAATCTACCTCGCCGGCACCGCCGCCACCTACAAGGACATCCAGGACGGCGCCAAATACGACCTCATGATCGCCGGAATCGCTGCGCTCAGCCTCATTCTGCTGGTGATGATGGCCATCACCCGCAGCGTCGTCGCCGCGCTGGTCATCGTAGGCACCGTGGCCCTGTCGCTGGGTGCGTCGTTCGGACTTTCCGTGCTGATTTGGCAGGATATCCTCGGCATCCAGCTGTACTGGATTGTGTTGGCGCTGGCCGTGATCCTGCTGTTGGCGGTCGGTTCTGACTACAATCTGTTGCTGATCTCGCGGTTCAAGGAGGAGATCGGTGCCGGCCTGAAGACCGGCATCATCCGGTCGATGGGCGGCTCCGGCGCAGTGGTGACGTCGGCCGGTCTGGTGTTCGCGGCCACCATGGCTTCTTTCATATTCGCAGACCTGCGCATCCTTGGGCAGATCGGAACCACGATCGCTCTCGGCCTGCTGTTCGATACGCTGATCGTGCGCTCGTTCATGACGCCCTCCATTGCCGCGCTGGTCGGCCGATGGTTCTGGTGGCCGCTCAAGGTGCGCCCGCGCCCCGCCAGTCAGATGCTGCAGCCCTACGGATCACGCCAGGCGGTCCGCCAATTACTGCTGTGGGAGGACGACGATCCGGTGGCGCCCGGGTCGCTGCCACGGTCGTCGCCCACCGCCGGCAGCACGCACACCTGAGATACGAAAGCAAAGGAACAAGCAGCATGGTTTCCGGACCCTGGGGGTTCCTCACCGTCGTCGCGGCGGTGTCCGCGGTGGCCTGCGCCGCATGCGTGTTCGTCTACATCGGGCGGCTGGAGAATCGAACGCCGGCACCGCTGGGCGAGAAAGTGGGCGCCCACAAGGCCGTGCTGGCCAAACTGCGCAAACGGGAACCGCTGACCCAGGACGAATTCGACTACGCGAAGGAACTGGTGGCCGACGCCCGATCACCGCTGGCCTATGCGGTACCCGCCACCTTGTTCTCCGCCGGATTCTTCTACATCGTCGGCTGTCTGTTCGAGCTAGAGATGTACGGCGGAAACCCCTCGTTTCGAACGTTCATCGGGCTACTCCCGATGTTGGGCTCCTTCAACATATTCGCTCAGCTGCGCCGAGTCGCGCGACTGCACAAGCGGCTCGAGGGTGTCGAGATCGTCGCCGATGACCAGACCGACGACGCCGATGTCGCGCAGAGCAAGCGCTGACCGGGCCGCCATCGTGGTCGACCATCCCCCCCGTGCCCCCGGAGTTGATCGAGGCCGCGGTGCGGGCCGCCGAAGTCCTGAACCGCGACATCGCCGAGGTTCCGGTCAGTGCCATTGCCGCCGAGGCCGGCATCTCCCGCAGCACGTTGCTGCGCAGACTCGGCGGATCACGTAGCCCGCTGGATGCCGCAGTTCGCGCCGCCGGCATCGATCCTGGTGGCCGGCCGCCGGTACGCCTGCGGGCACTGACCGCTGCAGCGGCCCTGATCAGTGAGAACGGCTTGGCGGCAGCCACACTCGAGGCGATCGCCGAACGCGCGGACTGCTCGGTGTTCAGCTTGCACGCCGCATTCGGGGGGGCGTGACGAGCTCATGCGCGCGGTGTTCGATCAATTCAGTCCCATTCGCGACATCGAGGAGTTCCTGGCCCGGGCGCAGGGTGATTTCGACGCCACGGTGCACGGCTTCTACCGCACCGTGGCCAACGCGCTCAACCGTGAACCCCGCGTCACACCAGCGGTGTTCGCCGAGGCGTTCTCGCGGCCGACGAGTACCGCGGTGCAGTCGCTGGCCCGCTATGCGGTACCTCGGATGTTCGGCACGCTCGGGGTGTGGTTCGAGGCCGAGATCCGCGCGGGACGCATCCGCGATCAGCCGGTAATCGTGCTGACCCAAAACCTTCTGGGACCGATCCTGATCCACATGCTGATGCGTCCCGCCTTCCCCGATGTTCCCGGGCTCGCCCTGCCGGACGTCGACGACGTCTGTGATGCCTTCGCCGCCAACTTCATTCGCGCGGTGGCGACGCCGGAGCACCGGAAGCCCACGTGACCGCCGAGAAAGTTGCACTGTCTGCAAGGTTTTCGCCGCGATGGCGGGGATCAACCGCCCGGCGTAGGTACCGCCCGGTGGCCGATTCACGAATATGTTGCCGTTGGCGATTGCCTCGTCTCGCCGCCGCTCGATAATCTCGGGTGCGATGACTTTCGCAACGGTACCTCAGCACCTCGGAACCGGTTCCGGGATCACACCGGTTCGGCTCCACCACCCAACACAACGGCGGCCAGCATGGCAGCGCTGAGAACGGGTGAGGGCTTTCCCGACGTCGTCGTCACCGCGGTGGCATCGACCACGTCGATCGCCCCGGACGCCGAGGAGACCTGGCAGCAGCTGCCTGCAGGGGCGCAGCGGGATCCGGGAGCTCGACAAGCCGTTCGTCGCGGAGTTCCACTCGCCGGTTCGGATCGGCGGCGCGCTGCGGGAGAACTTCGACGAGCATCTGAGCCGGATCGAACTGCGCCGATTCGCATTCATGCAGAAGATGGCCGCTGTGCTGGGCCGGCGGGTGTGGGAGCAGGCCGGGTCGCCCGAAGTCGACGTCAACCGGCTGATGGTGTCGGTCGGCCTGGGCCTGGGCAGCACCGAAGACATCCCCTACTGGTACGACATCTGGAAGGTCAAGGGCCTGCGCGCGGTCACGCCGCTGTCGGTGCAGAAGTACATGCCCAACGCGCCCGCCGCCGCGATCGGGCTGGACCGCAAGGCCAAGGCGGGTGTGGTGTCGCCGGTGATGGCCGACGCGTCGGGCACGGCGGCGATAGCGCAGGCCTGGCAGCACATCGTCCTGGGCGAGGCCGACATCGCGATCTGCGGCGGCATCGAGACCGTGGTCGAGGCCGTCCCGGTCGCCGCGTTCTGGCGGCTGGGCATCCTGTCCACCAACAACGACGACCCGCCGGGCGCCTGCCGCCCGTTCGACGCGCAGCGCGACGGGATGGTGTTCGGCGAGGGCGGCGCGCTGCTGGTCATCGAGACCGAGGAGCACGCCAAGGCGCGGGGCGCGCCGATCCTGGCCCGGCTGATGGGCGCGGCCGTCACCTCGGATGGATACGACATCGTGCAGCCCAACCCGACAGGCGAGCGGGCCGGGCACGCGATCATCCGCGCGGTCGAGCTGGCCGGGTTGACGCCGGCCGACATCGATCATGTCAACGCGCATGCCGCCGGCACCACCTTCGGCGACGTGGCCGAGGCGCGCGCCATTCGCCGGGCGCTGGGCGACCACGCGCCGGCGGTGTACGCGCCGAAGGCGGCGCTGGGTAACTCGCTGGGAGCCGCCGGCGCCATCGAGGCGGTGCTGACCGTGCAGGCGCTGCGCGACGGAATAATTCCGCCCACACTGAATCTCAGCGAGCCCGACCCCGAGATCGACCTCGACATCGTCGCCGGTGCGCCCCGCCGCGGGAACTACCGCTACGCCGTCACGGAGTCGTTCGGCCTCGGCGGCAACAACGCCGCGGTGGTGTTCGGCGCCGCCTGACCGCGCCCAAAGCCGGGGATCAGCCCAGTATCAATCCCGATGTCGGCACGCCGGTGCCGGCGGTGACCAGCACGTGCTCCACGTCGGGTACCTGGTTGACCGAGGTGCCGCGCAATTGCCTTACCCCCTCGGCGATTCCGTTCATGCCGTGGATGTAGGCCTCGCCGAGTTGCCCACCATGGGTGTTGATGGGCAGTCGCCCGCCGATCTCGATCGCGCCCTCGGCGATGTAGTCCTTGGCTTCGCCGCGGCCGCAGAATCCCAACTCCTCCAACTGAATCAGGGTGAACGGCGTGAAGTGGTCGTAGAGCACCGCGGTCTGGATGTCGGTGGGCTTGCACCCCGACTGCGCCCACAGCTGCCGGCCCACCACGCCCATCTCGGGCAGCCCGAGTTCGGGCCGGTAGTAGCTGACCATGGTGTACTGGTCCGGGCTGGAACCCTGCGCCGCCGCCTCAATGACGGCTGGGCGGTGTTTGAGGTCACGCGCCCGCTCCGCCGAGGTCACCACGATCGCCACCGCGCCGTCGGTCTCCTGGCAGCAGTCCAGCAACCGCAACGGCTCGGCGATCCACCGCGAATTCTGGTGGTCCTCAATGGTTATCGGCTTCTGGTAGAAGTACGCCTTCGGGTTTTTGGCGGCGTGCCTGCGGTCGGCCACCGAGATGGCGCCGAAGTCCCGGCTGGTCGCTCCGGACATGTGCATGTAGCGCCGCGCAATCATGGCCACCTGGGCGGCCGGCGTGGACAACCCGTGCGGGTAGGAGAAGGAGTTGTCTGCGGTGGTCGAATCCGCTTGGTCCCCGCCGCTTCCCACCAACCTGGTCTGCACCTGCCCGAACCGCATCCCGGAGCGCTCGTTGAATGCCCGGTAGGCCACCACACAGTCGGCGACCCCGGTGGCGACCGCGATTGCGGCCTGCTGCACGGTCGCGCACGCCGCGCCGCCGCCGTAGTGGATCCTGGAGAAGAACTTCAGATCCCCGATACCGGCCGCGCGTGCCACCGCGACCTCGGTGTTGGTGTCCATCGTGAACGTGGTCAAGCCGTCCACGTCGGACGGCGACAGGCCCGCGTCGTCGAGCGCGTCCAACACGGCCTCGGCGGCCAGCCTCAACTCGGAGCGGCCGGAGTCCTTGGAGAAGTCGGTGGCCCCGATCCCGACAATGGCGGCTCGACCACTGAGTAATCCGGTCGACATCTACACGTCCCCCATCGTCAGCGTCACCGTGGCAATGACATGGTGGCCAAGACTGTTGGCGCCCAACACTTTCACGGTGATCAGGCCGTCCTCGACGGCGGTCACCTCACCGGTGAACGTCACCGTGTCGTAGGCGTACCAGGGCACGCCTAGTCGCAGCCCTATCGACTTGATCCGCGCCGACGGTCCGGCCCAGTCGGTGATGAAACGCTGCACCAGCCCGGTGTCGGTGAGGATGTTGACGAAGATGTCCTTGGAGCCTTTGGCCTGCGCCTTGTCCCGGTCGTGGTGCACATCCTGAAAGTCCCTGGTGGCCAGGGCTGTCGAGATGATGAACGTCGGGTCGCCGTACAGCTTGAGTTCCGGCAGCACGGTGCCGACCTCGACGGTGGGGGCGCTCATGCGTCCGGCTCCCAGGCGTAGAGGGTCCATTCGGGGCCGCTGTCCCCGGCGGGGAAGTCGATGTATGTGGCCCGCACCGGGGTGCCGATCTGCACCGCCGCCGGGTCGATACCGCGCAACTCGCCGAGCATCCGCACCCCTTCCTCCAGTTCCACCAACGCGATCACGAAAGGCAGTGTGCGGCCTGGGACTTTCGGTGCGTGATGCACCACGAAGCTGAACACGGTGCCGCGTCCGCTGGACACCACGTAGTCGATCGGGGCGGCGGGGTCCTGCCACAGCGCCGGCACCGGTGGGTGCTGCAGCGTGCCGTCCGCCAGCTTCTGGATCCGTAACTCGTGCGCCTTGACGCCGTCCCAGAAGAACGCGGTGTCCCGCGACGACGACGGCCGCATCATCGCATCGGCATCCAGATCGTCGGGCACCGAGCCGCCCGAAGCCGAATCACTCTCGGCCGGGCGGAATTTGAGGATGCGCCACTCCATCTCGGCGACGTCCTCGTCTCCCACCCGCCACACGATGTGCTGGTTGATGAAGAAGCCTTCACCGAGCGCGGTCCGCTTGGGGCCCACCACGTCGCGCATCTCGGAGTGGATGGTGACCTGCTCGCCGGGTCGCAGATAGCGGTGGTAGGTCTGTTCGCAGTTGGTCGCCACCACACCGATGTAGCCGTTGTTGTCGAACAGCTCCATCATCGGGCCCATCGGGTCGTCGGTGGGACGCTGCCCGCCGAGGCCGAACATGGTCCACACCTGGATCATCGCCGGTGGAGCGACCAACCCCGGGTGCCCAACCGCGCGCGCGGCGTCCTCGTCGATGTAGATCGGGTTGCGGTCGCCGAGGGCTTCCACCCAGTTGTTGATCATCGGCTGGTTCACCGGGTCGCGACCGGTGCGCGGCTTGGGGCCGCCGGCCGCGACGATTTCCGCGACGGCTGCGTGAATGTCGGTCATCGAGGAACCCTCGGCACCTTCAATCCGGACGCGGCGATCATCTCCCGCATGACCTCGTTGACACCGCCGCCGAAGGTGATCACCAGGTTTCGCTTGGTCTGGGCATCCAGCCATTGCAGCAACTCGGCGGTCTGCGGTTCGGCCGGGTTGCCGTACTTGCCGACGATCTCCTCGGCGAGCCGCCCGATGTACTGAATCTTCTCGGTGCCGAAGACTTTCGTCGATGCGGCGTCGGCCACGTTGATGTCCTCGCCGGCGGCGGCCACCTGCCAGTTCAGCAGTTCGTTGATCCGCCACAGCGAATAGATCTCGCCCAGTGCACGTTTGACGTCGTGGTGGTCGATCGGGGTGACGCCGTTGCCGCCCGGCTGGGACGCCCAGTCGCGCACGCGGTCGTAGATGCCGGCGGTGCGGCCCGCCGGCCCCAACATCACCCGTTCGTTGTTGAGCTGCGTGGTGATCAGCCGCCAGCCGCCGTTCTCCTCGCCGACCAGCATGTCGGCCGGCACCCGTACGTCGTTGTAGTAGGTGGCGTTGGTGTGGTGGGCGCCGTCGGACAGGATGATCGGCGTCCAGGAATAGCCGGGGTCCTTGGTGTCGACGATCAGTATCGAAATACCTTTGTGTTTAACGGCTTCCGGGTCGGTTCGGCAGGCCAGCCAGATGTAGTCGGCGTCGTGGGCGCCGGTGGTGAAGATCTTCTGGCCGTTGACGATGTATTCGTCGCCCTGACGCACCGCGGTGGTGCGCAACGCCGCCAGGTCGGTGCCGGCATCCGGTTCGGTGTAGCCGATCGCGAAGTGCACCTCGCCCGCCAGAATGGCCGGCAGGAACTTCTTCTTCTGCAGTTCGCTGCCGAATTGCTGCAGGGTCGGGCCGACGGTCTGCAGCGTGACGGCGGGCAGCGGCACGTCGGCGCGGTGCGCCTCGTTGACGAAGATGGACTGCTCAATGGGGCCAAAACCCAAGCCGCCGAACTCTTTCGGCCAGCCCACGCCAAGTTTGCCGTCTTTGCCCATCCTGCGGATCACCGCCCGGTAGGCCTCATTGTGCCGGTCGGACTCCATCGCTTTCGCCTCATCGGACGAAATCAGGTTCGAGAAGTATTCGCGAAGCTCCGCCTGCAGCTGCCGCTGCTCGGGAGTCAAGTCGATGTACATTACGGAGCTCCCACCAGATTGTCTGGGCGGCGACCCGCAGCGCCCGGCTCCGCCGCGCTCGCGATCCCCACCAAATCAAGACGATGCGAGGGCCCGCCCAGCAACCGGGTCAGGGTCAGGTCCTTGATCGTGGAGTAATACCGGTGCATCGGATAGGTGACGTCCATACCCATGCCGCCGTGCAGGTGATGGCAGATCTGCATCACCGGCGGCGCCTGCGACGCCAGCCAGTAACCGAGCACGTCCAAATCGGTTGCGGCGTCCCGATCTTCGGACAGCTGCCAGATCACCGCCTTGGCCGCCAAATCGATGGTGCGCGAGGCGATGTACACCTCGGCCCAGCTGCGCGGCCACCGTCTGGAAAGTCGAGAGCGGTTTGCCGAACTGTTTGCGGCCTGCGACGTAATCGGCCGTCAGCCGCAACGCGCCGGCCACCAGTCCGTCGGCGTAGCCGCCGATCGCGGCCAACGCCAACTGGTTCACCCGAGCCGCTGTCGCGCCCGCCAGCACATCGGAGTCCGGCACGGCCACATCGGCGAACGTCACGGTGTATTCGTCGGAACCGTTGGAGGTGGGCGTGCGTACCACCGCCACGCCGTCGGCCTTCGGTGAGACCACCACCACCGCGCTGTCGGCGGTGACCACCATCCAGTCGGCCGAATCGGCATATCCGACACCGACTTTCACACCCGACAGTCGACCGCCACGGAACGCGGTCGACGGCCGGTCGGGCAGCGCCGCCCCGGGCTCGTTGAGCGCGGCGGTCAGCACCGAGCCCTTGGGCACCCCGGCCAGGAACCGGTCCTGCTGCTCCTCGGACGCCAGGTCCAGCAGCGGCAACATCCCGAAACCCAGCGTCGCCAGGGCGGGGGTGATCGCGCCATGCCGGCCTACCTCGGTCAACACGGTGCCCACCTCGGGCAGGCCCACCCCGTCGCCGCCGAGGCGCTCAGGTACCGGCAGTGCCGTCACTCCCCCGTCGACCAACGCCGTCCAGGTCAGCTCGCGCTCCAGCACGGACGTGACGACGTCGGCGACGGCTTGCTGCGTCGCGGTGAGTTCGAAGTCCATCAGGACGTCACCGACGCGTTGCCCGCGTAGTCGACCTGCCAGTGCTTGATGCCGTTGAGCCACCCCGACCGCAACCGCTCCGGCTCCGAGAGCGGCGTCAGATCCGGCATGTGGTCGGCAACGGCGTTGAAGATCAGGTTGATCGTCATCCGGGCCAGGTTGGCGCCGATGCAGTAGTGCGCGCCGGTGCCACCGAAACCGACGTGCGGGTTGGGGTCGCGCAGGATGTTGAACGAGTACGGGTCGACGAAGACGTCCTCGTCGAAATTGGCTGAGCGGTAAGACATCACCACCCGCTGGCCCTTTTTGATCAGCACGCCGCCCAGCTCGATGTCCTTGTTGGCGGTGCGCTGGAAGGCGCTGACCGGCGTCGCCCAGCGGACGATCTCGTCGGCCGTGGTGGACGGGCGTTCCTTCTTGTACAGCTCCCACTGGTCCGGGTTGTTCGCGAAGGCGATCATGCCGTGGGTGATCGAGTTGCGGGTGGTCTCGTTGCCCGCGACGGCGAGCATGATGACGAAGAAGCCGAATTCGTCGTCGGAGAGCTTCTCCCCGTCGATGTCGGCCTGGATCAAGGCGGTGACGATGTCCTCGGTCGGGTTTTTCGTCCGCTCCTCGGCCATCGCCATGGCGTAGGTGATCAGTTCCAGCGAGGACTGCGCGGGATCGATGTCGGCGTATTCGGGGTCCTCGCCGCCGGTCATCTCGTTGGACCAGCGGAACAGCTTGTCGCGGTCGTCCTGCGGCACGCCCAGCAGGCCGGCGATCGCCTGCAGCGGCAGCTCGCAAGAAACCTGCTCGACGAAGTCGCCGGCACCCGCGGCGGCGGCGGTCTTGGCGATGTTCTGGGCGCGCTGGTTGAGTTCGTCCTCCAGCCGGCCGATCGCGCGCGGGGGAAGCCGCGGGAGATGATCTTGCGCAGCCGGGTGTGGTGCGGGGCATCCATGTTGAGCATCACGTTGCGCTGCAACTCGACGTTCTCGCGGGTCATCTCTTTGGGCCAGGTCGGTATCGCGCCGTTCTCCCAGCTGGAGAAGTCGTCGCTGCGGCGCGACACTTCCTTGACGTCGGCGTGCTTGGTGAGCAGCCAGTAGCCGTGGTCCCCGAAACCTCCGCAGCCGTCGGGCACGTCGACCCAGTGGATCGGCTCGGATTTGCGGAGCTGCGCGAGCTCCTCGACGGGGAGACCGGCCAGGTTGATGTCGGGGTCGAGAAAGTCGTAGTCGGCCGGAATATTCGGGGGTGCCATTAGGGGTGATCTCCTAAATTGCGACGTGGTCTAGTGTCAGTAAAACATGCCTCTACCGCAGACAAAAGGCGCTAAGGCATCCTCGCTTGTCATAGTAATGAAACGTGTTCTAGCCTGACCTCATGGGTAACCCGGTAATCGTCGAAGCCACCCGTAGCCCGATCGGCAAGCGCATGGGATGGCTGTCAGGGCTGCACGCCACCGAACTGCTCGGGGCTGTCCAGAAGGCGGTTGTGGAGAGGGCCGGCATCGACGCGGGCGACGTCGAACAACTCATCGGCGGCTGCGTGACGCAGTTCGGCGAGCAGTCCAACAACATCACCCGGGTGTCCTGGTTGGTGGCCGGGCTGCCCGACCATGTCGGCGCCACCACGGTGGACTGCCAGTGCGGCAGCGCCCAGCAGGCCAACCACCTGGTGGCCGGGCTGATCGCCGCGGGTGCCATCGACATCGGCATCGCGTGCGGCATAGAGGCGATGAGCCGGGTGGGCCTGGGCGCCAACGCCGGGCCGGACCGCGGGATTCTGCGGCCCGCGTCCTGGGACATCGACCTGCCGGATCAGTTCACCGCTGCCGAGCGGATCGCCAAGCGGCGCGGCATCACCCGCGAGGACATCGACCAGTTCGGTTTCGATTCGCAGCGCAAGGCCAAGCAAGCCTGGGCGGAGGGCCGGTTCGACCGGGAGATCTCGCCGATCGAGGCCCCGGTGCTCGACGAGAACAAGCAGCCGACCGCCGAACGCGCCCCGGTCACCCGTGACCAGGGCTTGCGCGACACCACCCTCGAAGGCCTCAGCCAGCTCAAGCCGGTGCTGGAGGGCGGCATCCACACCGCGGGCACGTCCTCACAGATCTCCGACGGCGCGGCTGCGGTGCTGTGGATGGACGAGGACAAGGCCAAGGCTTTGGGTCTGCGGCCGCGGGCCCGGATCGTCGCCCAGGCCAATGTCGGCGCCGAGCCCTACTACCACCTCGACGGCCCCGTGCAGTCGACGGCCAGGGTGCTGGAAAAGGCCGGGATGAAGATGGGCGACATCGACATCGTCGAGATCAACGAGGCGTTCGCGTCGGTGGTGCTGTCCTGGGCGCGGGTGCACGAGCCCGACATGGACCGGGTGAACGTCAACGGCGGCGCGATCGCGCTGGGACACCCGGTGGGCAGCACCGGCAGTCGGCTGATCACCACCGCCCTGCACGAGCTGGAGCGCACCGACCAAAGCACCGCGCTGATCACCATGTGCGCCGGCGGCGCGCTGTCGACCGGGACCATCATCGAACGTCTCTGATCCGCGGATCCAGCTGCCGCGAGCGGGCCGGGCCGGGCGCCTGACCCAGGATTCCGACGACAAAGGAGTGGTGATGCCGAAATCCCGTCCGCGGTTTCTGAATTCGCCGTTCACCGACCACTTCATGAAGTGGATGGCGCGGGCGAACACCTGGATGTACCGCCGCAACGGCGGGGAGGGCATGGGCAGCACGTTCCAGAAGAGCCCGGTGGCGCTGCTGACCACCACCGGCCGCAAGACCGGTGAGCCCCGGGTCAGCCCGCTGCTCTTTCTGCGCGACGGCGACCGGGTGATCCTGGTGGCCTCGCGCGGCGGCTCCGACAAGAACCCGATGTGGTATCTCAACCTGAAGGCCAACCCCGCGGTCAAGGTGCAGATCAAGCAGGAAGTGCTGGATCTGACCGCACGCGACGCCACCGACGCCGAGCGCGACCGGTACTGGCCACAGCTGGTGCAGATGTACCCGGCGTTCGAGGACTACCAGTCCTGGACCGATCGCAAGATTCCGATCGTCATCTGCGACCCTTAGCAGCTATGACCGATCGGCTGAACGACGTCGTCTCCAACCAGTACGAAAAGTGGACCTACCCCGAACCGATCCAGGACATCGGCGAATGGCTGGTCGACGGCTGGCAATGGTTCGACCCCAGCCACGCCTACCTGCAGTTCTGGCCCGACCGCGAGTACAAACCCGACCTGGACATCCTGATCGCGGGTTGCGGTAGCAATCAGGCGGCGATCATCGCCTACAACAACCGCGCCGCCCGGGTGGTGGCGATCGACGTCAGCCAGCGGTCGCTGGATCACGAGCAATACCTCAAGGACCGGCACGGGCTGTCGAACCTGGAACTGCATCGGCTCCCCATCGAAGAGGTGTCGACGCTGGGCCTGGATTTCGACCTGATCATGTCCACCGGCGTGCTGCATCATCTGGCCGATCCCCCCGCTGGGCATGAAGGCTCTGGCTGATTGCCTGCGGCCTGGTGGCGCCGTCGGCCTGATGCTCTATGCGCGGTACGGCCGCATCGGTGTCGAACTGATGCAGTCGGTCTTTCGCGACCTGGGGTTGCGGCAGGACGAGGACGGCATCCGGGTGGTGAACGAGACCATCTCCATGCTCGACCCCAACCACCCGTTCCTGGTCTACCGGGACGCCGCGCCCGACCTGTATTACGATGCGGGACTTGTCGATACGTGCCTGCACGGCCGCGACCGCAGCTTCACCACCGAGGACTGCATCGACCTGCTCGGCTCGGCCGGGCTGGTGTTCCAGCGCTGGTTTCACAACGCGCCGTACTACCCGCACGACATCAACAGCCTGTCGTCGCCGGCGACCGAGTTCTACGAGATCATGAGCGCGTTGCCGGAGCGGAAGATGTGGTCGCTGCTGGAGAAGATGCGTACCTCCAACTCGTGTCACTTTTTCGTTGCCGCCCATCCCGACCGTCCGAAAAGCAGTTACCTCATTGACTTTTCGTCGCCGGAGGCGCTGGACTACGTGCCGCGGATGCGGCTGAGCTGCGGGCTGTCCGGCGCGGAGCTCCATCGCCCGCATTGGGACATGACGCTCAACGCCGCCGAACTGCCCTACGTCCAGCACATCAACGGGCAGCGCACCATTCGCGAGATCGCGGCCGCCGTCGGACGTAACGAGACCGACAGCTTCAAGCTGGGCCTGTACGAGAACTTCGGCCGCGGGCTGTTCCAGTCGCTGTGGCGACTGGACTTCATCGAGATGAGCCTGGAAGCGGTGCGCCGATCCTGAGCGGGCGCTAGGAACCCGCGCCGTAGACCGGCACCGGTGGGCGCGACTTTGCCAGCAGGTCGCTGACGACGGGCCCCAACTCAGCGGGCTCCCACCGTGCACCCTTGTCGATCTGCGGGCCATGGGCCCAGCCCTCGGCGACCCGGATCAGGCCCGCCTCCACCTCGAACACCTTGCCGGTGACGTCGCGCGACTCGACGCTGCCTAGCCAAACCACCAGTGGGGAAACGTTTTCCGGTGCCATCGCATCGAACCCGCCGTCCTCGGGTGCGGCCATCGTCTCGGCGAACACCGCCTCGGTCATCCGGGTTCGGGCGGCCGGCGCGATGGCGTTCACGGTGATGCCGTAGCGCCCGAGTTCGGCCGCGCCGACCAGGGTCAGCGCGGCGATCCCGGCCTTGGCCGCCGAGTAGTTACCCTGCCCGACGCTGCCCTGCAGTCCGGCCGCCGAACTGGTGTTGATGATGCGGGCATTGAGATCGTCGGGCCCGACGGTGCCGCCCTTGATCTGCCGGCGCCAGTAACCTGCCGCGTGCCGCAACGTCGCGAAATGTCCCTTGAGGTGGACGCGGATCACGGCATCCCACTCACTTTCGCTGGTGTTGGCCAACATTCGGTCGCGAATGAAGCCGGCGTTGTTCACCAGGACGTCCAGGCCGCCGAAGGTGTCCACCGCGGTGTCGATCAGATTCTGCGCGCCCGTCCAGTCGGCGACGTCGTCGCCGTTGGCGACGGCCTCGCCGCCGGCCGCTTTGATCTCGTCGACGACCTGCTGGGCCGGGCTTTCGCCGGCGGACCCGTCCAGGCCGACACCGATGTCGTTGACCACCACCCGGGCCCCCTCGGCCGCGAAGGCCAAGGCGTGCGCGCGGCCGATGCCGCGGCCGGCTCCGGTGACAATGACCACTCGGCCGTCAACCACACCCATATTTCCTCGTCTCCTCTACTTGATCGCGCTCGCGTTCGTGGTGGCCAGATAGTGCGGCGGCTCGCCCCCGCCGTGTACCTCCAACGCGGCCCCGCTGATGTAGGCCGCCGCGTCGGAAGCCAGAAATGCTGCAGCCCAACCGACATCCTCCGGTTTGGCCAATCGGCCCAGGGGCACGTTCTTGGAGATCGCGGCGATCGAGTCGGCGTCGCCGTAGAACAGGTCGGCCTGCTCGGTCTCGACCATGCCGACCACGCAGGCGTTCACTCGGACCTTCGGTCCCCATTCGACAGCCAGCGTCTCGGTGAGGCTTTCCAGGCCGGCTTTGGCCGCCCCGTACGCCGCGGTGCCCGGGCTGGGCCGTCGGCCACTGAGACTGCAGATGTTCACGATCGACCCGCCACTGGGTTGGGTTTGCATCTTTTCGTTGGCGAATTGCGAAACCAGCAGGCCGCCAATCAGATTGAGTTCGATGATCTTGCGGTTGAACTTGGGGCTGGAGTCGGCGGTCAGCACGTAGGGCGAACCGCCGGCGTTGTTGACCACGACGTCGAGCCGGCCGTGCCGTTCGACGATCGAGTCGATCAGCGACTGGACGGCGTGTTCGTCACGGACGTCGCAGCTGTGGAACTCGTGCGGGAAATCTTCGACGGACCGTCGCGCACAGGCGATCACCGTCGCGCCCTGCGCGGCGAAAACCGCGCTGATACCGGCGCCGACACCGCGGACGCCGCCGGTCACCAGCACCACGCGGCCGGCCAGACCGAAGTTGAGGCCGTCGGTGCTCGGGGGGGCTGAGTCCGATCGGGTCACTGTGCTAGCGTACCAAGCAAGTGCTTGCTTAGGTAATTGCCCCCCAGTTCCGAAGGCCCCGACCAGGAAGTGCCATGACCATCACCTCCAAAACACTCGAGCCCGGCATCGTGGCGGTCACGGTCGACTACCCACCGGTCAACGCCATCCCGTCCAAGGGCTGGTTCGAACTCGCCGACGCCATCACCGCGGCCGGCGCCGACCTGAGCACCCACGCGGTGATCCTGCGGGCCGAGGGCCGCGGCTTCAACGCCGGCGTGGACATCAAGGAGATGCAGCGCACCGAAGGATTCACCGCGCTGATCGACGCCAACCGCGGCTGCTTCGCCGCGTTCCGCGCGGTGTACGAGTGCGCGGTGCCGGTGATCGCCGCGGTCAACGGGTTCTGCGTGGGTGGCGGCATCGGTCTGGTCGGCAACGCCGACGTGATCGTCGCCTCCGACGACGCCACGTTCGGGTTGCCGGAGGTGGAACGCGGGGCGCTCGGTGCGGCGACCCACCTGTCCCGGCTGGTGCCGCAGCACATGATGCGGAGGTTGTTCTTCACCGCGGCCACCGTGGACGCAGCCACCTTGCACCACTTCGGCTCGGTACACGAGGTGGTTCCGCGCGAGCAGCTCGACGAGGCCGCACTACGCGTAGCCCGCGACATCGCCGCCAAGGACACCCGGGTCATCCGGGCCGCCAAAGAGGCGCTGAACCTCATCGACGTGCAGCGGGTCAACTCGAGTTACCGCATGGAGCAAGGGTTTACCTTCGAGCTGAACCTGGCCGGAGTGGCCGATGAGCACCGCGACGCGTTCGCCGGCACCGAGAAGGGCAAGAAGTGAGCAACAAGCTGACCTCTCTCGACGACGCCGTCGCCTGCGTCGAAAGCGGCATGACCATCGGCATCGCGGGTTGGGGTTCGCGCCGCAAGCCGATGGCGTTCGTGCGCGCCCTGCTGCGCACCGATGCCACCGACCTGACCGTCGTCACCTACGGCGGTCCCGACCTGGGCCTGTTGTGCTCGGCCGGCAAGGTCAAGCGGGTCTACTACGGGTTCGTGTCCCTGGACTCGCCGCCGTTCTACGACCCATGGTTCGCCAAGGCCCGCACCAGTGGCGCCATCGAGGCCCGCGAGATGGACGAGGGCATGCTGCGCTGCGGGCTGCAGGCGGCAGCACAACGGTTGCCGTTCTTGCCGATTCGTGCCGGGCTGGGCAGCTCGGTGCTCGACTTCTGGGAAGGTGAACTGAAAACCGTCACTTCGCCCTACCAGGCGCCCGGTGGCGGACACGAGACATTGATCGCGATGCCGGCGCTGAAGCTCGATGTCGCCTTCGCGCACCTGAATATCGGTGATGCCCGTGGTAATGCCGCCTACACCGGCATCGACCCCTATTTCGACGACCTGTACCTGATGGCCGCCGAAAAGCGATTCCTGTCGGTGGAGCGGGTAGTGCCCACCGAGGAACTCGTCAAGTCCGTGCCCCCGCAGGCACTGCTGATCAACCGGATGATGGTCGACGGCGTCGTCGAGGCTCCGGGTGGAGCGCACTTCACCACGGCCGCACCGGATTACGGCCGCGACGAGAAGTTCCAGCGACACTACGCCGAGGCCGCGTCGACCGAGGACGGCTGGGCGCAGTTCGTGGCTACCTACCTGTCCGGCAGTGAGGACGACTACCAGGCCGCGGTACGCAAGTTCGGCGAGGAGGCAGCCAAGTGAGCACCCGGGCAGAGGTCTGCGCGGTCGCCTGCGCTGAATTGTTTCGCGACGCAGGCGAAATCATGGTGAGCCCGATGACCAACATGGCTGCGGTCGGTGCCCGGTTGGCTCGGCTATCGTTCTCCCCCGACATCCTGCTGACCGACGGTGAAGCCCAGTTGCTGGCCGACACACCCGCGTTGGGCAAGACGGGAGCCATCGAAGGCTGGATGCCGTTCGGCCGCGTTTTCGAGACCCTGGCCTGGGGACGGCGGCACGTCGTGATGGGCGCCAATCAGGTTGACCGGTATGGCAATCAGAACATCTCGGCGTTCGGTCCGCTGCAGAAGCCGACCCGGCAGATGTTCGGCCTGCGCGGCTCGCCGGGCAACACCATCAACCACGCGACCAGCTACTGGGTGGGCAACCACTCCAAGCGGGTGTTCACCGAATCCGTCGACATCGTCTGCGGCATCGGCTACGACAAGGTCGACCACGACAATCCGGCGTTCCGGTTCGTCAACGTCTACCGCGTCATCTCGAATCTGGGCGTGTTCGATTTCGGCGGCCCGGGCCGAACCATGCGGGCGCTGTCCCTGCACCCCGGGGTTACGGCCGACGAGGTCCGCGAGGCCACGTCGTTCGAGATACACGGACTCGACGAAGCCGGCGAGACCCGGCAGCCGACCGACGAGGAGCTGCGGCTCATCCGCGAGGTAATCGACCCGAAAGCACTGCGCGACAGAGAGATTCGCTAGTGAGGATCAAGACGCCGCTGACCGAGTTGGTCGGTATCGAGCATCCGGTGGTGCAGACCGGGATGGGCTGGGTGGCCGGTGCGCGGCTGGTGTCGGCCACGGCCAACGCCGGCGGCCTGGGCATCCTGGCCTCGGCCACCATGACGCTGGACGAACTGGCTACGGCCATCGGCAAGGTCAAGTCCGCCACCGACAAGCCGTTCGGCGTGAACATCCGCGCGGACGCCGCCGACGCCGGCGACCGCGTCGAACTGATGATCCGCGAGGGCGTCAAGGTGGCGTCGTTCGCCCTGGCTCCCAAGAAGGAGCTGATCGACCGGCTCAAAGAGGCTGGCGCGGTTGTGGTTCCGTCGATCGGCGCGGCCAAACACGCCCGCAAGGTCGCTGCCTGGGGTGCCGACGCGATGATCGTGCAGGGCGGCGAGGGCGGCGGGCACACCGGCCCGGTCGCGACCACGCTGTTGCTGCCGTCCGTACTGGATGCCGTTCAAGGGACCGGAATCCCGGTGATCGCCGCGGGCGGCTTCTTCGACGGCCGCGGCCTGGCCGCCGCTTTGTCCTATGGCGCGGCCGGGGTGGCGATGGGGACCCGCTTCCTGCTCACTTCGGACTCCACCGTGCCCGACGCCGTCAAGCGCCGTTATTTGGATTCCGCGCTGGACGGCACGGTGGTGACCACCCGGGTGGACGGCATGCCGCACCGCGTGTTGCGTACCGGCTTGGTGGAGAAGCTGGAAAGTGGCTCGCCGATCAGGGGTTTGACCGCCGCAGTGCGCAACGCCGGCAAGTTCAAGCACATGTCGGGGATGACGTGGCGATCGATGATCCAGGACGGCCTGGCCATGCGGCACGGTAAAGAACTGACCTGGTCGCAGGTGGTGATGGCGGCCAACACCCCGATGCTGCTCAAAGCCGGCCTGGTCGAGGGCAATACCGAGGCCGGGGTGCTGGCGTCGGGCCAGGTGGCCGGCATCCTCGACGACCTGCCGTCGTGCGCCGAGTTGATCGAGTCCATCGTCGCCGACGCCGTCAAGCACCTGCAGGCCGCGTCGGCTTACATCGAGTAGTCAAGCCTCGACGACCATCAGGGTGTGCCCGGTCGGGTCGCGGAACCAGAACAGCGGCGGAACCGGCTCGCCCATTCGCGAGACCTGGGGGTCGATATCGACACCGAGCTCTTTCATCGCCGCGTGGGTGGCGTCGATGTCGTTGGTGTTCAAGGTGATTCCGGTGACCGTCGGCTGCACCGGCCCGCTGTCCGGCGGCGGCGGCGCGAGCGCGATGCCAGTCGTTCCACCCGGCAGGTACACCTCGATCCACCGCTGGCCACCGTGAAACGGCGTGTCGGTGCGCTTCTCGAACCCGAGCGACTCGTAGAACGCGACCGCCTTGTCCTGTTCGATTGTCGGCACACAGACCAGGTTGATTCCCTGCAGACCAGTCGTCATCGGGCATCCTTTCCGTAAGCACGTGCGATGTCCTGCGAGCTCCCCCAGCGACTGAAGGTCGGTGACTGCGGCCAGCCGTCCGGCGAGTCCTGCCACTCCTCCTGACGGCCATAGGGGAGGAGGTCGAGCAGGCCGAAGACGTGTTGCATCAGCTCGGTGCCGCGGCCGTTGGTGTGCCAGGTCCGGTAGACGTTATCCCCTGCGCGCAGAAAGACATTCACGCCGAATCCGCCGCCCGCCGGGGCATCGACGTCGGCGCCGAACGGGCTGTTGGCGGTGGAGTACCAGGTCATCTGGTTACCCACCCGCGCCTTGTAGGCCAGCGCTTCGTCGATCGGCCCCTGGGTGACGACGACGAAACGGGCGTCCCAGTTGTCCAGGAACTCCAGCCGGGTGTATTGCGACGTGAGGCCGGTGCATCCGGGGCACTGCCACTCCTGGCCGGCAAACCACATGTGGTGGTAGACGATCAGCTGCGACTTACCGTCGAAGATGTCGACCAGCCGCACCGGTCCGTCCTCGCCTTCCAGGGTGTATTCGGGCATTGCGACCATCGGCAGCCGGCGCCGCTGCGCGGCGATCGCGTCGAGTTCACGAGTGGCGGCCTTCTCCCGGACTCGCAGCGCCTGCAGTTCCCGTTCCCAGGTCCGCTGGTCCACAACGGGCGGCAAAGCTGCTGTGCGCAACACAATCCCCCTCCAATTCAAATGTTCACGGCGTACACATGGTAATGTTCACACCGTACACTTCTACGTCGGGAAGGGTCAAGAGTTGGCCACCGCGAAGACCGGCTACCACCACGGCGATCTGCGGACGGCGTTGATCGACGCCGGCTTGGCGCTGACTCGGACCGGCGGACCGGAGGCGTTGACGATCCGGGAAGCGACTCGGCGAGTGGGCGTTTCACCCAACGCCGCCTACCGCCACTTCGCCGACCGGGAAGCTCTGCTGAGTGCGGTTGCGTCGGCGATCCAGCATCAGATGGCGGCGCGGATGGCGCGCAGACACGGTTCGGAGCTTCAACTGAGCGCCGTCGGGTTGGGCTACATCAAATTCGCGCTTGACGAACCGGGATGGTTCGCGGTGGCATTCTTCGGCGCCGGTGCCGGCGAGACGGCTGGCGCACCGCCGTATCTGGCATTGGTCGAGGCGCTGGACGCAATGGTGGAGTCCGGTCAGCTCTCGGCGAAACGCCGTGCGGGCGCGGAGTGGCCGTGCTGGTCGGCAGTGCACGGGTTCGCCGAACTGGCGCTGCGCGGACCGCTCAAGAACGCGGGCCGCCGCGACGTCGAGGCGCTGGCGCGGCGGACCGTCGACGACATCATCGCCGGAATACGGTAAACCGGCGCGCGGTACCGGTCGATGTCCCGTTTACGCTGCTGCGGATCGTCCAACGGTGCGAACGACAGGGCATCGTCGGATGCACGCCCGGCGGGAAAAGCGAACTAGAGTCGCTCGATGATGGTGACGTTGGCGGTGCCGCCGCCCTCACACATCGTCTGCAGACCGTAGCGGCCGCCGGTGCGCTCCAACGTGTTGAGCATCGTAGTGAAAAGCTTTGCGCCAGTGGCACCCAACGGGTGGCCCAGTGCGATTGCGCCGCCGCTGGGGTTGACCTTCTCCGGGTCGGCCTTGATCTCCTTGAGCCAGGCCATCACCACCGGCGCGAACGCCTCGTTGATCTCCACGGTGTCGATGTCGTCGATGGAGAGCCCGGTCTTCTCCAGCGCGTAGCGGGTGGCCGGAATGGGACCGGTGAGCATGAACACCGGGTCGGCGCCCCGGGTGCTGATGTGGTGGATGCGAGCGCGCGGAGTCAGCCCGTGATCCTTGACGGCCTGCTCGGAAGCCAGCAGCACCGCCGAGGCGCCGTCGGAGATCTGGCTGGCCATCGCCGCCGTCAACCGACCGCCTTCGACCAGGGTCTTGAGCCCGGCCATCTTCTCCAGCGACGACTCGCGGGGTCCTTCGTCGATCCGGAACGGACCGGTTTCCGTTTCTACCGTGAGGATTTCGTTGTCGAAGTTGCCGCCGCGGATTGCGGCGAAGGCACGCTCATGACTGGTCAGCGCGTACTGTTCCATCTCTTCGCGGGACAGGTTCCACTTCTCGGCGATCAGCTCCGAGCCGCGAAACTGAGAGATCTCCTGATCGCCGTAGCGGTGCAGCCACTGCTTGGATTCGTTTGTGGGCGAAGTGAATCCGAATTGTTCGCCGACGATCATCGCCGACGAGATCGGGATCTGGCTCATGTTCTGCATGCCGCCAGCCACGATCAGGTCGGCGGTCCCGGACATGATCGCTTGTGCGCCAAAGGAAATCGCCTGTTGACTGGAGCCGCATTGGCGGTCCACGGTGACGCCGGGCACCTCTTCGGGATAGCCCGCGGCCAGCCAGGACAGCCGGGCGATGTTGCCGGCCTGACCGCCGATGGCGTCGACGCAGCCGGCGATCACGTCGTCGACCGCGCCCGGGTCGACGTCGTTGCGGTCGAACAGTCCACGCCATCCCAGCGCGCCCAGGTCCACGGGGTGGACTCCGGCCAGCGCGCCACCGCGCTTGCCAACCGCGGTACGCACAGCGTCGATGACGTACGCTTCCGGCATTTTCAGACTCCTTCTTTCTGGATTCCGCCCAGGACTATGGCGAGGTATTTCTGGCCCACCTGTTGGGCGGTGAGCGGTCCGCCGGGTTGATACCAGCGCACCGACACCCAGGTGGTGTCACGGATGAAGCGGTAGACCAGATCGACATCGAGGTCGGTGCGAAAATAACCGCCCTCGATGCCCTGGTGCAGCACGTCCAACCACATCTGGCGCTGCTGTTTGTTGCGTTCCTCGAGGTAGGAGAACCGCGGTTGCGAGGACAGTCGCTGGGCTTCGTCCTGGTAGATGACGACTTGTGCATGCCGATGCTCGATAGCCTCGAACGACGCCATGAACAGGCCCTTGAGCCGTTCCAGCGGGTTGGGTTCGCTGTCGACGATCTCGCGGTACCTGGTGAATAGCCAGTCCAGGAAGCCGCGCAGCAGTTCGTCGACCATCTCCTCCTTGGAGGCGAAATGGTGGTAGAGGCTGCCGGACAGGATGCCGGCGCCGTCGGCAATGTCGCGCACGGTGGTGGCGCGCAGGCCACGCTCGGCGAACATCACCGCGGCGAGCTCCAACAACTCGTCGCGGCGGCTGTTCGCCTGACCGGCCACCCGTTCCACCGAATCAGCGTATCAACCAAGCGCTTGCTCGGCCAGCGGGTGCGGCACCCGCTCCGCAGAGCGGGCGTCAGGTCAACGTCACCACTGGCGGGGTCTGGGAGACGTCGGCCTTAGCACCCACGAAGGCGCGGACCTGACCCGTCTTGGTTCCGCCGGATTTCGTCTGGGCGCTGAGCGGGAACACCACTTCGCCCATCACCCGGACCTCCAGCTGGTACGGGTCGAAGAAGGAGACCTTCAACCCACTCAAATCCGGTTGACCCCAGGCCACAGTGCCGTCGACGATCTCCGGGTCGCGGGCCCGTTGCGGGCAGTTGGGCGGCGCCAACTGGTTGGACCTGGTGCAGGCGGCCAGGCTCGCCGAGATTCCCGACATGATCGCCGACTGTCCGTTGTCGCTCAGCGAGTAGTCCATGTCGTTGAAATAGCCACCGCCGGAGAGGCTGTCGAGCAGGAATGGCTTTTTCAGCTTGACCGCCACGTTCGCGTTGTCGCTACCCACTTCGACGTAGCCGGGGAACACATACGTCGGCGACCTGCCGACCGAACTTCCGAAGAACGTCAAGGTATCCCGGGCCTTGTTTTCGGACACGGTCGACGGGTCCACCTTGATCGCACTGTGTTCCAGCTTCCAATCCTTGCCGGACTTCTTCACCGACAGCGTGACGTCGGAGACGTTGTCACCGAATTTGGCCGAGACGTGCACCTGTCCGTAGGAGAACGCCCCGCTGTCGCTGAGGATCCTGATGTCGCTAATCGGCCACCGAGCGATCTGCTTCTTGAGGATGTCGTCGGTGAGCAAATCCCTCGACCCGGGCTGGTCGTCGCTGTAACTCAACGCCGCGGCCGCATCACCCTTGGCGAGCGCTTCGAGGTAACCCCGGACGGCGTCGCCCGCGCTGCCCGATTTGCTGCTGCCGGTGAGCGCGATCACCGCCACGACGACGACGATCACGATGACGACGACGGCCGCGACGCTCAGGCCGATGATCAGGGGCTTGCGGCTGCGTTGCCCCGGCGGGCCCGGCGGGGGCCCGAATTGGCCGCCCATCGGAGGGCCCGACGGCCACGCCTGGTAACCGGGCGCCGAATTTCCCTGCGCAGGCCAGCCCGACGGTGGCGCCGGTGGCCCCGGTGGCGCCGGTGGCCCCGGTGGCAACCAAGCGGCTTGGGTGGCGTCGTCAGCCGGATTGGGAGGTTGGCCCCACGGATGCGGACCCGGCCCATAGTTCACGGACAACCCCTCCTACCGAAGCTTTAACTGACCATCGAATTCCCCCGTTGGACGGCTACCGATGGGCACGCCACATCGTGAGCTCGCAGGTAATCGTAAGTCACCTGCACGGAGCAATTGCTCACCGGAATTCACGGACGGTCTGCAGCCTCGTTCGCCGGCCTCAGTTCAGTCCCACGAGGTTCCACGGGTCGGGTTGATGTTGATCACCGCAGACCTGCCGAGCGCGCGACGAGGTATTCCAACTGGGGCTTGTCCTGACGAATGTCGCCGACGTCAGCAGGATCCGCGGCTTCGGCATCGGAAACTCGAGCGACATCGGATTCCGGAATTCCGACCGGGCGAACTTCGGTCTCGGGATTGAGCTACGCATTTTGCTCACTTCGGCCGCTGGCAGAGCAAATTCCGCGAAACCGCATACCAACTCCGCCCCAGCGCCGTATGTTCTCTGCGTCGGGTCTCGGTTGGCGGGTAATGGAGGTCAGCGCAATGAGCTTTTTCGGATTCCCACCGGAAGTCAATTCGTGGCGAATGTTCAACGGCGCGGGACCAGCCCCCATGTTGGCCGCCGCCGCATCCTGGACCGGGCTCGGTGAAGAACTCGAGACCGCCGCGCAGTCCTTCGCCTCGGTAACGGCCAACCTGGCCGGCCAAGCCTGGCAAGGCCCCGCCTCGCTGGCCATGACGCGGGCGGCCGCACCCTATTCGGCGTTCCTGCAAGCCGCAGCCCAGCAGGCGCACAACGCATCCCGGGGCGCCAACGCCGTGGTCGCGGCCTTCGAACAAGCCCAGGCCGCCACCATCCACCCGCTGGAAGTCCTGGCCAACCGCAACGCATTCGTGCTGGCCGCCCGCACCAACCTCTTCGGCCTCAACAGCCACCTCATCGCGTCGCTGGAAGGCCTCTACAACGACTTCTGGGCCGCCGACGTGACCGCGCTGGCCAACTACCATGCGGGCGCCTCCGCGGCAGCCGCACAACTCTCCTCCTGGCAAACCACCCTGCAGAACCTGCCCGGCATCGGCCAAATCCTCAGCGGTGCAGCAGCATCCACCAGCCCCAACATCGGTGTAGGCAATAAGGGTGGCGGCAACTTCGGTGGTGGCAACACCGGTGACAGCAACATCGGTAATGGAAACACCGGCAACTCCAACTTCGGCGGTGGCAACCACGGCAGCAACAATGTCGGCAGCGGAAATATCGGCAACGGGAATTACGGCCTGGGCAACCTCGGCGACAAGAACATCGGCCTGGGCAACGTCGGTAGCGTCGGGGGCAACGTCGGCCTGGCCAACGCCGGAAACAACAACATGGGACTGGCCAACTCCGGCACCGGAAACCAGGGTGCTGGAAATACCGGCAACAACAACGTGGGCTTCGGACTCACCGGCAACAACCTGACCGGCATCGGCAACGCCTATTACGACCGGACGAACGGCACCTTCCACTTCACCGGCCTGAACTCCGGCACCGGCAACATCGGCTTCGGCAATTCCGGCACCAACAACATCGGGTTCTTCAACTCCGGCGACGGCAACGTCGGCCTCTTCAGCTCGGGTGCCCACGTCGCCAACCCCGCCGACATCGGCAAGATCCAGAGCTTCGGCATCGGCAACACGGGCCTCGGCAATATCGGTCTGGGAAATTCAGGCCAGGGAAACTTCGGGTTCGGCAACGCCGGTCAACTGAATACCGGCATCGGGAACGGGGGCAGCTTCAACACCGGCATCGGAAACGCCGGAGGGTTGAACACCGGCATGGACAACTCCGGGACCGCAAACACGTTCGGGGGGAACTCGGGCAGCATCAACACCGGCTACTGGAATTCCGGCAACTTCAACACGGGCCTCGGCTCCGCCACCAACGTCAGCGGCACCACCACCTCAGGCTTCTTCAACAGCGGTTCCTACGTCTCGGGCATCAACACCCACCTCAGTGGCAACGGGAACGCCTATGCTTCGGGCTTCTTCAACAGCGCCAGCGGCGGTTCATCGCAGAACGGCTACGTGACGGGCTTCTTCAACACCGGCATCACCGGCCCAATCCAGACTGCCCCGAGCGGTGTGATCAGCGGCTACAACACCGGTGTGTTGAACTTCGGCACCGGCCTGTCAGGGTTGTTCAGCATCACCCAGTTACTCAAACTCGTGACCGGCTGATCGGCCCACCGAGTGTGAAATCGACGACGCGACACGCCGATTAACCGTCGCTAGATTGCGCCGCCAACCACAAAAGCTCAGGGGTGCTGGCTGGAAACCGAGATCACCTCTCCGGTCAGGTAACTCGAGTAGTCACTGGCCAGAAAAGCTATGGTGGCCGCCACCTCCCACGGCTCGGCGGCACGGCCGAACGCCTCACCGGCCGAGAGCCGGTCCAGCAGTTCAGACGACGACGTCTTGTCCAGGAATTTGTGCCGCGCAATGCTGGGTGACACCGCGTTGATGCGCACCCCATATTCCGCGGCTTCGATTGCGCTGCAACGGGTTAACGCCATGACGCCGGCCTTGGCCGCGGCGTAGTGCGATTGCGAGTGCTGCGCCCGCCAGCCCAGCACGCTGGCGTTGTTGACGATCACCCCGCCGTGATCGGCGTCCCGGAAGTATCGCAACGCCGCCCGGGTGGCACGGAACACCGACGTCAGCGAGACGTCCAGCACCCGGTCCCACTCCTCGTCGGTCATGTCTGCCACTGGCGTCTGCCCACCCAACCCGGCGTTGTTGACCAACACGTCCAGGCGCCCGAAACGCGCTGTCGCCGTGGAGATCAACGCGTCGACCTGGGCGGTGGATGCCACGTCGCACACCACGTGCTCCACCCGGCCCAGTCCCAGCGAAGCCAATTCCGCGGCGGTCTCACCCAACCGTCGTTCGTGGTGATCGGAGACCAGCACGTCGGCCCCTTCCACCAGGGCACGGCGGGCAGTCGACGAACCGATACCGGTTCCCGCGGCCGCGGTCACCACCACCACCTTGCCGTCCAACAGGCCGTGTCCGGCAATCTCTTTCGGCGCCTCGGACAAGCTCACCCTTTTACCTCCCTGGGCAGGCCGAGCACCCGCTCGGCGATGATGTTGCGCTGAATTTCGTTGGAGCCGCCGTAGATGGTGTCGGCACGGGTGAACAGGTACAGGCGTTGCCATTCGTCGAACTCGCCGTCGGTCAGCGTCAGCCCCGGCTTGCCGATGACGTCCATGGCCAGCTCGCCCAGGCTGCGATGCCAGTTGGCCCACAACAACTTCGACACGTTGTCCTGGCCCGGTTGCTCGACATCCATGGTGGCCAGCGCGTACGAGCGCATCGCCTGAAGACCGGTCCACGCCCGGGTCAACCGCTCCCGGATGAACGGGTCGTCGATCGCGCCGGTGCGCCGCGCGAGGTCGATGAGGTTGGAAAGCTCACGGGCATACACGATCTGCTGGCCCAGCGTGGAGACCCCACGTTCGAACGTCAACGTCCCCATCGCCACCCGCCACCCGTCGCCGGGCTGGCCGACCACCAGCGAGGCGTCGGTGCGCGCGTCGTCGAAGAACACCTCGTTGAATTCCGCGGTCCCGGTGATCTGGATGATCGGGCGCACCTGCACGCCCGGCTGGTCAAGTGGCACAAGCAGATACGACAACCCGGCGTGCCGCTTGGAACCTTTCTCGGTGCGCGCCACCACGAAACACCACTGCGACAGATGTGCCAGCGACGTCCACACCTTCTGGCCGTTGATCACCCACTGGTCGCCGTCGAGTTCGGCGGTGGTGGCGACGTTGGCCAGGTCGCTGCCCGCGCCGGGCTCGGAATAGCCCTGACACCACAATTCGGTGACGTCGAGAATCCGCGGCAGGAACCGCTGCTGTTGCTCCGGGGTGCCGAACGCGATCAGGGTGGGCCCCAGCAGCTCCTCACCGAAGTGGTTGACCTTGTCCGGGGCGTCGGCCTTGGCGTACTCCTCGTAGAACGCCACCCGGTGCGCGGTGGACAGCCCGCGACCGCCGTGCTCGACCGGCCAACCCAGGCACGTCAGCCCCGCAGCGGCCAGATGTTGATTCCAGGCCCGGCGTTCCTCGAACGCCTCGTGCTCGCGCCCCGGGCCACCGAGACCCTTGAGTGCTGCGAATTCGCCGACCAGATTGTCCGCGAGCCAATCGCGGACCTCCGACCGGAACTCTTCGACGTCCTGCATAACCTGTAGGCTAACCTACCAAGCACTTGCTTTGTTCGCCCGGTCCGGCTCGGCCGGGCCCAGAAGGAGCATCCCCGTGACCGGCGTCCCCCGCACCATTCCCGCGGCGCTGGATCGTCTCGCGCGCTCCTACCCCGACCACGACGCGCTGATCACCGACGACCGCAGCTTCACCACCACCGCCCTGCGCGACGAGGTCCATCGCGCCGCGGCCGCCCTGGTCGCGCTCGGCGTCGAACCGAACGACCGGGTGGCCATCTGGTCGCCGAACACCTGGCATTGGGTGATCGCGTGCCTGGCCATCCACCACGCCGGAGCGGCCATGGTTCCGCTGAACACCCGCTACACCGCCGAGGAGGCCTCCGACATCCTGGCCCGCACGCACGCGCCGGTGCTGTTTGCCGCCGGCCGGTTCCTCGGTGTTGATCGCGCGGCCGACCTGGACCTTGGTGCGCTGCCCGCGCTGCGTCACATCGTGCGCATCCCGATCGACGAAGACGACGGAACCTGGGCGCAGTACGTCTCCCGCGGCGACGACGCGCAAGCCGCCGCGACCGCACGCTCGCGCGCCGCCGCCGTCAGCCCCGAGGACGTCAGCGACATCCTGTTCACCTCCGGCACCACCGGCCGCAGCAAAGGCGTGTTGTGCGCGCACCGCCAGTCGCTGAGCGCCTCCGCCGCGTGGGCGGCCAACGGGAAGATCACCAGCGCCGACCGCTACCTGTGCATCAACCCGTTCTTCCACAACTTCGGCTACAAGGCCGGCATCCTGGCCTGCCTGCAGACCGGCGCGACGCTGATCCCGCACCTGACGTTCGACCCGTTGCGCACCCTGCAGGCCATCGAGCAGCACCGCATCACCGTGCTGCCCGGCCCGCCCACCATTTACCAGACGCTGCTGGACCACCCCGCCCGCGGCGACTACGACCTCAGTTCGCTGCGGTTCGCGGTGACCGGGGCGGCCACGGTTCCGGTGGTGCTGGTGGAGCGCATGCAGTCCGAACTCGACATCGACATCGTTCTGACCGCCTACGGTCTGACCGAAGCCAACGGCATGGGCACCGCCTGCCGCCCCGAGGACGACGCGGTGACGGTGGCCACTACCTGCGGCCGCCCGTTCGCCGATTTCGAACTGCGCATTGACGATTCGGGTGAAGTCCTGTTGCGCGGCCCGAACGTGATGCTGGGCTATCTCGACGACCCGGAGGCGACCGCGGCCGCCATCGATTCCGACGGCTGGCTGCACACCGGGGACATCGGCGTCATCGACGACGCCGGAAACCTGCGGATCACCGACCGACTCAAGGACATGTACATCTGCGGCGGGTTCAACGTCTATCCGGCCGAGATCGAACAGGTGCTGATGCGACTCGACGGCGTGGCCGACGCCGCGGTGATCGGGGTTCCCGACGAGCGCCTCGGTGAGGTGGGCCGCGCGTTCGTGGTGACCCGGCCCGGCGCTGATCTCGACGAGGCAGCGGTGATCGCCTACACCCGTGAACATCTGGCGAACTTCAAGACACCGCGATCGGTACGGTTCGTCGACGCGTTGCCGCGCAATCCGGGCGGCAAGGTGCTCAAACCACAACTGCGAGAGTTGGCTTGAATTGGATCTGAACTTCGACGAAGAAACATTGGCCTTTGCGGCCGAGGTACGCGAGTTCCTCACTGCCCACCGGGACTCGATTCCCACCAAGTCGTACGACAACGCCGAAGGCTTCGCCCAGCACCGCGTTTGGGACAAGGTGCTGTTCGACGCCGGCCTGTCGGTGATCACCTGGCCGAAGAAGTACGGCGGCCGGGAGTCGCCGCTGCTGCACTGGGTGGTCTACGAAGAGGAATATTTCCGCGCCGGCGCACCGGGGCGGGCCAGCGCCAACGGCACCTCGATGCTGGCGCCGACCCTGTTCTCGCACGGCACCGAGGAACAACTGGACCGTATTCTTCCGAAAATGGCCAGCGGGGAACAGATCTGGGCACAAGCGTGGTCGGAGCCGGAGTCCGGCAGCGATCTGGCATCGCTGCGGTCCACCGCAACCAAGACCGACGGCGGCTGGCTGCTCAACGGGCAGAAGATCTGGAGTTCACGAGCGCCGTTCGCCGACATGGGATTCGGGTTGTTCCGCTCCGACCCCGGCTCGCAACGCCATAACGGGCTCACGTACTTCATGTTCGACCTGAAAGCCGACGGCATCACGGTGCGCCCCATCGTCCAACTCGGCGGCGACACCGGGTTCGGTGAGATCTTCCTCGACGACGTCTTCGTGCCCGACCAGGACGTGATCGGCACTCCGCACGACGGCTGGCGCGCGGCGATGAGCACCTCGAGCAACGAGCGCGGCATGTCGCTGCGCAGCCCGGCCCGCTTCCTGGCCGCGGCCGAACGACTGGTGCAGCTGTGGCGGGACAACGGTTCGCCCCCCGAGTTCGCCGACCGCGTCGCCGACGGCTGGATCAAGGCACAGGCCTACCGGCTGCAGACATTCGGGACGGTAACCAGGCTGGCCGGCGGCGGCGAGCTCGGCGCGGAATCCTCGGTGACCAAGGTGTTCTGGTCGGATCTGGATGTGCAGCTGCATCAGACCGCGCTCGACATCCGGGGCGCCGACGGTGAATTGGCCGGCCCGTGGACCGAGGGGCTGCTGTTCGCGCTCGGCGGCCCGATCTACGCCGGCACCAACGAGATTCAGCGCAATATCATTTCGGAACGGCTGCTCGGACTGCCCCGAGAGAAGAAGGGGTAGAAGCGATATGGACTTCGCACTCGACGATCAGCAGCGCGATTTCGCTGCCAGCATCGACGCAGCCCTGGGTGCCGCGGATCTGCCCGGCGCGGTGCGGGCCTGGTCGGCCGGCGACGCCGCACCCGGCCGCAAGGTGTGGCAGCAACTGGCCAACCTCGGCGCCACCGCGCTGCTGGTGCCCGAGAAGTTCGACGGTATCGACGCCGCACCGGTGGACCTGGTGGTCGCGTGCGAGCGGCTCGGCTATTGGTGCGTGCCCGGCCCGGTCACCGAATCCATTGCCGTCGCACCGATATTGCTTGCCGACGACGAGCGGTGCGGCGAGCTGGCCGCCGGTGAGCTGATCGCCACGGTGGCGTTGCCGCCGGACGTGCCGCGCGCCGTCGACGCCGATACCGCGGGCCTGGTGTTGTCGGTGGGGCCCGATGGGGTGCGGGAAGCCGAAGCAGGCGACCGCCACGAGTCTGTCGACCCCAGTCGCCATCTGTACGACGTGACCGCGACCGGCGACCCCTGGCAGGCAGACATCCAGCGCGCCTACCAGTTCGGCGTGCTGGCCACCGCTGCGCAACTGGTGGGCGCGGCCGAAGCGTTGCTGGCCGGCAGCGTCGACTACGCCAAGCAACGTTCCCAGTTCGGCCGGGTGATCGGCTCCTACCAGGCGATCAAGCACAAGCTCGCCGATGTACACATCGCGATCGAGTTGGCCCGGCCCCTGGTGTACGGGGCGGCGGTGACGATGGCACCGCGCGATGTCAGTGCGGCCAAGGTCGCCGCCGGAGAGGCCGGGCTGCTGGCCGCACGCTCCGCGTTGCAAACTCATGGAGCGATCGGTTTCACCCAGGAACACGACCTGTCGCTGCTGTTACTGCGGGTGCAGGCGCTGCGCTGCGCCTGGGGTACCCCGGAATCGCACCGACGCCGAGTACTGGAGGCGCTATGACGTCCGATACCGCCGGCGACGACGCAGCGCGAAGCAATGAGGAGGAGCGGCGCCATGTCTGAAGAGCGGGCGATGCTGGCCGACACCGTGGCGGCCCTGGTGGCCAAGCATGCCGGTCCGGCTGCCGTGCGTGCGGCGATCGAATCCGAGCACGGCTACGACGAGTCGCTGTGGCAGCTGCTGTGTGAGCAGGTCGGTGCCGCCGCCCTGGTGGTGCCCGAGGAGCTGGGCGGCGCCGGGGGCCAATTGGCCGATGCCGCAACGGTTCTACAGGAGTTGGGTCGCGCATTGGTGCCGTCGCCGTTGCTGGGCACCACGCTCGCCGAGCTCGCCCTGCTGGCGGCGGGGGAACCCGACGAGGAAACACTCGGCGCGCTGGCCGAAGGCAGCTCGATCGGGGCGCTGGTGCTCGACCCGGACTACGTGGTCAACGGCGACATCGCCGACGTCGTCGTCGCCGTCGAAGGCGGCCGGCTGAGCCGGTGGACCAGGTTCAGCGCGGAGCCGGTCACCACCATGGACCTGACCCGCCGGCTGGCCCGGTTGACACCCGAGGAGACCGCCGAACTGGGCGAGGATCCGGGTCTTGCCGACGCGGCGTCGATCCTGCTGGCGGCCGAGCAGATCGGTGCCGCCGAGCGCTGTCTGGACCTGACCGTCGAATACACGAAGAGCCGGGTGCAGTTCGGTCGCCCGATCGGCAGCTTCCAGGCGCTCAAACACCGGATGGCCGACTTGTACGTCACCGTCGCAGCTGCCAAGGCCGTGGTGAACGACGCCTGCAACGAGCCCACCGGGCGCAACGCAGCCGCGGCGCGGCTGGCCGCTACCGAGGCGCTGAATATCGTTGCCGCCGAGGGTATCCAGCTCCATGGCGGCATCGCGATCACCTGGGAACACGACATGCACCTGTACTTCAAGCGTGCACACGGCAGTGCGCAATTGCTCGACCCGCCGCGTGAGCTGCTGCGCCGACTGGAGCCCGAGATACTCTCGAAATCGTGACCGGACATGTCGCCCTGCGCGCGGGCATCCCACCGTTCTACGTGATGGACGTCTGGCTGGCCGCCGCGGAGCGGCAACGCACCCACGGCGATCTGGTGAACCTCTCCGCCGGCCAGCCCAGCGTCGGCGCCCCGGAGCCGGTGCGGGCCGCAGCCGCATCCGCCCTGCACCTCAATCAGCTCGGTTACACCGTGGCGCTGGGCATTCCGGAGTTGCGGGCCGCCATCGCGACGGATTATCAACGCCAGCATGGCCTTTCCATCGAACCCGACGCGGTGGTGGTGACCACCGGATCATCCGGCGGCTTCCTGTTGGCATTCTTGGCCTGCTTCGACGTGGGTGACCGGGTAGCCATGGCCAGCCCCGGCTATCCCTGCTACCGAAACATCCTGTCCGCGTTGGGTTGTGAGGTGGTGGAGATCCCGTGCGGACCCGAGACCCGGTTCCAGCCCACCGCCGCGATGCTCGCCGAACTCGATCCGCCGATCAAGGGCGTCATAGTCGCCAGCCCGGCCAACCCCACCGGCACCGTGATTCCGCCCGAGGAACTGGCGGCGATCGTTTCCTGGTGCGACGACAACGATGTGCGGCTGATCAGCGACGAGGTCTATCACGGACTGGTCTACCAAGGGGCGCCACCGACCAGCTGTGCGTGGGAGACGTGTCGCGAAATGCCGTGTTGGTCAACAGCTTTTCCAAGTATTACGCGATGACCGGATGGCGACTGGGCTGGCTGGTGGTACCCGAAGAGTTGCGTCGCGCGGTGGATTGCCTGACCGGCAATTTCACCATCTGCCCACCGGTGCTGTCCCAGATCGCGGGCGTGTCGGCGTTCACGCCCGAGTCGAGGGCCGAGGCTCAGGCGAATCTGCAGCATTACGCCGTCAACCGGCTGATGCTGCTGGACGGGCTGCGCCGCATCGGAATCGAGCGACTGGCGCCGACCGACGGGGCGTTCTACGTCTACGCCGACGTCTCCGACTTCACCACCGATTCGCTGGCGTTCTGCTCGAAGTTGCTGACCGATACCGGAGTTGCGATCGCGCCGGGCATCGACTTCGACCCGACCCGCGGCAATTCCTATGTCCGGCTGTCGTTCGCCGGGCCGACCAGTGATATCGAAGAGGCGCTACGCCGGATTCGCGGCTGGCTGCCGAGCCAGTAGCGCTTCGACGCGCGATTGCAGCGCGGCGCGGTCGAAGTCTGCCAGGTTGATCCCGAACCGCTCCTGAAGGGCGTCGAGCACCGCGGCGGCACCGTCCAGCCCGATCTTCTCGCTGCCGTCGCCACGGTGGATGACCAGGTTACGGCCGGCCAGATTCAGCCGCGCATCGCCGGCCACCCGCGCCACCATCAGGCCGGTGACGAAATGCGACGACGGGTGCGTGGAGACCCACCAACTGCCCACCGCCAGGTCGATCTGTGGGCAGGTCTGGGTGGTGAACTCATACAGCGACTGCCACCCGTCGCGGATCTTCGCCTGCAGCACCAGGCCGTCGCCGTGGTCCTCGAGGCGGTACGGCTCGTGCGTAGTCGCCTGCTCCCCGCCGGTCAGCAAGCGCAACGGTGAGGTGGGGGTCTGCCCGCCGAATCCGACGTCGACCAGGTACGGACCCGCGCCCCCGGGGAAGGTCACCGCAAGCACGGTGTGAGTCATGGCCGGGGTCGGGGCACCGGTCGGCTGCATCCAGACCACCCGGCCGGCCAGCCGACGCACCCGGAAGCCGAGTTCGGCCAGCACGTAGCCCATCAAGCCGTTCTGTTCGTAGCAGTACCCGCCGCGGCGGCGGTGAACCAGCTTGTCGGTCAACGCTTCCGGGCTCAGGTCATCGACCGGTATGCCGGTGAACGGGTCCAGGTTCTCGAACGGGATGGCGCCGGTGTGCGCGGTGATCAGGTCCTGTAGCACAGCCAGGCCCGGCCTCGTGTCACCCCCGTAATCGACCCGGTCGAAGTATGCGGAGAGATCCATGTCCATGAAGGTAGCCGCCGACCACCGCGGGCGGTGTTTTATCTCTGTCGAATATGGGGACCCGTTGAAGACGACAGCTATGCACACCGATCTAGCAACGGGAGTCAGTGATGAGTACCAGCAACATCGTCTGGATTGTGATCGCCGCACTGGTGGTCGTCGCGCTGATCGTGGCAGTGGTCGCTGTGTCGGCCCGTGCCAAGCGGCGCCGCCGCGTGCAGCAGGCCGAGGAGATCCGCGAGCAGGCCAGATTGGAATCCGCGCGCGTCCAGCGTCGCGAAGCGCTCGCCGAGGAGACCGCCGCCAAGGCCCGTGCCGCGCAGGCCGAGGCCGAGGCCAAGGCCGCCGAGGCGGCCCGACTGCAGGACCGCGCCGCCGCGCACCAGAACGAGGCGGCCACATCTCGCGAACAACTCGACGAACAGTGGAAGCGCGCCGACGACCTCGACCCGACAGCCCGCACCGAGCCACCCCACACCGAGCAGCCCGGCCAGGCCCGCGACACCGAGCACTACCGTGGGGCACACACCTGAGCGGTCCCGATCCCGTAACGCTGCTGCGACCCCTCCACTCACTTTGTCGCAGCAGCGTTACCTGGTACCTAGTCCCAGGGATAGGCTGGTTCGCCACGCCGCCGGCCAGTCAACTGCTGTACGACCCACTGGTTCATCGACACTCCCTCTTCCTGGGCTTCCAGCGCAAGGCGCAGGTGCAGCGCAGTCGAGGTTCGGACGATGAAGGTGCCGCTGTAGTTGCGGTCGGTGAGCGACGGCGGCGGATGCTCGCCCAACTCCTGCATGATCGCCAATTTCTCGTCGAGGGCTGCCACCACCAGAGCGACGGCCTGTTGCGCGGTTGGCGCCCGCTCCCTCAAGTACGGGAATTCCAGACACTTTGCGACGTATTCGTCGTTGTCCGGGCACCACTGCGCGCGGTACGTGTAGCGGTTCACCCGGGATTGTTAACACCCGCGGCACTGGGTTCGGTAGTCACCCGGCGGACCGGCTGGCTAAATGGAGTCATCGCTCTTTTCGCGAAAGCGCTAGCGCCGGTGATATCAACTTTCAGAAAAGACAACCGACTACTGGCGGGGCTCCTGCGTGCCCGGCGGTCTGGCGGCCGATGCCGCTCAGAGCCCCCGCACCGCCTCCCGGCTGCGCGCCGCGACCTGCTGCTCGCGCGCATAGAGCAGCCCGTAGGTAAAGCCGTTCTCACCCTGAGCCGTTCCCGCTGTCACCGCCAGGCGACGCAACACATCGCAAGCCACCACCGCATCCTGATGATCACCCAGAACGGTCTGAATTCGCTTGTACTTCTTGATATTTCGACGATATCCCGGCTGCACAGGCCGGCACAGCTCGGCGGCGTAGCGGGCCCGCTTGGCGGCCTTCCGGGCGCGGTGCAGCATCTCACCCGAACCGTCGGCCAGGGCGGCCTCCAACCGGCGATCCGCCTTACGGCGCGCGTGGTCCGCCCGTTTGCGTAGCCGCTTCTCCGTGATTCCTGCTACGACAGGCGGTTTGGTGCGCAGTTCGAGCAGCGTCGCCATCAGTTGCTGGTAGCGTTCGGAATCCATCTCCTCGCCCACCCGGGCACGCGCCGGCAGTTCGATCGCTTTGAGGTCGTTGCGGATCCGCGACTTGACCGGACCCAGCACCAGCACGTCGGGAAGCTCGTCGACGGCCTCGGCGAAGCGGCGCAACTGCACTTGACAGTCACGCACCTCGCCGAGCAGGCCGGCGAACCACTTCAGCTCGTCGTCCAGGCCGTCGATCGCCGCGCCGTCCAGCACCGCACCGAACACGCGCAGTGTGCTGCGCAGCCGGCGGATCGCCACCCGGGTGTCATGTATCGGGTCGTCCCCGCCTCGCAGGCCGACGTCACCGGCCATGACCTGATCGATCTGCGTGTTCAGATATCCGACGAGTACGTTGGTGGCGGGCTTTTTCGACATTCCCAACGTATTTCCGCGTCAAGCGGTGCCAAACCTGCGTCAGCGAGCGTTCTTGTGGGACAAGGTTCCGCGCACCCGCATCAGAGCCAGGTGTCCTCGGTGGTGGTGGTCAGGAACGCCTCCAGGTCGTCGCGCCACTGCGCCGGGGTGTTCTTGTCCGGCTCGATGCCGGTGTACTCGCCGCGATAGAACAACAGCGGACGGGGCTTGATCTTGGGCGCCTCCGACAAGGACTGCACCGCACCGAACACCACGAAATGGTCGCCGCCGTCGTGCACCGAGGCCACCGTACAGTCGATGTAGGCCAGCGAACCGTCGATGATCGGTGAACCGAGTTCCGAAGGGCGCCAATCGATCCCCGCGAACTTGTCCGGCTCCTTGGAGCCGAACCGGGCCGAGACGGGTTTCTGCGCCTCGGTCAGCATGTTCACGCAGAACCGGCCGCTGGCCTCGATCGCCTGCCAGGACCGTGACACCTTGGTGGGGCAGAACAGCACCAGCGGGGGATCCAGCGACAGTGCCGCGAACGACTGGCAGGCGAAGCCGACCGGTACGCCGTCATGCACGGTGGTGATGATGGTGATCCCGGTGCAGAACTGGCCCAGCACATTGCGGAAGGTGCGCGGGTCGATCGGCGGAGCGGCCATGATGCAGGGTAGGAATCTAAGCCTTGAAGCCGACGCTGAAGTCGTGGCCCCACAAGCTGATTGCCGTGCTCTCCCGGGCGATCCAGTCGTCGTCTTCGACTTGTCTTCCCTCGCAACCGAATTCGACATCGAATCCACTGGGGGTCTTCATGTAGAAGGACAGCATCAGATCGTTGACGTGGCGACCCAGCGTCGCCGACATCGGTACCTTCTTCCGCAGCGCGCGGTCCAGGCACAGCCCCACGTCGTCGGCCTCTCCCACTTCGACCATCAGGTGCACGATGCCGCTGGGGGTCTGTCCGGGCATGAAGGCAAGGCTGTGATGACGCGGGTTGCAACCCAGGAACCGCAGCCAGGCGGGTGGACCGTCGGCCGGCCGGCCTACCACCTGCGGCGGCAGTCGCATCGAGTCACGCAGCTTGAAGCCCAGGACGTCGCGGTAGAAGTGCAACGTCTCTTCGTCGTCGCGAGTGGTCAGCACCACATGCCCCAGGCCCTGCTCGGCGGTGACGAACTTGTGCCCGTACGGGCTGACCACCCGACGGTGTTCCAGCGCGGCGCCGTGAAAGACCTCCAGGCAGTTACCGGACGGATCGGAGAACCGGATCATCTCGTCGACCCGGCGGTCAGCCAGTTCGGCGGCGGTGGCTTCCTTGTAGGGCGTGCCCTCGACATCGAGCCGGTTCCGGATCTCCTGCAGCCCAGCGGCGTTCGCGCATTCCCAGCCGGCCTCGATGAGCCGGTCCTGTTCGCCCGGCACGATCACCAACCGGGCCGGGAAATCGTCCATCCGCAGATAGAGCGCGCCCTCCGTGGTGCCCTTGCCCTCGACCATGCCGAGCACCTTAAGACCGAATTCACGCCAGGCGGCCATGTCGGTGGCCTCGATGCGCAGGTAACCCAATGACCGGATGCTCATCTGGAACCTCCCAGGAAATCGATGGTCAGGTTGTTGAACTCGTCGAACTTCTCCACCTGAGCCCAGTGCCCGCACTGCCCGAACACATGCAGCTGCGCGCGGGGAATGGTCTTGAGCGCCACCAACGCACCGTCGAGTGGGTTGACACGGTCTTCCCGGCCCCAGATCAACAGCACCGGCTGGCGCAGCTTGTACACCTCTCGCCACATCATGCCGAGCTCGAAATCGGCCCCGGAGAACGACATTCCCATTGCCCGGGTGGCGGCCAGCGACTCCGGGGTGCTGGCCAGCTCGAAACGCTGGTCGATCAACTCGGGGGTGATCAGCTTCTGGTCGTAGACCATTACGCGAAGGAACGCCTCGAGGTTCTCCCGGGTGGGCTCAACGGAGAACTTGCCCAGCCGCTTGACCCCCTCGGTGGGGTCGGGCGCGAACAGGTTGACGCTCAGACCACCCGGCCCCATCAGCACCAGCTTGCCTGCCAGCTCCGGGTAGTCCAGCGCGAACCGCACCGCAGTACCGCCGCCCAGCGAATTGCCGACCAGCGGAACGCGTTTGAGGTCGAGTTGGTCGAACAGGCCCTTGAGCGCCCGGGCCGCGTAGCGGTTGAACTGCCCGTGCTCGGCGCGCTTGTCGGAGTGCCCGTAGCCCGGCTGGTCGACGGCGAGGACGTGGAAATGCTGGGCCAGCACCGCGATATTGCGGGAGAAGTTCGACCAACTCGAGGCCCCGGGCCCGCCACCGTGCAGCAGCACCACCGTCTGATGGTTGCCTGCCCCGGCCTCGTGATAGTGCAGCTTCAGCGGCCCGTCGACGTCGACTTCGGCGTAGCGCGAGGTGGATTCGAACGTGAGCTCGTCGGTACTGGTCATCAAACCATGGTGTCGCCGGGCGGCAACCCGAACTCGTTGTTGCCGAAGATCACATACGCCCGCTCGGGGTCGTTGGCCGCGTGCACCCGGCCGGCGTGGGCGTCGCGCCAGAACCGTTGCACCGGTTGGTCGATGCCCAGCGCGGTGGCGCCGGATGCCTCGAAGAGCCGGTCGATCGAGGCGATCGCGCGGCCGGTGGCACGCACCTGGTCGCGACGGGCGCGGGCGCGCAATTCGAACGGGATCTCCTTGCCGGCCGACAGCAGCGCGTACTCGTCGGCGACGTTGCCGCTCAGCTGGCGCCACGCGGCGTCGATGTCGCTGGCCGCCTCGGCGATGCGGATCTTGGCGAACGGGTCGTCCTTGGCCTTCTCGCCGGCGAACGCGGCGCGCACCCGCTTGCCCTGATGCTCGACATGCGCGGCGTAGGCGCCGTAGGCCATTCCCACGATCGGAGCCGAGATAGTGGTGGGATGCATTGTGCCCCAAGGCATCTTGTAAACCGGTGCAGTGTTGCGCTGGTACCCCCCGGCGGTGCCGTCGTTCATCGCCTTGTAGGACAGGAACCGGTGCCGGGGCACGAACACGTCCTTGACGACGACGGTGTTGCTGCCGGTGCCCTTAAGACCGACCACGTGCCAGACGTCGTCGATGCGGTAGTCGCTGATCGGGATCAGGAAGCTGCCGAAGTCCACCGGCCGGCCGTCCTTGATCACCGGCCCGCCCAGGAAGGCCCAGGTGGCGTGGTCGCAACCCGAGGACCAGTTCCAGGAACCGTTGACCAGGTAACCGCCGTCGACCACCACGCCGGCACCCATCGGGGCGTAGGAAGACGAGATGCGCGTCGAGGTGTCCTCGCCCCAGACCTCCTCCTGAGCCTGCTGGTCGAACAACGCGAGGTGCCAGTTGTGCACCCCCAGGATCGAGCTCACCCAACCGGTGGAGCCACACGCACTGGCGATCCGCCGCACCGCCTCGTAGAACAGCGCGGGGTCGCACTGCAGGCCGCCCCACTGCTCGGGCTGCAACAGGGTGAAAAAGCCCGCTTCGTCGAGTTCGGCCACCGACTCCTCGGGCAGCCGGCGTAGGTCTTCCGTCGCCTGCGCACGTTCGCGAATCCGCGGGAGCAGATCGTCGACGGCAGCTAACACCTGCTGCGCATCACGCTGTTGAATGGTGGTCACTTACGTTTGCCTCCTGTGGGAGTGCGGGCTGAGTCGCACCTAGACCAAGACTAGACAAAGACTAGAACACGTTCCGATTTGTGTCGAGCAGGGTATTCCTGCGGCTGGTAGAGATATGAATCGGGTTTTCTATAACATGTTCTAGTTGAACCGGAAGAGAGGGCGCGCCTTGACCGAGGCGGATCTGGACCAACTACCCGACGAACCGCTCGGCGACCACGTCCTTACGCTGCGGATCGCCGAGGTCGTCGCGGAAACCGACGATGCGCGGTCGCTGGTGTTCGCGGTCCCCGACGGACCAGACGACCCGCAGATCCCGCCCGCCCGGCTGCGCTACTCCCCGGCCAGTTCCTGACCCTGCGGGTGCCCAGCGAACGCACCGGATCGGTGGCGCGCTGCTACTCGCTGTGCAGCTCACCGTTCACCGACGAGGCGTTGACGGTGACGGTCAAACGCACCGCCGACGGCTACGCCTCCAACTGGCTGTGCGACCACGCGCACCCGGGCATGCACATCCACGTGCTCGCCCCGTCGGGCACCTTCGTGCCCAAAACCCTCGACGACGATTTCCTGCTGCTGGCCGCCGGCAGCGGCATCACCCCGATCATGTCGATCTGCAAGTCGGCGCTGTCCGAAGGCAGCGGCCAGGTGACGGTCATCTACGCCAACCGCGACGAGAACTCGGTGATCTTCTGCGATGCGCTGCGGGAGCTGTCCGGAAAGTACCCCGACCGGCTCACCGTGCTGCACTGGCTGGAATCGCTGCAGGGACTGCCCAGCGCGGCCGCGCTGGCCAAACTGGCCGCCCCGTTCACCGACCGGCCGGTCTTCATCTGCGGACCCGGCCCCTTCATGGAAGCGGCGCGGGTTGCGCTGGAAACACTGAAAGTCCCTGCGGCGCAAGTGCATATCGAGGTGTTCAAGTCGCTGGAATCGGACCCGTTCGCGGCGGTCAAAATCGACGACGCCGCCGACGAGGACGACGCGGGTCCGGCTACCGCGGTCGTCGAGCTGGACGGGGAAACCTACACGGTGTCGTGGCCGCGCAGCGCCAAGCTGCTCGACGTGCTGCTGGCCAAGGGTCTGGACGCGCCGTTCTCCTGCCGCGAAGGCCACTGCGGCGCGTGCGCCGTCACCCTGCGCGGGGGCAAGGTGAGCATGGAGGTCAACGACGTGCTGGAGCAGCAGGACCTGGACGAGGGCCTGATCCTGGCCTGCCAAGCGCACCCGGAGACCGATTCGGTGGAAGTCACTTACGACGACTGATCACAGCGGTTAAGTTCAGCTGGTACCCGGCGGAAGGGGAGCAGGATGAAGCGGCTGATACCGGGTGTTGCGCTGGCCGGGCTCCTGACGGCGCTGCTGCCCACTCCGATCGCCGGCGCCGGCGCCAACACCGCAACCACGCTGTTCCCGGTGGACGACGTCACCCAGATCGAGACGCACTCCTTCGTCGACTGCCACGGCGGTGGCAACTGCGACTTCGTCGCGGGCGCCAACCTGCGCACCCCGGACGGGCCGGCCGGCTTCCCGTCCGGCCTGTGGGCGCGCCAGACCACCGAAATCCGGTCGAACAATCGCCTGGCGTACTTGGACGTGCACGCCACCAGCCAATTCGAGCGGGTCTTCAAAGAAGGCGGGATCGACACGGTCACCACCGTGTATTTCGGCGACGGACCACCGGAGAAGTACCAGACGACCGGGGTCATCAACTCGACGAGTTGGTCGACGGGCCAGCCGCTGTCGGCGAACACGGTGGTATACGTGTGCACACACATGCAGGTGGTCTATCCGGGAGTCAACCTCACCTCGCCCAGCACCTGCGCACAGACGCCGATCACCTGAAAGCTCGACCGAGCCAGCGGCTACGGTGACTCAGAAGGCGACTTTTCCTCCCAGGCCTGAAGTGCCTGATGGAGCTCGGCGCGGGATCGGATGCCGAGTTTGCGATAGATGTGGCTCAGGTTGACCTCCACGGTTTTCGGGCTCACGAACATGGCGGCGGCAATGTCGCGGTTGGTCATGCCCAGGACGGCCATGCCGGCGACGCGTTCCTCGGTGGCGCTCAAACCTGGGTTGCGGTCCCGGACCGGCACGCCGCGTGCCAGTTCGTAGTCGGCGCGCTCGACCCACACCGCAGTCCCGAGTTGCTCGAATGTCCTCCGCGCCTCGCGCAGCGCCACACCAGCCGCGTCGCGGCGGCGCTGACGGCGCTGCAACTGGCCGGACAACAGCAGGGTGCGAGCTCGTTCGAACGGCATCGGAAGGCGCTGGTGCTCGGATAAAGCCTGCTCGACACTAGCGATGGCGCCTGCGACGTCACCGCGCGCGGCCTGCAGCATGGCACGACAGCGCAGACCCACCGCCAGCGTCCATGCGCGGTCGAGTCGGCGGCCATTGCGTTCCAACTTGTCCACCATCGGCTCGGCCTCGTCCAATCGACCAAGACCTATCAGGGCCTCGACGGCCTCGGGGACAAACGACGACGAGATGATCTCGCAGGTGTCCGGAAAGAGTTCCAGCATGGGAAACAGCGGTTCGAGCGCATCCAGGGCGGCGTGGTAGTTACCCGCCGACACCTCGACGAATCCGGCCAACGTCGCCGACCACTCGCCCAAACGTGTTGAGCCGCAACGTCTGGCAGCTGCTATCGCCTGGCTCAGATCGCTTCGCGCGTCGTCCAGGTGGCCGACATAGGCGGCGACCGCCGCCCGAAGGGTGAGTGCGATGAACAGGGGGGAAGTCTCCGCCCAGCTGGAGTGCCCGTTCCATGGTGACGTCGGCGACGGCCGCCGCGCCGGTGAGGTCGCCGCGCCAGATATCGATCATCACCAGGTGAAAGCCGATGAACACCAGCTCGGCTTCTTCACCGAGGGCAAGACACTCCTGTTCCACCTGCGCCAACTCCGCACGCGCACGGCCCAATTCGCCCGTCCAGGCCCGCAGCAGGTTCATTTGTACGCGAGGCCGCTGAGCCAACGGGACGAGCGAACGCGGCACCTCGATTTGCACCGCGCGGTGGAGGGTCGGCTCGTCAAACCCCCTTGCCGCCCATGAAGTCCAGCACCGCGCGCATGCCCAGAGCGGGAGCGAGCAGAGCAGCGGCCCCCAACTGCTCGGCATCGGCCACCGCCTGCCGGACGCGGTCGCAGGCGTCCTCGTGCCGGCCGGCGTTGACGAGGGCGAACGTCAAGCTGATCAGGATGAGCACCCGCAACCCGGTGTCGGCGTCACTCTCGTTCAGTGCCTCTTCGAGTAGTTGCGCTGCCTCGTGGAAGCTGTCGTCGGAGAGGACGACCAGCCCCAGTTGATGCAATGCCTCGGCGCGGATCGGGCCGGACGGGACCGCCCCGACAGCCACGTCGAGCATCCGTCTAGCTCGGCCGGTGTCGCCTGCAATGAAATAATCTGTCGCACAGCGAATTTTGCGTCGCGGATCGTTGTCACCGGCTAGACCGACGGCTAGTTCGAGAAGTTCGGCGGCAGCGGCCGGCGCTCCTCTGTCACGGGCGATCGCGGCGGCCGCGTCCAGCGCGGCGATGGTCTCCGGCTTCCCGGATGTATCGGCAAGCGCGAGGTGTCGGGCGTGCAATTCGGGCTGATCGATGAGTTCGGCTAGCCGCCGGTGCATTTCGCGGCGACGACCGGGCTCCGTTGTGCTGTAGACGCCATGCGAAAGAAGGGGATGGGTGAAGCGGAGTCGGCTCCCCTCGATGGTCACCACCGCCTGGTTCTCGGCTGCACTGAGCGATTTCACCACCCGCTCCGGCGTCGAGTTGGTGGCCTGCGCCACCATCGTCACCGTCGGATCAGGCAGGCTCGCGATGGCGAGCAGAACATCTTCGGCGCCGACCCGACTGATCCTCGCACGGACCAGGCCACTGAGGCTGTCCGGCAAGCTCCATTCGACGGCTCGGTCGCCGGTGTCGAGCTCTCGGGCCAACTCGAGTGCGTAAAACGGGTTGCCGCCGGTCATTTCGTGAATGCGCAGCAGGGTGGGACGCGCCGCTGACTGCCCCAACCGGATCAACAGCAACTGATGTAACTCGCCCACGGTGAATGGCCGCATCCGGACCCGACGTACTGCGTCGGAACTCGGCAACTGCAACCGCGCACCGGCCTCCTCCGTGCGCGTCGTGCACAACAGACCAGCACCGGACGGCAGCCGGCGCGCGGTATACGCCACCACATTGGCGCTGGAGGCGTCTGCCCACTGCAGATCGTCGATGGCGATGACGATGGGACGAAGCGCCGAGAGCCGAACAACAACCGCCAGGAACGCCGCCGCCACGGCCCTGGGATCAATCCCGGAAGCCGCGACCGGGCGCCGCAGCAGCGCACCATCCAGGGCCTGCTGCTGCGGAGCGGGCAGGTCCGCCCACACGGTGTCGTCCACGGCACCGAGCAGATCGGCCAGCACCGTATATGCCAGCACCGACTCGGCCGCGGCGGCGCGGCAACTCAACACGCGATATCCGCGCTCGCCGGCCCGACGGACCGCGTCCCCCCACACCGTCGTTTTGCCGATCCCCGCCTCGCCCTCGATGACCAGGGCACCCGGCCTGACTGGCACAGAGTCGAGGAAATCGCCGACGGCCAGCTCTTCGGCCTGCCGACCGACAATTCGCTCCGTCACATCAAACTCACACAATCCAAATATTCTGCCCCCTCGCCTTCACCGGCAACGTAGCGACAGCGGCCTGTCTTCATGCCCGACACGCATGCCGTTGACTCCTTACAATCTTGGAGTCCGACCGGCCGGTGTTACCTAGAATATTCTCGCAGAACTGCGCTGACCCGGTCGATGTACTGACTCGAGGACGTGCCGGGGCGGCTTGGCGGCGCCGTCGAGCCGGGCGTCAGCAATTCTCGGGCCGCACCCAACCGACGCCGCCGCTGATCCGTTCCGCGGGTGCGCCGACGTCGCCGCAGATCAGCGCGACGACCTCGGCTGATTCGGCGGCGAAGACCCCGAACGTGTAATTGTCGCCCGGCACCGTCATCGCCGTCAGGAGCCGGACCACCGTCCCACGAGTAGCCATGAATTCAGCCCGGCCGTTGAGCAGATCGACGATCTCCCCTATCGGGCGGGCGCACGTTCGCGGCCCGTACCACTCGACGAGGAACTGTTGTGGTTGCGCCATGGTGTTCGCCACCGTTCCAGAGGATATGGACGCCGTCGATCCGGGTTGTGCGCACGTCACACCCATTTCCGTTGCCGCAGTGCAGGATTGCCTGCGGGCTGAGTTACCGTCGCCGTCAGTACAGCGGTATCCACGTACCGAAAAACCAGTAACCAAAGCCCCCGTAGTCCGCGTTGAAGACGGGTAGGACGGTGAAGTCGTTGTAAGTGAACGGCGCGTAATAGTTCTGTCCGTAGGACGCGTCTACCGGCGTCCCTTGCCAGGGTTGGTTCCAGCCGCCGGCGGGCGCCGGCCCGTTCCAGCCACCGGCGGGCGGCGGGCCTTCCCAGTTCGGGGGCGGGGACCCGGGGCGGGACCATTGCTCCACCCGTAACCGCTGGGCGGCGGCGGGGGCGGCGCTCCTGCCCTGGCACGCAGAAGCCACTCGGCACGTTGGCGGGACCACCTATTTCACCGGTGGGACGCAAGATGGGCGGGCGCGGCGGGTAGTACGGCGGGTGGGGAGGTTGGGTCCACGGCGCGTTGAGGACGGGGCGAGTAGCCGTCGGCGGGTATGAGGTGCGCTGGCCCGGTTGACTGGTGGTTCCGGTCCAGGGTGCCCCGGTGGTTGGCGACGTACCGCTCCATTGCGCCCCGGTGGTGGGTGGCGTCGAGCCCCCGTATCCGGGACCGGTGTTGGGGGCCGCGGTGCAGTTCTTGTACCAGCTGGGACATTCCGTCGGCAGCGATGACGTGGTGCCGATCGTCGGCGTCTGCTTCCAGGAGCTCGGTGGCGTGGTACCGGCGCCCCCGGTCCCGGGCGTGCTGGGGGCCGCGGAGCAATTCCTGTCCCAGCTGGGACATTCCGTCGGCATCGGGGACGATGTGCTATTCGCGGGCGGCTTCTGCCAGGTACTGGACGTCGGCGGTGGTGTGCTGCGCGTCGGGGTCGACTGCCAGGTGGTCTGCGGTGGCGGCGTGCTGTGCGTCGGGGTCGGCGTCGTCTGCGGCGGCGTGCTGTGCGTCGGAGTCGGGGTCGGGGTCGGCTGCCAGGTGGTCGGGGGCGGCGTGCTGTGGGTCGGCGGCGGCGTGGTGCGCGGCGCGGGGCTGCCGGCGGCAGCGTGGCGGTGCCCCCGTAACCGGGATTGGGATTAGCGGGATTGGGGTTACCGGAGCAGCCCCGCTCCCAACTGGGACATGGCGACGGGTCCAGCGGGGCCGAATTCGCCGGTCGCTCGTTGACCGCCAGCACCGATATGCCCAGGCCCGTCGCCACCGCCGCTGCTGCGGCTAAACGCTTGACAGACATTGCATTCGTCCCCTCTCGGGCGTTCTAACGATTGCTGGGCCAGGGCTACGGACAGGTCACGTCCATCTCGAACTGTTTGGTCACGGGCTTGGGCCGGTGCGGATCGCTCACATCGGCCCCGCTCGCCGTGCCCTTAATCTGGATCGCGTTGTCGGCGACCGCTGCTCCGGCGTTGCCGCCCTGACCCTTTGCGGCGTCGGAAAAACCGAGCGTAATGCCGTCGACGTTGCCCAGTCCGACCGCGTGAACGATGGGCGGATTGTCCTTACTGACCACTGCCCCAATGCCTTTGGACGGGTCACCGATGCCGATGTTGATCGTGTCGCCGGTCGTCTTGCAGGTGACCGGACCGCTGACGTTCAGGTTTTTACCGTCCACGATCACCTGTGGCCCAGCCGCGGCCGGTGCCGAGTTCGACGCTGACGAGTTCGAATTATGGCTGGAACATCCAGCAACACAGGCGATTACCGTGACCAGGCCGATGAGACCGACGACGATCTGACGCTTCACCGCTGCTCTCCCTTACCTCGGCGGGTTTGCACTGTCCGAGACTCTCACTTCGCAGCCCCGATGCAATTACTGTGCGGGGCCGGGGATTTGGTAGGCGCACCTACCGGCCTTGTGTTCGGTGAGCGCGACGGGTTGGCCGTCCACCTCGATCGCGCAGTCGTGCGGTCCACCGGATTTGTCGGTGTAGTTCAGCGCCAGGTACGGGCTTCCGGTGACCTTCACGGTCTGCGACCAGGGGACCGGGACCCAGGTCGTGGTGCTCGCCGGATAAACCGCGGTCCCGGGGTCGGGTATGACCGAGTACACATCGCCGCCGCCGAGGATCCGGTAGACGACGGTGTGCCGTGCCGGATCGGCATTGGCTGCGGGCGGGATGCCCAGCGGGACAACAACAATCGCTGCGGCCGCAGCAGCGAGCAATCCGGCGGAGGCGCTCGGCCCCCGCCCCCGGGCCGCACGACCCCGTGGCCGAGAGCCGACGTGGCTGCGTTGGCAAGCTGAATCCCTCGACATGGTCTCCCTTTCCACGCGACTGCGCGACACGCAGTCATGCCGCCCGATCTCGTGTGTTCGGCGATGTTGGCAACTACGCCTCCGCGATGGCTCAACCTAAAGCCGCTGGCGCACCCGTCTCAATTAGGGATTTCCCTATGTTTTCAGTCCCGACGGTTTCGCCGGCTCGCGGTCGACCGGCCACACCGGCGGTTGCCCGTCGCGCACCCGAGCAGCCGGCTGGGGACCGGCGTTGGATGAACCCGCTAGCGGGGCAGGCCGAGCAGCCGCTCGGCAGCGACGGTGAGCAGGATCTGCTCGGTGCCCCCGGCGATGGTCAGGCAGCGGGTGTTGAGGAAGTCGAACACCGCCCGGTCGTTTCGCGCCCGGTTGTCGACGAGTCCGCCGCCGTCGGAGACGTCCATGGTGAACTCGGCCAGTTCCTGCCGATACCGCACCCCGATCAGCTTGCGCACGCTGGACTGGGCGCCGGGGTCCTGGCCGCCCACGGCCAGCTGGGCGATGCGCTGATCCAGCAGCGCGCCGGTCTGTGCCAGCAGGATCAGCTGGGCGAGCCGTTCCTGTTGGGAGACGTCAAGATCGAGCGCGGCGAGCAGTTTGAGCAGCTCCTCCATCGGATTTCCCAGCGCGGTGCCGTTGGCCATCGCGATCCGCTCGTTGGCCAGCGTGGTGCGGGCCAGCCGCCAGCCGTCGTTGACGTTGCCGACCACCATCTCGTCGGGAACGAAGACGTTGTCCAGAAAGACCTCGTTGAACAGTGAGTCGCCGGTGATCTCGCGCAGCGGTCGGATCTCGATGCCCGGTGCCTTCATGTCGACCAGGAAGTAGGTGATGCCTTTGTGCTTCGGGACGTCCGGGTCCGTGCGGGCCAGGCACACCCCCCAGGCGGCCTTGTGCGCCGCCGACGTCCACACCTTCTGGCCGGTGAGCAGCCAGCCCCCGTCCCCCCGGACCGCCTTGGTGCGCAGCGACGCCAGGTCCGACCCGGCGCCCGGTTCGGAGAACAACTGGCACCACAGGAAGTCGCCGCGCAGGGTGGCCGGCACGAACCGCTCGATCTGCTCGGGCGTGCCGTGCTCGAGGATGGTCGGCGCCGCCCACCAACCGATCACCAGATCGGGTCGCTCGACGCCGGCGGCGGCCAGCTCCTGGTCGATCAGCAGCTGTTCGGCCGGACCCGCGCCGCGCCCGTAGGGCGGCGGCCAGTGCGGTGCCTGCAGGCCCTTTTCGGCCAGCGCCGCCTGCCGCTGGTCGGCGGGCAGCGCGGCCACCTCGGCGACGGCCGCGGCGATCTCGTCGCGACGACCCTCGACCTCGGTGAGGTCGATCGACAGTTGCCGACGGACGCCGTCCTGGGTGAGCGCGGCGACCCGGCGCAGCCAGCGTTGCGGACCGCCCAGGAATCGGCCGATGCTGTGGGCACGACGTAAATACAGATGCGCGTCGTGTTCCCAGGTGCAGCCGATGCCGCCAAGCACCTGGATGCAGTCTTTGACGTTGGCCTTCGCGGCGGCGATGCCAAGGCTGGCGGCCAGCGCAGCCGCGATGGCGAACTGCTCGCCATCGGATTCGCCGGCGGCGCGAGCCGCGTCGGCGGCCGCCACCTCGGCCTGCTCGGCGCGGCACAGCATCTCCGCGCAGATGTGCTTGATGGCCTGGAAACTGCCGATCGGCCTGCCGAACTGCTCGCGCACCTTGGCGTAAGCGACCGCGGTTTCCAGCGCATAGCGGGTGACGCCGGCCGCCTCGGCGGCCAGCAGGGTGGCCGCGAGGTCCGTCACGTCGGTGGCCTGCAACGCGACCGCGGGCGCCGACGTCAGCGTCACCCGGCCCAGCGGCCGCGAGAAGTCGGTGGCCGGCAACGGCTCCACGACGACGCCCTCGCCGTCCAGGTCGACCAGCAGCCACACCCCACCCGAAGACACCAGTAACACACCGCCGGCCGCGGCGCCCAACGCCCAGGGAACGGCACCGGAGGCGGCCTGACCGTCGAACTGCACGTCACCTTCCAGCGCCAGCCCGGCGAAGCGCTCACCCGTCGCCAGCGCGCCCAGCAGGTCCGCGTCGGTGACAACAAGAGTGGCCAGCGCCGTCGTTGCGACCGGCCCGGGCACCAGCGCCTTGGCGGCCTCCTCGACCATCGCGCAGAGGTCCTCGACGCTGCCCCCGGCACCACCGGCGTCCTCGGACACCGCGACACCGAACAGCCCCAGCTCGGCCAGCCCGGCGAACACCGGCCGCCAGGCGTCGACGTCGCCCTGTTCGACTTCCCGGATCGCGGCGATCCCGGCCGCACTGCGCGCCCAATCGCGCACCAGTTCGCGCGCCGCGAACTGTTCATCGGTGACGGTCGCTACCACCAGCAGTCCTCCGAGTCGTCAAATTCACACACCAAGATATCTTTTCTCCACACTAGAACGTGTTCTAATAGTGCATACAATCGACCGTCAAGTAGGCGGTTATCGAGCCAGTACACGTCGTTGTCCCGGCTGCGGGGAGGTGGGAGATTCACGCCGAGAATGCGTATCGTTTTCAACCATGTCGCCACCGAACGCCAGCCAGGGCCGCGCTCCTGACAATCAGCCTCGCGAGGTTGTGAACGTGGCGGTGCTGGCTGAGTCCGAGCTCGGTTCCGAGGCGCAACGCGAACGCCGCAAGCGCATCCTGGACGCCACCATGGCCATCGCCTCCAAGGGCGGCTACGAGGCCGTGCAGATGCGCGCCGTCGCCGACCGCGCCGATGTCGCCGTCGGCACCCTGTACCGGTACTTCCCGTCGAAGGTGCACCTGCTGGTGTCGGCGCTGGGCCGCGAGTTCAGCCGCATCGACGCCAAGACCGACCGGTCCGCGGTGGCCGGCGGCACCCCTTTCCAGCGGCTGAACTTCATGGTCGGCAAGCTCAACCGGGCGATGCAGCGCAACCCCCTGCTCACCGAGGCGATGACGCGGGCCTACGTGTTCGCCGACGCCTCGGCGGCCAGCGAGGTCGACCAGGTGGAGAAGCTGATCGACTCGATGTTCGCCCGCGCGATGGCCGACGGCGAACCGACCGAGGATCAGTACCACATCGCGCGGGTGATCTCCGATGTGTGGCTGTCCAATCTGCTGGCCTGGCTCACCCGCCGCGCCTCTGCCACCGACGTGAGCAAACGCCTCGATCTGGCGGTGCGGCTGCTGATCGGCAACCACGAGAACTGCTAGTCGCGATCGCAAGCGCGGCCGCAGGCGCGGCCGCAGCGGGTCGCGACCATCGGGCTAGTCGCGATCGCAAGCGCGGCCGCAGCGGGTCGCGCGATGATCGGGCTAGGCCGGCGGCCCGCAGGTACGACCGCGGACCAGCTCGGTCTGCAGCAGTTCGACCACCGGCAGACCGTTGCGTGGCGGATTTAGCACCAACTCCCCCGCCCGGCGACCCTTCTGCAGGCTGGGTTGCGCGACCGTGGTCAACCCGCGTCCGAGCGCTTCCTGCACGCCGTCGAAACCGGTGACGGTCAGCTGCCCCGGCACGTAAATGCCATGTGCGCGAAGGTAATCCATCGCCGACAAGGCCAGGATGTCCGCGGTGCACAGCAGCGCGGTGATCCTCGGATTGGCCTCCAGCGCCACCTTGGCCGCATCCCCGCCCGAAGTCGGCAGATGCTCGTCACTTTCCACCACGGTCAACGAATCCGGGTCCAGGCCGGCGGCCGACATCGCCTCCCAGACACCGATGATGCGCTCACGCTGCACGTCGAACGTCGGGGACCTGAGCCGTTCGGGATCAACCAACCCCTGACGCCGGACCCGACCCAGCCGCATGGTCAGCAGCCCGATCTCGCGGTGGCCGAGCCCTAATACGTATTCGGCCAGCTCCCGCATCGCGGCCCGGTCGTCGATGCCCACCCGGGACACTCCGGCCAGACCAATCGGCTGATCGACGACCACCACCGGCAGCCGCCGCTGCAACACCACCTGCAGATAAGGATCGTCGTCACGGACCGAATACACCACGAAGCCGTCCACCCCGGCGCCCAGGATGGCGGTGGTGCCGTCTTCGATGCTGCGACCGGGGCCGACGGCTACCAGCAGCAGGCCCTGCCCCAGCTCCTCGCACGACTGTGCCACCCCCGCAACGAAATCCCGCGCCGCCGGATCGCTGAACGAGTAAGTCAGCGCCTCGGTCATCACCAGTCCGACGGCGCCGGCCTTGCGGGTGCGCAACGACCGTGCCACCGGGTCCGGTCCCGCGTAACCGAGCCGTTTGGCGGTGTCCAGCACCCGCTGACGAAGTTCGGGCGAAAGCTGATCGGGCCGATTGAAGGCGTTCGAGATCGTGGTGCGCGATACCTTGAGCTCGGCCGCCAACGACGCCAGAGTCGCCCGCCTGCGCGGTGTGGGACTCACGTTTCGTGAGGCTACCGGGCGTTCAGCGGGCGTTCGCGCAGGACGACGCGGTCGACTTTCTAATGGAAACGATTTTCATTATGATGGTGTGTCGGCCTACCGGCCCCGAGAGGACACCGAGTGCGAATGAGCTGGCGCAGACTGCTGCGCGTCGGCGTTCCCGCGCTCGGCTCCTGCCTGCTGGCCGCGACCGCTCTGAGCGGCTGCGCCAGCAATGGTCCTTCCCACCCGGGCGCCGTCGCGGTGGTGGCCTCCACCGAGGTGTGGGGCAGCGTGGCGCGCGCCGTGGCCGGCAACCACATCCCCGTCAAGTCGATCCTCTCCGGCGCGGGCGCCGATCCGCACTCCTACCAGGCCACTCCTGCCGATGCGGCGGCATTGGCCGATGCCGACCTGGTGGTCTACAACGGCGGCGGCTACGACCCCTGGGTCGACCGAGTGCTGGCCGGCCACCCCGACATCCCGGCGGTGGACGCCTACACCTACCTGGGACCGCACGCCGGGTCACCCGACGAACACGTCTTCTACAACCTCGGCGTCGCCAAAGCGGTGGCCACCGAGATCGCCGAACGGCTGGCGGTCATCGACCCGGGCCACTCCGCGGACTATCGCGCCAACGCGGCCACCTTCGGACACGGCGCCGACGCGATCGTCAGCGCCGAACGCGCGATCGCCACCGACTACCCCGCCGCCGGGGTGATCGCCACCGAACCCGTCGTGCATTACCTGCTGGACGCGTCGGGACTGATCGACCGCACCCCGGTGGCCTTCGCCGCTGCCAGCGAGAACGACAACGACCCCGCCCCCGCCGACCTGGCCTCGGTGCTCGATCTGATCAACCACCGGCAGGTCGCGGCGCTGCTGGTCAACCCGCAGACCGCCACCGCCACCACGGCAGATCTGCAAGCCGCCGCCCGCCGGTCGGGGGTACCGGTGACCGAGGTGTCCGAGACCCTGCCGAGCGGTTCGGACTACCTGAGCTGGCAACGCGACACCGTCAACCGGCTGGCCGCGGCGCTGCGGTCCGGCCGCTGATCACCCCGCCATGAGCACTGTCGCGTTGACCGGCGCCCGGCTGGCCTTCGGGAACCGCGTGCTGTGGGACCACCTCGACCTGTCGGTGTCACCGGGCGAGTTCATCGCCGTGCTGGGCCCCAACGGCACCGGCAAGACCTCGCTGCTCAAGGTGCTGCTCGGCCAGCTGCGGCTCAGCGCCGGCTCGGTGCGGGTAGCCGGCCCGATAGGCTATGTGCCGCAACATCATCCGATCGACCCGGACGTGATGTTGCGCGGGCGCGACCTGGTCACGCTGGGCGTGGACGGGCATCGCTGGGGAGCGATGCCGCTGCGCCGGGCGGGTCGGTCCCGCCGCCGCGAGGCGGTGCATCGGGCACTGCAACAGGTCAACGGCGAGGCGCTGGCCGACGTGCGGGTGGGACTGATGTCCGGCGGCGAACTGCAGCGGATGCGCATCGCCCAGGCCTTGGTCAGCGACCCGGCTCTACTGCTGTGCGACGAGCCGCTGCTGACCCTGGACCCGGCCCACGCCCGGACGGTCGCCGGCCTGATCGACCGCCGCCGGCGCGAGGCCGGAACCGCGGTCATCGTGGTCACCCACGAGGTCAACCCACTGCTGCCCTACGTCGACCGGGTGCTCTACCTCGTGGACGGGCGGTTCCGGGTCGGCACCGTCGAAGAGGTGATGACCAGCGAGACACTCTCGACGCTGTACCGGTCCGACATTCAGGTGGTCCGGGTGCAGGACAACTACATCCTGGTCGGCGGGCCGCCCGAGCAGGGCCGATGAACGACCGGCTCACCGACCTGTTCGGTCACCTTTTCGCGTTCGACCTCACCGCCCATCTGCTGCGACACGACTTCGTCCAACAGGCGCTGGTGGCGGCCGCGCTGCTGGGTTTGGTCTCCGGGCTGATCGGGCCGTTCATCGTGATGCGGCAGATGTCTTTCGCCGTGCACGGTTCGGCCGAATTGTCGCTGACGGGAGCGGCATTCGCGTTGCTGACCGGTTTCGAGGTGGGGCTGGGGGCGCTGATCGGCAGCGCACTGGCCGCGGCGCTGTTCGGCATCCTCGGCCGCCGGGACCGGGAACGCGATTCGGTGATCGGGGTGGTGCTGGCGTTCGGGCTGGGTCTGGCGGTGCTGTTCATCCACCTCTACCCCGGCCGCAGCGGAACCAGTTTCGCGCTGCTGACCGGCCAGATCGTCGGGGTGGGGTATTCCGGCCTGACCATGCTCGCGGTGGTGTGCGCGCTGGTGATCGTAGTGCTGGTGATCTGTTATCGGCCACTGCTGTTCGCCACCGTCGATCCCGACGTCGCGGCCGCCCGCGGGGTGCCGACCCGCGCGCTGGGCATCGTGTTCGCCGCACTCGTCGGTGTGGTCGCCGCCCAGGCGGTGCAGATCGTCGGGGCGTTGCTGGTGATGTCGCTGCTGATCACCCCGGCCGCCGCGGCCACCCGGGTGGTGTCCGCGCCGGTCGCGGCAATCGCCGTCTCGACGGCCTTCGCCGAGGTGGCCGCGGTGGGCGGAATCGTGCTGTCGCTGGCGCCGGGCGTGCCGGTATCGGTGTTTGTGGCCACCATCTCGTTCGTGATCTACCTGGTTTGCTGGTTGCTCGGGCGACATCGTCGGAGCCAGCGCATAAGCTGTTGAGCACCCAGTGAGCGAGGTTAGGGGAAGGGGGAAGGTGCGTCAGCAGATTGCCGCAGTAGCCGCACTGACCGGTGCGTGTGTGCTCTTAGCCGCCTGCACGAACATCGTCGAGGGTAAGGCCGCACCCGGCCCGAAAGCCGGGCTGGCGAATCAAGCCGAAATCCCGGTCGGTTCGCTGGACAACGTCTTGCTGGACACCAGCCAGATCAACACCGTGCTGGGCGCCACCTCGATGAAGGTCTGGTTCAGCGCCAAGGTCATGTGGGACTGGAGCAAGAACGTGACCGACATCGGCTGCCTGGCGATCGACGGGGCGGCCCAGGAAAAGGTGTACTCCGGCACCGGTTGGACGTCGATCCGCGGACAACGCCTCGACGACAGCCCCGACAACAGCACCAATCGCTCGAATCTCGCGATCCAGGCCGTCGTCGCGTTCCCGAAGGCGACCGACGCCAACAACTTCTACAACAACTCGGTCCAGAGCTGGAAATCCTGCTCGAACCGTCAGTACAGCGACGTCAACAACTCCGGACACGAAACGGTCTGGTCGGTGAGCGGAGCGAACAACGACAACGGCATGCTGAGTTCGGCCCAGGTAGAACAGGCCGGCGGCGGCTGGGGCTGCCAGCGTGCCTTGACCGTCCGCAGTAACGTCGCGATCGACATCATGACGTGCAAGAACAACGCCAACGGAAACCCCGCGGTCGACATCGCCAACCAGATTGCCGGCAGGATCGCCAAGCTGCAGTGACCCGCATCGATCTCAACGCGGACCTGGGCGAAGGATTCGGCGCCTGGCAACTCGGGGACGACGAAGCCATGCTCGAGATTGTCACCAGTGCCAATTTGGCTTGCGGCTTCCACGCCGGCGACCCGGCCGGACTGCTCCGCGTATGCCGGTCGGCAGCGCAGCGCGGGGTACGCATCGGCGCGCAGGTCGGCTACCGCGATCTGGCCGGATTCGGTCGACGCTTCATCGACGTCGCCCCCGAGGACCTGCTCGCCGACGTGGTGTATCAGATCGGCGCGTTGCAGGCGCTGGCGCACGGTGCCGGCTCGGCGGTTCGTTACGTCAAACCGCATGGGGCGCTTTATAACTCGATTCTCACCCATCGGGAGCAGGCCGCCGCCGTCGCCGAGGCGGTGCATCTGGCGGATCCGTCCTTGCCGGTCCTCGGAATGCCGGGATCGGCGTTCTTCGAAGAAGCCGACCGGCTCGGCTTGCGCACCGTTGCCGAAGCCTTCGCCGACCGCGCCTACACCCCGGAGGGGCATTTGGTCTCCCGCCGCGAGCCCGGCGCCGTGCTGGACGATCCGGCGGCGATCGCCCACCGGGTAACCACCCTGGTCACCTCCGGAGAGCTGACGGCCGTCGACGGCACCACCGTCAAACTGAACGTGGAATCGATTTGCGTGCATGGTGATTCACCCGGGGCCGTCCAGATCGCCGCTGCCGTACGCGACGGCCTGCAAGCCGCCGGCCTGCAGCTGGAAGCGTTCTGCTGATGCGCCTCAAACTGGGTCGTCCCGATCTTGCCGACTATGCGAACCGCTTCGATGTTCCTGTTGCAGAGCAGGATTCGCCGCTATCGGCGACTTGGCTGGGCGTGGCCACCTTGCTACTCGACGACGGCTCGTCGGCGCTGATGACCGACGGTTACTTCTCCCGCCCGGCACTGACGCGGGTGGTGGCCGGCAAGGTGGCACCGTCGGCGGCGCGGGTGGACGGCTGCCTGGCCCGGGCCAACATCTCCCGACTCGTCGCCGTCATTGCGGTGCACACCCACATCGACCATGTCATGGACTCCGCCCTGGTCGCCGAACGCACCGGCGCACAGTTGGTCGGCGGTGAGTCGGCCGCCAATGTCGGCCGCGGACACGGGCTGCCGGAGGACCGGCTCGTCGTCGCGGTCTCCGGTGAACCAATCACGCTGAGCGCCTTCGATGTTACGTTGATCGAGTCACACCACTGCCCACCGGACCGGTTTCCCGGCGTGATCGCCGCGCCGGTGGTGCCGCCGGTGCGGGCGTCGGCCTATCGTTGCGGCGAAGCATGGTCCACGCTGATCCGGCACCGTCCGTCGGGGAGAGGCGTGTTGATCCAAGGCAGTGCCGGTTACGTCCCCGGCGCACTGCAGGGCAGGCAGGCCGACGTCGTCTACCTGAGCGTGGGGCAACTGGGCGTGCAGCCCCGGTCGTATGTCGTCGAGTACTGGAACCAGACGGTGCGCGCCGTGGGCGCCCGCCGCGTCGTCCTCATCCATTGGGACGATTTCTTCCGCCCACTGTCAAAACCGTTGCGGGCCTTACCCTATGCCGGTGACGACTTGGACGTATCCATCCGGGTGCTCGACGAACTGGCCGCACGGGACGGCGTCGGGGTGCACCTGCCAACACTGTGGCAGCGTGCCGACCCCTGGGCTTAGCCGGTTTCAGCCTGCCGCCGGAGGCCTGGTCATGAATGTCAGCCGCTGCCCGTAGGCGGGAGTTCTGCGGCCGTTGCCGGCGTTGACGAACTGCCCGAACGGCGGGGCAACCGGGACATTGCTGCCGACGGCGCCTTCGGCCGCGGCCGAAATAGAGGTGGCGTTGCTGATGGCGGTCACCCCGGATCCGGCCTGCGCGGTCGCCGAAGTCCAGCTCACCGGTACCGACAACCCGCTGCTCAGCGGAACGGCCCGACCCAGGCCCGCCGCAACTCCCCCGACGCTGCTGGACAGTTTGGGTACGGCAGCGGTGGCGGCTTGCGCTGCCGCCTCGGCCGCCTGCGCCGCGCTGCCGATGTCGTTGGCGACGCTGCCGAGTTTGGCGAAGCCCGCGGTTTCGTCGCCCACGAAAAGGGTGTCCTGGAAGAAGAACGCCACCGAATTCATGTACGGCGAAATGTATTTGGTGTAGAGCGGCACGAGGTCGTCGAACGGCGTGTCGGCAACCAGCCACTGATCAATCAAGCTGCCTTCGCCATTCAACGGCGACGAAAGCGTCTGTAGCACATCACCGATTCGTGGTATCAGCTGTGCCCCAACGTTGTTCAGCTGGGTCTGGACGGCCTGACCCGCGCTCTTGAACACCGCTACCGCTTGGTCGGCCACTCCGCCCGGATTCACGACCTCGGCCGGTTCCGGTAACTCGGTCAGCTCGGAGGCTGCCGCCGAACTTCCCGCATAGTTGTACATGGCCGCGGCGTCCTGCGCCCAGAATTCCAGGTAGAGGGCCTCGGTTGCCGCGATCGCCGGGGTGTTCTGCCCGAGGAAGTTGGTCGCGACCAACGCCGCCAGTAGCGCCCGGTTGGCTGCGATCACCGGCGGCGGAACCGATGCCGCGAACGCAGTCTCGAAGGCGGCCGCGGCGGCGAACGCCTGAACCGCCGCCTGCCCGGCCGAGTCGGCGCTGCCGTCCAACCAGCTGATGAACGGTGTGGCGGCCGCGACCAATGCCGCCGAGGCCGGCCCCACCCACGGGCCACCGGTCAGCTCGGAGATCACCGATCGATGCCCCCGCCGCGGCGGCGGAAAAGTCCGCGGCCAGTCCGCTCCATGCGGCCGCGGCGGCCAGCATCGGCCCTACCCCCGGCCCGGTGTAGATGCGCCCGGAGTTGATTTCGGGCGGCAAAAAGGCCATAGTCGACCATCGCTTGTATCCTCTGATGCCTGTTGACAGCTCAGCTTTGTGAATGTTGCGGTGATCGTGCCGGTTAACCGGCGGCCGGCGGTTTGGCCATGATCGACGGCTTGAAGCCGTACTGCGGGGCATTGCGTCCGTAACCGCCGTTGACGAACTGCCCGAACGGCGGTGCCATCGGGAAGCTGTTGGAGCCTGCCCCCGTCTCCAGAGCGGCCGGAATCGCGCTAGCCACACCGGGATTGGTGGTTGATTGCCATGGGACCCAGTTCGCGGGCACCGACAAGCCTCCGATCGGCACCGCCTTGCCCAGGCTGCCGGCCACCCCGCCCAGACCCGCTCCCAGATTGCCCGCGGCGCCTGCCGCGGCCTGGCCGGCTCCGCTGGCCGCCGCTGCCGCGCCTTCGGCCGCCTTGGCCGCTGCCGGGGCAGCGGGCTTGAGCAGCGTGTTGGCAAGGTTGCCGATACCCGACCAACCGCTGGTGTTCTGCCCGATCGTCTGCGTCGACTGGATCATCGCCGCGAGCGAGTTGACGTACGGCGAAAGGTATTTGCTGTAGAGCGGGACGATGTCGTCGAACGGCGTGTTGGCGACGATCCACGAATCGATCGCGGTGCCCTGCCCGTTGAGCGGCGAAGAAAGCGTCTTCACCACGTCACTGAATTCCGGAACCACCTGTGCGCCTATGGCGTTGAGTTGGTTCTGCACGCCTTGGCCCCCGGCCTTGAAGACCGCGACAGCCTGGTCGGCCAGCCCCTTCGGATCGACAACCTCGGCCGGCGCTGCCAACGGCGTCAATTTGGTTGCCGCCGCGGAACTTCCGGCGTAGGTGTACATCGCCCCCGAATCCTGCGCCCAGAACTCGCCGTACTGAGCCTCGAGCAGCGAGATCGCGGCGCTGTTCTGGCCGAGCAGGTTGGTGGCGACAAGCTGTTGCAGCAGGGTGCGGTTTGCGGCGATCAAGGGTGGGGGGACGCTGGCGGCGTACGCCCTCTCGTAGGCGGCCGCGGCGGCGGTCGCCTGCCGGCCTGCCTCGGCGGCCTGCTCAGAGCTGCTGCTCAGCCACGAAATGAACGGCGCGACAGCCGAAGCCAGCTGCGCCGAAGCCGGACCCAGCCATTGCCCGGTGGTCAACGCCTCGATCACCGAACGATGCCCCGCGGCCGCAGCCTGAAAATCAGCGGCCAGCCCATTCCACGCCGTCGCCGCGGTTACCAGCGAGGCCGCTCCGGGCCCGGCATAGATACGCGCAGAGTTGATCTCGGGCGGCAACATACCGTAGTCCACCATCGCTATGACTCCTATTGCCTCGGGGTCGGTCAGTGCGCCGATGCGGCGTTGGCCGCTTCGGTTTCGGCGTAGGAGCCCCCACTGGTGGCCAATGTCGCCGAGAGCATCGCCTGGATCCTGGACGCCTGCGCGCTCAGCTCCTGAAACCGCTGCGCATGCGTCGCGAACTGCATGGCCGTCAGAATCGACACCTCGTCGACGGCCGCGGGCACCACGGTGGTGATTGGCACGTCAGCAGCCGCGCTACCGACGTTCAGTGCCGCACCCAATGACTGCAGGTTGCTGGCGGCGGCCGCCAAGTGCTCTGGATACGTGCGTACGAAAGACATGCGGATACCTCCGGCGAGACGTGTGGGGTTGCTGCAACACCCAGCTGCGTTGTCTGGGTGTTGCCATTGATGAGCCGTCGTTAGATTCAGGCACTCACGGGGTATTCAGCGCCAAAAAACGGCGCATTATACCCGTAGTTGGTGTTCTAGACCAGAATCAGCGGTCGACTCATGCGACACACAGTAAGTTGAAAGCTATTGCGCAGAAAGCAGAAGCGCCGACTGTTCACCTCGCGAGGACTTTTGTTCAGCGTGCGTTCAATGCAGCGCAAGCGGTACGGCCCAGTGAGCTGCGGAAATGACCGGCCGCGCACTGATCGCCCGGAAGAGTTGTCGGCTCGCCGACGTCTATGAATCCCTTATGCGGCGGCTGGATTCTGTGAACGCTCACAGGAAAGCGGCTGCGCATGACCGAACCGCAACGAGCCGACGCTCGACCCTCGAGGGGTCCGGTGGCCCGGTGTGCGCCCGACGATCACCGAATGCGACGTTGGCGCGCGATCTCGGCGAGCACTACTCCGGCGGCCACCGCGGCATTCAGCGACTCGGTCTGACCGGCCATCGGGATGGACACCACTTCATCGCAGGTTTGGCGCACCAGGCGGGACAGTCCCTTGCCCTCGGAGCCGACCACCACCACGGTCGGGTCGCGGCCGTCGAGCTCGTCCAGCACGGTGTCACCGTCGGCATCCAGCCCGACCACCCGCAGGCCGCGGCCGGCCCAATCCTTCAGCGTCCTGGTCAGATTCGTTGCCCGGGCCACCGGGATCCGCGCCGCCGCGCCGGCGCTGGTGCGCCAGGCCACCGCCGTCACCGAGGCCGACCGGCGCTGCGGGATCACCACGCCGTGGCCGCCGAACGCCGCGACAGACCGCACGATCGCGCCCAGATTGCGCGGGTCGGAGATGTTGTCCAACGCGACCAGCATCGCCGGCGGCGCTGCGATGGCGGCGGCGACCAGGTCGTCGGGGTGGGCGTAGTTGTAGGGCGGCACCTGCAACGCGATGCCCTGATGCAGGTGGTTGGCCGTCATCCGGTCCAGGTCGCCGCGCGGCACCTCCAAGATCGAGATACCGGAATCGGCTGCCCGGGAGACGGATTCGGTGAGCCGCTCGTCGGCCTCGGTGCCCAGCGCAACATAGAGTGCGGTCGCCGGCACCCCGGCACGCAGACATTCCAGCACCGGGTTGCGTCCCAGCACGGTCTCGGCTTCGTCGACCTTCTTGGCAGGGCGCTGCTGCGTCGGCTTGGACCGCTTGGCGGCCGGATGGTGGGGGCGCAGGTGAGCCGGCGGAGTGGGGCCACGGCCTTCCAGGGCGCGGCGCCGCTGGCCGCCCGAGCCGACGGTCGGCCCCTTTTTGCTGCCGGCCTTTCGGATCGCCCCCCGGCGTTGGGAGTTGCCGGCCATCTACTTGCCGCCCCCGCCCAGCGTCCATTGCGGACCGTCCGCGGTGTCGGTGACCTCGATACCGGCCCGCTTGAGCCGGTCCCGGATTTCGTCGGCCAACGCCCAGTTGCGTTCCGCACGGGCCTTCTGCCGGTTTTCCAACTCGGCCCGGACCAGCACGTCCACCGCGGCCAGCGCGGCCAGCGTCTCGTCCTTGGACTCCCAGCGCTCGTCGAGCGGGTCGCAGCCCAGGATGCCCATCATCGCGCGGATGGCGGCGGCGCTGCGCAGGGCGCCTTCGTGATCCCCCGCGTCCAGGGCGCGGTTACCCTCGGCGCGGGTGTGGTGGATCTCGGCCAGTGCCGCCGGGACCGCGAGGTCGTCGTCCAGCGCCGCGGCGAATCGCGGGGTCCATTCCCCGGGGCATACCGCCCCCACCCGGCTGCGCACCCGGTGCAGGAACTCCTCGACACCGACGTAGGCGTTGACCGCGTCCTGCAGTGCGGTCTCGGTGAACTCCAGCATCGAGCGATAGTGCGCGCTGCCCAGGTAGTAGCGCAGTTCGGCGGGACGCACCCGCTGCAACATCGCCGGGATGGCCACCACGTTGCCCAGCGATTTGCTCATCTTCTCGCCGCCCATCGTCACCCAGCCGTTGTGCAGCCAGTAACGGGCGAACCCGTCCCCGGCAGCGCGGCTCTGGGCGATCTCGTTCTCATGGTGCGGGAAGATCAAATCCATTCCGCCGCAATGGATGTCGAACTCGGGACCCAGATAGGTGCGGGCCATGGCCGAGCATTCGATGTGCCAGCCCGGGCGGCCGCGCCCCCACGGCGACGGCCAGGACGGCTCGCCGGGCTTCTCGCCCTTCCACAGGGTGAAGTCGCGCTGGTCCCGCTTGCCGGTGGCCACCCCCTCGCCCTGGTGGACGTCGTCGATCCGGTGCCCGGACAGCTGGCCGTAGTCGGGGTAGCTGAGCACGTCGAAGTAGACGTCGCCGGCCGCTGCGTAAGCGTGCCCGGTTTCGATCAGCCGTTGCATTAATTCGATCATCTGGGTGATGTGGCCGGTAGCCAGCGGCTCCGCCGAGGGCGGCAGGACGTCGAGGGCGTCGTAGGCCGCGGTGAACGCGCGCTGATGGGTCGCGGCCCATTCCCACCACGGCCGCCCCGCGGCGGCCGCCTTGTTCAGGATCTTGTCGTCGATGTCGGTGACGTTGCGGATGAAGGCGACGTCATAGCCACGCGCCAGCAGCCAGCGGCGCAGGATGTCGAAGGCCACGCCGCTGCGGACGTGGCCGATGTGCGGCAGCCCCTGCGGAGTTGCGCCGCACTGGTAGATGGAGACGTGCCCGGCCCGCAGCGGCAGAAAATCACGCACGGCGCCGGTCGCCGTGTCATGGAGCCGCAGGACGGCACGATCGGTCACGACGTGCCAGCTTACTGCCTATGCCCTGCGGTCCCATTCAGCGGAGCGGAATCAGCATCGCCGTCGCGATAGCTGCCAGGCCCTCGCCACGTCCGGTGAGACCGAGTCCGTCGGTGGTGGTGGCCGCCACCGATACCGGCGCGTTGAGCAGCCGGGACAGCACCGCCTGAGCCTCGGAGCGTCGCGGACCGATCTTCGGCCGGTTACCGACCACCTGGACCGCGGCATTACCCACCCGGTATCCCTCGCCGGTGAGCAGCGCCACGACGTGCCGGAGCATGTCGGCGCCACTCACCCCCTGCCAGCGCGGATCGTCGACACCGAACACACCGCCGATGTCGCCGAGCCCGGCGGCCGAGAGCACGGCGTCACACAAGGCATGCACCGCCACGTCGCCGTCGGAGTGGCCGGAGCAGCCGTCCGCACTGGGGAACAGCAGACCCACCAGCCAGCACGGGCGGCCGGGCTCGATCGGGTGGACGTCCACCCCCAACCCCACCCGGGGCAGCTGCATCATCGGCCCACGATCGACTTGGCCAGCAACAAGTCCAGCTGGGTGGTGATCTTGAAGGCCAGCGGATCGCCGTCGACGACCTGGATCTGGCCGCCGATCTGCTCCACCAGTGCTGCATCGTCGGTGAACTCGGCTCCACCTGGCCGTGCGAAGGCCTGTTGGTAGGCGCGCAGCAGCAGGTCGGTGGCGAAACCCTGCGGTGTCTGCACCGCCCGCAGCCCGGCCCGCTCCGGGGTGCCCAACACCACCCCGTTGGCGTCGACGGCTTTGACGGTGTCCGACAGCGGCAATCCGGGCACCACGGCGTCGTGGCCCGCCCGCAGCGCGTCCACAACCCGCACGATCAGCGACGGTGGCGTCAGCGCGCGCGCTGTCGTGCACCAGCACGAACGACGGACGCGACCCGGAAAGCTCGGAAATGGTTGAAAGCGCCAGATTCACCGATTCGGGACGGCTGCGGCCACCGGCCACGATCGTCGCCAGATGTCCGAGGATCAGTTTGGCCTCGTCGGTGCGGTCGGCGGGCACCGCCACGATCACGCTGTCCACCACGCCGGACGCCCGCAGACCTTCGACGGCCCGCTCGACCAGCGACTCACCCTCGAGTTGATAGAACGCCTTCGCCATACCGGCGCCGAGCCGCTCACCGGACCCCGCGGCCGGGACGATCGCGACTACGTCTTCGGCTCCCGTGCCCACTCAGAGCCCCGGGCTATTCAGGAGGCGGCAGCCAGAACCTCGTCCAGGATGGTCTCGGCCTTGGCGTCGTCGGTGCTCTCGGCCAACGCCAGCTCACCGACCAGGATCTGCCGCGCCTTGGCCAGCATCCGCTTCTCGCCCGCCGACAGGCCTCGCTCCTGGTCACGACGCCACAGGTCACGCACGACCTCGGCAACCTTGTTCACGTCGCCGGAAGCCAATTTTTCGAGGTTGGCCTTGTACCGGCGCGACCAGTTGGTGGGCTCCTCGGTGTGCGGAGCACGCAGCACCTGGAAGACCTTGTCCAGACCTTCCTGGCCTACGACATCGCGGACGCCGACGTACTCGGCGTTGTCGGCAGGGACTCGAACGGTCAGGTCGCCCTGCGCAACTTTCAAGACGAGATACTCTTTTTGCTCCCCTTTGATGGTTCGAGTTTCGATCGCCTCGACTAACGCAGCACCGTGGTGTGGGTAGACAACGGTGTCACCGACCTTGAAGATCATCTGATTCGAGCCCCTTTCGTTAATTCAGTCTAACACGCGGGACCGACGCGTGCGGATCAACGGTGCAGGTCAGGGGCATGCCACGCGCATATTGAGGGTTGACAGGCGGGCTCTGACGTGCAGGGGGACCAGCTCTGGCGTCGCATTCGGCCCCGGTGCACGGGCCCGAATCCGCCCATAAAGAATAGCTGGTCGACCGGTCCGAAATTCAACGGGGACCGGGACGGGGCCCGCCCAGATGTCCGGCAGGGGTCCGGCGCCCGACATCGGGAGTCCCGCGCTACCGCGGACGGTGCCTTGCTACTACTGTGCATAGTTGAAATTCGGGGTTGAGCAGCAGGAGGCACTGAGTGAACCGCTTCGACATCCGCCTGCCGTTGCGCCCGGCCAGGCTCACCACCTGGCTGGCGGCCGTCGGCTTGGCCGCGACCGTGCTCACCGGCTGCGGAACCGGCCAGATCGCCCAGACCGCGGCGCAGGAGCCCGCCGTCAACGGCAACCGGGTCACCATCGGCAACTTGGCGCTGCGCAACATCCGCATTCAGGCCACCCAGACCGGCGACTTCCTGCAGCCCGGCCGCAGCGTGGAACTGGCCTTCGTGGCGGTGAACAATTCGGCGGACGTCGACGACCGCCTGACCGGCATCAGCAGCGACATCGGCCCGGTGGCGCTGTCCGGGGACGCCAAGCTGCCGGCCGGCCGGATGCTCTTCGTCGGGTCGCCGGAGGGGCAGGCCGCGGCGCCGGGGCCGCCCGGACCCAACGGGGCCGCCAAGGCGACCGTCAACTTGACCAAGCCGATCAGCAACGGCCTGACCTACAAGTTCACCTTCAAGTTCGAGAAGGCCGGCGAGGGCAGCGTCGAGGTGCCGCTGGCCGCCAGCTCGGAACAGCCGCGCGAACAGGGCGCCAACCACTCCTAGGCCCGCCGGTCCGGCCTGTCGGCACCGGCCTGTCGGTCGCCGGAGATACGGTCACGGCGTGGCCAATGCACGTTCGCAGTATCGCTGCTCGGAATGCCGCCATGTCAGCGCCAAATGGGTCGGGCGCTGCATGGAGTGCAATAGCTGGGGCACGGTCGAAGAGGTCGCCGTGCTCGCCGCGGTGGGCGGCGGACGGCGCGCAGCCGCCACCGGTTCGCAGGCGGTGCCGATCAGTTCCGTCGAACCCAACACCAGCCGGCATCGCTCGACCGGAGTCGACGAACTCGATCGGGTGCTCGGCGGCGGGGTGGTGCCGGGATCGGTGACGCTGCTGGCCGGGGAGCCCGGCGTCGGCAAGTCCACGCTGCTGCTCGAGGTCGCCCACAGCTCGGCGCAGCGCGGCCAACGGGCGCTGTACGTATCCGGCGAGGAATCCGCCGGGCAGGTGCGGTTGCGCGCCGACCGGATCGGTTGCAGTGGTGGCGGGTTCGACGAGGTCTACCTGGCCGCCGAGTCCGATCTGCACACGGTGCTGGGCCACATCGACACGGTGCATCCGGAATTGGTCGTCGTCGACTCGGTGCAGACGATGTCCACCAGCGAGTCCGACGGCGTCACCGGCGGTGTCACCCAGGTGCGCGCGGTGACGGCCGCGCTCACCGCCGCGGCCAAGACCAAGGGCGTCGCGATGATCCTGGTCGGGCACGTCACCAAGGACGGGGCGATCGCCGGGCCGCGGTCCCTCGAGCATCTCGTCGACGTCGTCCTGCACTTCGAAGGCGACCGAACCAGCTCGCTGCGCATGGTCCGCGGCATCAAGAACCGCTTCGGTGCGGCCGAGGAGGTCGGGTGTTTCCTGTTGCACGACAACGGGATCGAAGGTGTTGCCGACCCGTCGCACCTATTCCTGGACCAGCGCCCGGCGCCGGTGCCCGGCACCGCGATCACGGTGACCCTGGACGGCAAGCGCCCGCTGATCGGGGAAGTCCAGGCCCTGCTTGCGGTGCCGAACGGCGGTTCGCCGCGGCGGGCGGTCAGCGGTATCGACCACTCGCGAGCCGCGATGATCACCGCCGTGCTGGAGAAACACGGTCGGCTCAAACTCGGCGCGGTCGAGATCTACCTGTCGACGGTGGGCGGCATGCGGTTGACCGAGCCGTCCTCGGACCTGGCGGTCGCGGCGGCGCTGGCCTCGTCGTACACCGGCCTGGCTCTGCCCACCACCGCGGTGGTGGTCGGGGAGGTGGGGCTGGCGGGCGACCTGCGCCGCGTCCACGGCATCGAGCGGCGGCTGGCCGAAGCCGCCCGTCAGGGCTTCACCGTCGCGCTGATCCCACCGGGATGCAAGGAAGTCCCGGCCGGCATGCGGGCGTTGAGCGCGGCGACCATCGGCGAGGCGCTGAACCACCTCGTCGACATCGCCGAGCGGCGCACCCCCACGCGCGTGAAGTCGTATCGGCTCGACAGCGCCGAGTAGGGGTCCCGCATCGATGGCCGGCGTAGCAGAATGCACGCTGTGACTCGTCCGACCCTGCGTGAGGCCGTCGCCCGACTGGCACCCGGCACCGGGCTGCGCGATGGCCTGGAGCGCATCCTGCGCGGCCGCACCGGCGCCCTGATCGTCCTCGGGCACGACGAGAACGTGGAAGCCATCTGCGACGGCGGCTTCGCGCTCGACGTGCGGTACGCGCCGACCCGACTACGCGAACTGTCCAAGATGGACGGAGCGGTGGTGTTGTCCACCGACGGCAGCCGCATCGTGCGGGCCAACGTGCAGCTGGTTCCGGATCCGTCGATCCCCACCGACGAATCGGGAACCCGGCACCGCTCGGCCGAGCGGTCGGCGATCCAGACCGGATACCCCGTGATCTCGGTGAGCCACTCGATGAACATCGTGACCGTCTACGTAGCCGGCGAACGTCACGTGCTGACCGATTCCGCGACGATCCTGTCCCGCGCCAATCAGGCCATCGCCACCCTGGAGCGCTACAAGACCAGGCTCGACGAGGTCAGTCGGCAGCTGTCGCGGGCCGAGGTCGAGGACTTCGTCACGCTGCGGGACGTGATGACGGTGGTGCAGCGGCTCGAACTGGTCCGCCGCATCGGGTTGGCGATCGACTACGACGCCGTCGAACTGGGCACCGACGGGCGGCAGCTGCGGCTGCAGCTCGAAGAGCTGCTGGGCGGCAACGACACCGCCCGCGAACTCATCGTGCGCGACTACCACGCCAATCCCGAACCGCCGTCCAGGGCGCAGATCGCCGCCACGCTGAGCGAGCTGGACGCGCTGTCGGACAGCGACCTACTGGAGCTGACCGCGCTGGCCAAGGTCTTCGGGTATCCGACCACGGCCGAGGCGCAGGATTCGGCGCTCAGCCCTCGCGGCTACCGCGCCATGGCCGGCATCCCCCGGCTGCAGTTCGCCCACGTCGACCTGTTGGTCCGCTCGTTCGGCACGCTGCAGGGGCTGCTGGCCGCCAGTGCCAACGACCTGCAGTCGGTGGACGGGATCGGTGCTATGTGGGCCCGGCATGTGCGCGAGGGATTGTCCCAGCTGGCGGAGTCGACGATCGCCGACCACTGATATCCCGCGAATGTGTTATCCGCCCGCGGCAGGCGGTGCTTCCGGAGGCGGCGCCTGGGCCGGCCCCGGCGCGGGCACCGGGCCCGGTGGCTGCGGCGGCTGGTTCAGCACGAAGGGGACCGGTTGCGAGCGCAGGTTGCCCAACTGGACCACCAGGTTGTAGGTGCCCGGCCCGATCGCCGGCCTCGGCAACGGGCATTTCGGCGCCGAACCCATCCCGGTCCAGGTCACGGCGGTGGTCACCTGCTCGCCCGGGGTGAACGTCTTGACCAGCGTCTCGTTGGAGGGCGCGCAGTCCAGGTTGGACCACAGCCGCTTGTTGTCCAGCGAGTACACGTAGGCCGCCAGCACCGCCGCGCCGACATCGCGCTTGCAGGACACCAGCCCGATGTTGGTCACCACCATGGTGAATTTGGGCTGGTCGCCGATGTAGTACTGGGGCGCGTTGGTCAGCCCCTTGACGGCCAGCGTCGAGTCGGGGCAGTCGTCGCCGTCCTTGAGTACGGGTGGCGGCTGCACCGCGGCGGTCGGGGTGGGCGACTCCGGGTTCAGGGTCCCCGGCGGCGCGCCGGGCGCGGGGGATGCGCTCTGTCCGGCCGGCTCGGGGCCGGCCGGGGCGCCGGGAGCCGGGGACGCGCCGGGATGCTCCTGGGCCGCCGCGGGCTTATTCGCGGGCTTGCTGCCCGAGTTGCTGCTGACGACGGCGATGACGATTGCGACGGCAATCCCGATCACGACGGCCGCGATGCCCAGGGCAAGTCCCCTGCGCCGCCAATAGATCTCGGTAGGTAGCGGGCCCCGCGGTTCTAGATCCAGCACGTTCACACCGTAAGGCCAGGTCACACCGACTCGGCTGACCCGCCTCGGCGTGTCGTCAGGTTAGTCGGTGAGCGGTCGTGTAGTGACGGTCACGCCTGCTCGCCGATGTCGCCGATGTGGTCGACCAGCGCCGCCTTGCCGTCGGCCAGCTTGTAGGTGACCCCGGCGAGCGCGAGGGTCCCGGCGGCGACCCGCTCCGCGATGGCCGAGGAGCGCGACACCAGCTGGGCCAGCGTCTCGCTGACATGCCGCGCCTCGATCTCGTCGACGCGGGTCAGGCCGTCCCGCCGGCCCGCCAGCACCGACGGCACCACGCGCTCCACCACGTCACGCACGAAACCACCGGGAATCTCGCCTTCGTCGAGGGCGGCGATGGTGGCCTTGACCGCGCCGCAGCTGTTGTGGCCGAGCACCACGATCAGCGGCACGTTGAGCACTGCGACGGCGTATTCGATGGAGCCCAGCACGGCGGTATCGATCGCCTGTCCGGCGGTGCGCACCACGAACACGTCGCCGAGGCCCTGGTCGAAGATCAGTTCGGCCGCCACCCGGCTGTCCGCGCAACCGAAGATCACCGCGGTCGGCTTCTGCCCGCCGGCCAGGCTGGCCCGGTGGTCGACACTTTGGCTGGGGTGCTCGGGCTTACCGGCGACGAATCGCTCGTTACCCTCTTTGAGTGACTTCCAGGCGCTTATCGGGTTGCTGCTAGGCATGGCACACATTGTGCCGCACGGACCCGCGCACGTCTGCCCAAACATATCCGCCGCAAATCTGCTGTCCTGGTACCGGAGTTCGCGCCGCGACCTGCCCTGGCGGGAACCCGGCGTCGACGCCTGGCAGATCCTGGTCAGCGAGTTCATGCTGCAACAGACACCGGTCTCCCGGGTGCTGCCGATCTGGACCGAGTGGGTGCGCCGGTGGCCCACCCCGTCGGCCACCGCGGCAGCCACCGCCGCGGACGTACTGCGCGCGTGGGGCAAATTGGGCTACCCAAGGCGGGCCAAGCGTCTGCACGAGTGCGCCGTCGTCATCGCACGCGACCACGGCGACGTGGTACCCGACGATGTCGATGTGCTGCTGACACTGCCCGGCGTCGGAAGCTACACGGCGCGCGCGGTGGCCTGCTTTGCCTACCGGCGGCGGGTACCGGTGGTGGACACCAACGTGCGCCGGGTGGTCGCCCGCGCGGTACACGGCCGCGCCGACGCGGGCCCACCTTCGGCCACCCGCGATCACGCCGACGTGGCCGCACTGGTACCGAATGACGAACGCGCACCTGAGTTTTCGGTGGCCTTGATGGAGTTGGGTGCGACGGTGTGCACGGCGCGAAGCCCGAAGTGTGGGCTGTGCCCCCTTGATTCGTGCGCCTGGCGCCAGGCCGGCTACCCGCCGGCGACCGGACCCGCCCGCCGTGTGCAGACCTACGCCGGCACCGATCGCCAGGTTCGCGGACGACTACTCGATGTGCTGCGCGACAACAACTCTCCGGTCACCCGCGCTCAACTCGACGTGGCCTGGCTGACCGATACCGCACAGCGGGACCGGGCGTTGTACTCGTTGTTGGACGACGGCTTGGTAGTGCAGACCGCTGACGGGCGATTCGCGCTGGCTGGCGAGGAGTAACGGCTAGCCCAGGCCGGAAACGAACGACTCGACCGCGTGCCGGTAGGCCTCCGGAGCGTCGTCGTGCACCAGGTGGCCTGCCCCTGCAACATGCAGATATGTTGTCGGAGAATCTGTTTCGTGCATCTGGCGCATCTGCCCCGGCGGGGTGACCGAACTGCCGGCCTCGATCAGCAGCGCCGGTGCGCGGACCGCCCGCCACTGCGACCAGTAGTCGCGGGTACCCCACTCCGCGGCGATCTCGATCCAGCGCGCCGTGTGCCCGTGCAGCCGCCAGCCGGTGGCGGTGCGGTCGAACGCCTCCAGGAAGTACTGTCCGGCGACCGGCCCGAACTCGGCGAATACCCGTTCAGCAGAGTCGAATTCGACGGGCAAGGCGTGCAGCCACGGCTCCCACGGCCCAGTGGTCCGGCCGACGAAATCCGGGGCCATGTCCTCCACCACCAGCGCGCTGACCAGGTCGGGACGTTCGGCGGCCAGGCACCAGGAATGCAGGCCACCCATCGAATGCCCGACGAGTGTGACCGGCACTTCCAGCCCGCTCACCGCGTCGCCCAAGTCGGCCACGAAACGCTCGGTGCTGATCGGATGCGGGTCCGCGACGTCCCGGCCGCGGTGCCACGGCGCGTCGTAGGTGTACACCGAGCCCAACCGGGCCAGCCACGGCAGCTGACGTGACCAGGTCGTTCCCCGGCCCATCAGTCCGTGCACCAGCACCAAGGGTCTGCCCTGTCCGCCGCGATGGGTCAACAGATCGGTCGGCATGCGGGGCACGGTAACCTAACCGCATGCCAGTGGTGAAGATCAACGCAATCGAGGTGCCCGCCGAAGCTGGCCCGGAGCTGGAGAAGCGATTCGCTCACCGCGCTCACGCGGTGGAGAATTCGCCCGGGTTTCTCGGCTTCCAGCTGCTGCGGCCGGTCAAGGGTGAGGACCGCTATTTCGTGGTGACGCACTGGGAGTCCGAGGAGGCCTTCCAGGCCTGGGCCAACGGGCCCGCCATCGCAGCGCACGCCGGGGAGCGGGCGAACCCGGTGGCAACCGGGGCGTCGCTGCTGGAGTTCGAGGTTGTGATGGACGTTGCCGGGAACCCGAAGGCTGAATAGCCGCCCGAGTCAACGACGCACCCGGGTCCTGGCGTCGAGCGCCGCGGCGGTGCTGGTGTTGGCGCTGGCGCCCGGGTGTGCCACGTCACCCACCCCGTCGGCCAACGCAGCCGACGTCGGGCATCGGATCGACACCACGACGCCCCCCGGGCTGCGGGCACAGCAGACGATGGACATGCTCAACTCGGACTGGCCGATCGGGCCGGTCGGGGTCGGCACCCTGGCCGCACCGGAGAAGGTCGAGTCGGTGGAAGCCACCATGGAAAGTCTCTGGTGGGACCGTCCGTTCACGCTGGACAGCGTGGACGTCGGCGCCAGCGCGGCCACCTTGCACCTGATCTCGTCCTACGGCGCGCACCAAGACATCCGGATCCACACCAACGACGGCGGCTGGGTCGACCGTTTCGAACTCGAAACGCTCCCGCCACCGACGATCAAGGCCTGGCGTGACATCGATGCCGTGCTGAGCAAGACCGGCGCCCGCTACTCCTATCAGGTGGCCAAAGTCGACGACGGCCAGTGCAACCGGGTTGCGGGCACCAACACCGCCGAGTCCCTGCCACTGGCGTCGATTTTCAAGTTGTACGTGCTGCACGCGCTCGCGAACGCCGTCAAGAACGGGACCGCATCCTGGGACGATCAGCTGACGGTGACCGCCAAGGGCAAGGCCGTCGGCTCCTCCGGCTTGGAACTTGCTGTCGGCGAACATGTCTCAGTTCGCACAGCGGCCGAGAAGATGATCGCCACCAGCGACAACATGGCCACCGATCTGCTGATCGGCAGGCTGGGGACCCATGCCATCGAGCAGGCCCTGGCCAGCGCCGGCCACCACGACCCGGTCAGCATGACGCCGTTTCCCACCATGTACGAACTGTTCTCGGTCGGCTGGGGTCAGCCCGATCTGCGCGAGCAGTGGAAGAACGCCTCCCAGCAACAGCGCGCTGCACTGCTGCAAGCAGCGAATTCCACCGATTACCAACCAGATCCGACCCGCGCCCACACTCCCGCCTCAGCGTTCGGCGCCGAGTGGTACGGCACCGCCGAAGACATCTGCCGGGTGCACGTGGCGCTCCAGGCGGATGCCGTCGGCGAGGCCGCGCCAGTCCGCAAGATCCTGTCCGCCGTCGCCGGCATCCAGCTGGACCGCAACGTGTGGCCCTACATCGGTGCGAAAGCCGGTGGCCTGCCCGGGGATCTGACGTTCAGCTGGTATACGGTAGACAAGACGGGGCAGCCGTGGGTGGTCAGCTTCCAGCTGAACTGGCCTCGTGACCACGGCCCCACGGTGACCAGCTGGATGTTGCAGGTCGCCAAGCAAGCCTTCGCGCTGGTCGCCCCCAACTAAGCCGTCACACAACTAAAGTCGCAGCGTCCAGCGTTGCCCACGGTAATGCAGACTGGTCCGGCTCAGTGGAGCAACGTCGATGCGCCAGAACGATTTCGGCGGTATCTCCAGGGCCACCAGCAGCGCGGCGCGCACCACCGCCGGATGCGTCACCGCCACCGTCCGGCCGGCCTGGGACGCCACTCCGGCCAACCAGCCGGCCACCCGATCGACGAGGTCGACGACGGATTCGCCGCCGTGCGGGGCCTGACCCGGATCGGTCAGCCAGGTCTGCAGATCGGCGGGCGCCACGTCGGGCAGCGCGGTACCGCGCCATTCGCCGCAATCCAGGTCGGCCAGCCGGGGTTCAAGCACGGGTTGCAGCCCGAGGAGTTCCGCGGTCTGCCGGGTCCGCCGCTCGGGGCCGGCGAGCTGACGCGTGTCGTCGTTGATCCGCAGCGCCGTGACCTGGCGGCCGGTGTCACGCAGCGGCTCGTCGGCGGGAAACCGTCCGGCCGCCATCGCTTCGGTCATGGCGTGCGACACCAGGGTCAGCCGCGACACCGCACTCACCGGGGGGTGCTCGCCTCCTGCTGCGCGCCGGCGGGCAGTGCCCGCGTTGCGAGCACCCCGAACACCAGCCCGATCCCCACCCACAGCACCAACTGCGTGGCCAGCGACACCAGCCTGAATTCGTAGAGGACATCCGCGGGAAATCCGGCGGGTACCTCGGCCACCGCAGGCAGCACCAGCGCCACCAGCGCGACTGCTGCGGCATAGGCGGCCGCGGCCACCCAGCCGGCGTTGAACGCCCCGAACCGCGCCGCCAGCCGCCGCGCCAGCCAAAGCGCGGCGATGGCCAGCACCACCGACGCCAGCACCATGATCAAATACCACCAAGTGCGCGCGCCGATGGTGTCCGCTTGACCGACGGCAGGCGGATTCGCCGGGTATTTCAGGAACGGCACCAGGTACGCCGCTACCAACCCGCCCAGCGCCAGGCGAATCGAAAGTAGCTGCGGCGCAACACATTCCGAGTTCCGGTAAGCGAGGCAGAACGCTACCGCGAACAGCGCACCCAGCGCGACGCCGAAGACGAGCACGCCGAAACCCAGCCCGGCATTGCCCTGTACCCCGCGGGAGAACAGCTCGGCACCGTGTTCATGCACCCCCGGGGCGGTGCGGGCTTCCTCGAATTGCACCGCACGGGAAATGACCGGCTCGGCGAACACGCGGCCGAAGACGAACGCCAGCACCGCGCCCACCGCACCCGCCAGCAGCCCGCGAAGGATCAGCCGCTGCTCCACCTGTCAGCCGACCGCGGGTCAGTGGCAGGGAAACCCGAGCAGATGCCTTGCGTCGTGGAAGAATTCGTGCACATGCGTGTCGCTGCCGAACAGCGACACGGCGCCCTGGTCGACGCCGACGAAGTAGATCGCGAGCAGCGCCAGCACGGCGGTGGCCACCAGCCACACCGTTGCGCGTGCCCCCGACAGGTCAACCGATCCGGCCCGGGCGGTCTGCGATGTGGCCACAATCATCTCCTTCTGGGATCTCGCGTCCCACGGTCAATGCTCCCGCGTGCCGGGACCAGGTCTGACTATCGACAGTGGCGCGACCGTTCTGGAGTTTCACCAGATTCCGGTACCCGACAACAGTGGCCAGTGTAGACCCGCTGCCCAATGCAGCATCGGAGTAAGCCCCGGGTGGGGCTTACTCCGATGCGGTCAGGCTGTTGCGGCTACTGGGCTTCGTGCGCTCCGGCCTTGGCCAGATCCACGTCGACCGGCGGCTTGCGGGTGCCGACGAAGGTGAACTTCGCGTCCTCGCCGGCGCTTTCGCCGTCCCAATCCGCCACGTCGACGGTGACGACCTGCCCCGGACCGACCTCGTCGAACAGGATCTTCTCCGAGAGCTGGTCTTCGATCTCGCGCTGGATGGTGCGCCGCAGCGGACGGGCACCCAGCACGGGGTCGAAGCCGCGCTTGGCCAGCAACGCCTTGGCCTTGTCGGTCAGCTCGAGCGCCATGTCCTTGCTCTTGAGCTGGTTGGCGACGCGCCCGATCATCAGGTCGACCATCTGGATGATCTCGTCCTTGGTCAGCTGGTGGAAGACGATGATGTCGTCGATGCGGTTGAGGAACTCCGGGCGGAAGTGCTTCTTCAGCTCGTCGTTGACCTTCTGCTTCATCCGCTCGTAGTCGTTCGCACCGCCCCCCTGGGTGAAACCGAGGCCGACGGGCTTGGAGATGTCGGACGTGCCCAGGTTCGAGGTGAAGATCAGCACGGTGTTCTTGAAGTCGACCGTGCGGCCCTGACCGTCGGTGAGCCGGCCGTCCTCGAGCACCTGCAACAGGCTGTTGTAGATCTCCTGGTGGGCCTTCTCGATCTCGTCGAACAAAACGACGGAGAACGGCTTGCGTCTGACCTTCTCGGTGAGCTGACCGCCCTCCTCGTAGCCGACATAGCCCGGCGGTGCGCCGAACAGCCGCGAGGCGGTGAAGCGATCGTGGAACTCGCCCATGTCGATCTGGATCAGCGCGTCGTCATCGCCGAACAGGAAGTTCGCCAGCGCCTTGGACAGCTCGGTCTTACCGACACCGGACGGCCCGGCGAAGATGAACGATCCCGACGGCCGCTTCGGGTCCTTCAACCCGGCGCGGGTACGACGGATCGCCTTGGAGACCGCCTTGACGGCGTCCACCTGGCCGATGATCCGCTTGTGCAGCTCGTCCTCCATGCGCAGCAGACGAGTGGTCTCGGCCTCGGTGAGCTTGAACACCGGGATGCCCGTCCAGTTGCCCAGCACCTCGGCGATCTGCTCGTCGTCCACCTCGGCGACGACATCGAGGTCGCCGGAACGCCACTGCTTCTCCCGCTCGGCACGCTGCGCGACCAGCTGCTTCTCCCGGTCGCGCAGGCTGGCGGCCTTTTCGAAGTCCTGGGCGTCGATCGCCGACTCCTTCTCCCGGCGCGCCTCGGCGATCTTCTCGTCGAACTCGCGCAGGTCTGGCGGCGCGGTCATGCGGCGGATCCGCATCCGGGCGCCGGCCTCGTCGATCAGGTCGATCGCCTTGTCCGGCAGGAACCGGTCGTTGATGTAGCGGTCGGCCAGGGTGGCCGCGGCCACCAGGGCACCGTCGGTGATCGACACCCGGTGGTGCGCCTCATAGCGGTCGCGCAGACCCTTGAGGATCTCGATGGTGTGCTCCACCGTCGGCTCGCCCACCTGGACCGGCTGGAAACGACGCTCCAGCGCGGCGTCCTTCTCGATGTACTTGCGGTACTCGTCGAGCGTGGTGGCGCCGATGGTCTGCAGCTCGCCGCGGGCCAGCTTCGGCTTCAAGATGCTGGCGGCGTCGATCGCGCCCTCGGCGGCGCCCGCTCCGACCAGCGTGTGCAGCTCGTCGATGAACAGGATGATGTCGCCGCGGGTGTTGATCTCCTTGAGCACCTTCTTGAGGCGTTCCTCGAAGTCACCGCGATAGCGGCTGCCGGCGACCAGCGAACCCAGGTCCAGGGTGTAGAGCTGCTTGTCCTTGAGCGTCTCGGGCACCTCACCGTGCACGATCGCCTGGGCCAGACCCTCCACGACGGCGGTCTTGCCGACGCCGGGCTCGCCGATCAGCACCGGGTTGTTCTTGGTGCGCCGGCTGAGCACCTGCATCACCCGCTCGATTTCCTTCTCGCGGCCGATGACGGGGTCCAGCTTGCCTTCCATGGCGGCCGCGGTGAGGTTGCGACCGAACTGGTCGAGCACCAGCGACGTGGACGGGCTGCCGGACTCGCCGCCGCGACCACCGGTGCCGGCCTCGGCGGCCTCCTTGCCCTGGTAGCCGCTCAGCAGCTGGATCACCTGCTGACGCACCCGGGTCAGCTCGGCGCCCAGTTTGACCAGCACCTGGGCCGCCACGCCTTCACCCTCGCGGATCAGGCCCAGCAGAATATGTTCGGTGCCGATGTAGTTGTGGCCGAGTTGCAGCGCTTCGCGCAGGCTCAGCTCGAGGACCTTCTTGGCGCGCGGCGTGAACGGAATGTGGCCGGACGGCGCCTGCTGGCCCTGGCCGATGATCTCCTCGACCTGGCTGCGGACGCCCTCCAACGAGATCCCCAGCGACTCCAGCGACTTGGCCGCCACGCCTTCACCCTCGTGGATCAACCCCAACAGGATGTGCTCGGTGCCGATGTAGTTGTGGTTGAGCATCCGGGCCTCTTCCTGGGCCAGGACGACCACCCTGCGGGCACGATCGGTAAAACGTTCGAACATTGGTGGTTACCTGCTCTCCATCACCATGGGTACTCCGTGTCGCCAAGACTCTGTCGGCACAGGGGCCGACACCGCGTACCTGCCGTCCACTCTAATGGTCGGCCCGCGAGGGTTCATAACCTCACCGTGCGCAGCGGCGCCGAAGCACAAGAGACTAACGGCGCAAAGCCGCGGCGTGTTTCCCGGGCACGGCATTATTGCGTTCGCCGCAAGCGAAACAAATAAAAATCCGGCGCCCGGGCTGCGGTGAGCACGGGCGCCGGAAATTGCTTGTCTGGCTGCTACGTCGCGGCGTGGAAAGCGTCGATGACGTCGGCTGGGATGCGGCCGCGGGTCGACACGTTGTGCCCGTTGCGACGCGCCCATTCCCGGATCGCGGCACTCTGCTCGCGGTCGATGGCGCCCCGGCCCCGGCCCGAACCCGACCGCCCACGCCGCCTGCCGCCGACGCGCCGCCCAGCGGCCACCCAGCCTTTCAGGTCGTTGCGCAGTTTCGCCGCATTTTTACTGGAAAGGTCGATTTCATAGGTCACCCCGTCAAGCCCGAATTCGACCGTTTCGTCGGCTGCGCCGGCACCGTCGAAATCATCGACCAGGGTGACGGTCACTTTCTTCGCCATTGGCTTACCCTCACGTTTCTTCCCGAGCGGTTACAGAACCAGTTTAGATAGACTCCCCGGGAACCAATGTGCCATAAGAACGAAAAATGCACAATCCGACACAACTCCGAGCAGTTCAGTTCGAGTGCGGCCGAACAATCGGGAACAAAACTGTCTCCCTAATTGACAGGCCGGTCAAACACATCAACAGCCGGTCGATTCCCATTCCCGTTCCCGTGCACGGCGGCATACCGAACTCCAGCGCCGCGAGAAAATCCTCGTCGAGTTGCATCGCCTCGTCATCGCCGGCCGCCGCGGCCCGCGCCTGATCGGCAAATCTTTCACGCTGGACTACCGGGTCGTTCAATTCCGAGTATCCGGTGGCCAGTTCGACTCCGTGCAGGTAAAGGTCCCACTTCTCGGTCACTCCGACGATACTCCGGTGTTGTCGCGTCAACGGCGTGGTTTCAACTGGGAAATCCCTGACAAATGTCGGAGCGGTCAACCGCTTACCCACGACATGCTCCCAAAGTTCTTCGACGAGTTTGCCGTGACCGAAGCCGCGGTCGTCGCGAATCTCCACATCGAGTCGGGCCGCGATACGTCGCAGGCTTTCGACCGACGTCTGCGGGGTGATCTCTTCGCCGAGTCCATCGGACAGCGAGGAATACATCTCAAGAGTTGCCCATTCGCCGTCGATGTTGTAGACGGTGCCGTCCGGCATCGGGAGTTCTCGAGTGCCGATCGCCTCGTCGGCTACCTCTTGAATAAGCTCTCTGGTGACGATGGCGGAATCGTCATAGGTGCCGTAGGTCTGGTACGTCTCCAGCATGGAAAATTCCGGGGAATGGGTGGAATCGGTTCCCTCGTTTCGAAACACTCGATTAACTTCGAAGACCTTGTCGAAACCGCCGACGATGCAGCGCTTGAGGAACAGCTCGGGCGCGATCCGCAGGTAAAGGTCGATGTCGAGCGCATTGGAATGCGTGACGAAGGGCCGCGCAGCCGCGCCACCGGCCAGCGTCTGCAACATCGGCGTCTCGACTTCCAGGAACCCACGCCGCTCCAACGAATTCCTTATGGCGCGGATCACCGCGATGCGCTGCCGGGCCACCGAGCGAGCCTGCGGACGCACGATCAGGTCGACATAGCGCTGCCGCACCCGGGCTTCCTCGCTCATCTCCTTGTGGGCCACCGGTAACGGCCGCAGCGCCTTGGCGGCCATCCGCCAGGAATCGGCGAGGACGGACAATTCGCCGCGCCGCGAGCTGATCACCGTGCCGTGCACATAGACGATGTCGCCCAGGTCGACGTCGGCCTTCCACGCGTCCAGCGCCTGCCGGCCCACCTTGTCCAGGCTGATCATCGCCTGCAACTGGGTGCCGTCCCCGTCCTGCAATGTCGCGAAGCACAGTTTGCCGGTGTTACGCGCGAAGACGACCCGGCCGGCGATGCCGACCACGTCCTCGGTGGCGGTATCGGTCGGCAGATCGGGGTAAGCGGCGCGGACCTGCGCCAGCGTGTGGGTTCGTTCGATGGCCACCGGGTAGGGGTCACGACCCTCCGCCAGCAGCCGGGCACGCTTGTCCCGACGGATCCGGAACTGTTCGGGAAGGTCCTCGACGGGGTCTTGATCGGCGGCACTCACGACGTGCCAGCTTAATTGCAGTCGGGCGGTGCTCAGCGTGCGGTCTTGAGCCGGCCGCGCTGGGCGTCGCGGTTGCGCTCGAAGACCAGCCGAAGACCGTGCAGCGTCAGGTGCTGGTCGTAGTGCTCGACGCTGTGCAGTTCGGGCAGCAACAACGGCGCGGTGTGCCCGGTGGCGACCACCGCGACGTCGTCGGAGGCGGAGAAACCCTGGACGTCGTCGCGGATCCGGCCGACCAGCCCGTCGACCAGCCCGGCGAACCCGAACACGGCGCCGGCCTGCATGCATTCCACGGTGTTCTTGCCGACCACGGAGCGGGGCCGGGACAGCTCGACGCGGCGCAGCGCCGCCGAACGTGCGGCCGCGGCGTCCGAGGACACCTGCACCCCGGGGGCGATGGCGCCGCCGAGGAACTCCCCTTTGGCCGAGACCACGTCCACGCAGATCGACGATCCGAAATCGACGACGATCGCGGCCTTACCGAACCTGCTGAATGCCGCCAGACAGTTGACGATCCGGTCGGCACCGACCTCTTTGGGGTTGTCGACCAGCAGCGGGATGCCGGTACGCACTCCGGGTTCGATCAGCACCTGCGGCACCGACGGCCAGTACTGCTCGAGCATGATCCGCACCTCGTGCAACACCGACGGGACCGTGGACAGCGCCGCGGCGCCGGTGAGCTGTTCGGAATCCTCACCGATCAGGCCGTCGATGGTGAGCGCCAGCTCGTCGGCGGTGACTTCGGGTTCGGTGCGAATCCGCCACTGCTGCAGAACTTTTTGCGTGGTCCTTGATTCCGGACAGCAGGCCGACGACGGTGTGGGTGTTGCGGACGTCGATCGCCAGTAGCACGGCTACCGCACACCGATCCGGGGGGTCGAGCAACTCGTCCACGCCGTCCGGCACGAACGCCGGGTCGCTTCCCAGGTCGATCTGCTTGTTCGCTGCGTCCACGAAAACGATCCGAGGCTGGTAGGCGCGCGCCTCGGCGTCCTCCATGACGCCATAGGCGATCAGAATCACCAGGTCGCCGGGATGCACGAGATGCGCTGCGGCGCCATTGATCCCGATGATCCCACTGCCGCGCTCGCCGGTGATCGCGTAGGTGACCAGCCGAGCTCCGTTGTCGATGTCGACGATGGTGACCTGCTCACCCTCGAGCAGGTCGGCGGCATCCATCAGGTCGGCGTCGATGGTCACCGATCCCACGTAGTGCAGATCGGCCTGCGTGACGGTGGCACGGTGGATCTTCGACTTGAGCATCGTCCGTAACATCAGTTCCTCCATTGTGATTCGACGTCCGGCCCAGTGGTGCCGGCGAGATTCCCGATTTGGATTGCGACATTGTCCAGCAACCTGGTGGTGCCCAGCCGGGCCGCGACCACCAGCCGGCCCGAACCGCCGGTGGGTTCGGGGCCCAGGTCGGTGTCACGCAGCTGCAGGTAGTCGACCACCACGCCAGGGGTGGCGTCGAGCACCGCACGGGCTGCGTCCAGCGCGGCCTGCACCCCGTGCGACGCGGCATGCGCGCCGGCGGTGAGGGCCGCCGAAAGTGCCACTGCCGCTTCACGTTGCACCGGGTCGAGGTACCGGTTGCGCGACGAGCGGGCCAGACCGTCGGCTTCGCGTACCGTCGGCACCCCGACGATCTGGGTGTCGATGTTCAGATCGGCCACCATCTGCCTGATCAGCACCAGCTGCTGGTAGTCCTTCTCGCCGAAGAACGCCCGGTCCGGGCGCACGATCTGCAGCAGTTTGAGCACGACCGTCAGCACTCCGGCGAAATGCGTTGGGCGAACGGCTCCTTCGAGCTCGGCAGCCAGCGGGCCGGGCTGCACGGTGGTGCGCAGGCCGTCGGGATACATCGCCGCCGCGGTCGGGGCGAACACGATCTCGACACCTTCGGCCCGCAGCAACTCGAGATCTTCCTGCAGAGTACGGGGGTAGGCGTCGAGATCCTCGTTGGCGCCGAACTGCAGCGGGTTGACGAAAATCGACACCACCACCACCGAGCCGGGCACCCGCTTGGCGGCACGCACCAGCGTCAGGTGACCCTCGTGCAGCGCTCCCATGGTGGGCACCAACATGATCCGGCGACCGGTTTGTCGCAGGGCGCGGGCGACATCGGAGACCTCCCGGGGCGTGGTGTAGACGTTGAGTTGATCCCGCTCGAACGTCGGGGTCTTGGCCGGTCTCATCGGGCCAGCACCTCGACGACCTCCTCGGGGGCGTGCGCACGCGCCGCGGTGCGCAGCGCGTTGACCCGATACGCCTGAGCCAGTTGCGGATCCGCCTCGTGCAGCGCTCGCAGATGCCCGGCGACGGCGGCCGCGTCACCGCGGGCCACGGGTCCGGTCAGCGCGGCCTGGCCACGTTGCAGGGTGTTCTCCAGCGCGGCGCGGGCCAGCGGTCCGACGATGCGTTCGGCGATCCCGCCCGGCTGGTTGTCCACCCGCTGCTGCCCCAGCAATTCGTCGCCGCGCACCGCCACCCGCAACGCCTCCAGCGCATCCGCAAGCACCGTCACCAGGTGATTGGAGGCGTGCGCCAGCGCGGCGTGATAGAGCACGCGCGCCTCCTCGCGCACACAGAACGGTTCGCCGCCCATTTCCAGCACCAGCGACGCGGCGATGGCATAGCCCACCTCGTCGGCGGCGGTGACACCGAAGCAGGTGTCGGGCAACCGGGCGATGTCCTCGTCGGAGCCGGTGAACGTCATCGCCGGGTGAATCGCCAGCGGAATGCAGCCCAACTCGGTCAGCGGCGCCAGGACGGCGATACCGTTGGCGCCGGAAGTGTGCGCCACGATCGTGCCCGGCCGTACCGCCGAGGTGGCGGCCAATCCGGACACCAGGCCGGCGAGTTCGCTGTCGGGGACCGCCAGCAACAGCAGCTCAGCTCCGGCTGCGACGTCGGGGGGACCCAGCACCGGGGTGTCGGGCAGTCGGCGCGCGGCCCGCTGCCGGGACGCGTGCGAAACGGCGCTGCAGGCGACCACGACATGGTCGGCGCGCTCCAGCGCGACGCCCAGCGCGGTGCCCACCCGGCCCGCGGAGATGATTCCGACCTTGAGCCTGGCCGGCCGCAAACCGTCGAACTGCTCCATCGCAGACGACCTCACAGTGATCTTCGTTCGTTCCAGTCCCGCTGCTGGGGTACCGGACGGTCACTAAGACTGTAGTCGATGCGCCGAAGGCAGCACAGCGTGTCAACCGTCACGCCGGCGCCGGCGGCCACCGCCGCCGGGCTGCACCTGCAGCCGCGCCATCAGGTCCGCGACCGTCTGGCCACCGGATTCCTGGTCGGCCTGGTCCGGCGTGTTCTCGATCTCCTCGGCGCTGCGATGCCGGGGAGCCGGCGGCGGGGCCAGTCGGGGCGGCACCGGCTCGGGTGCCGGAGACTCCGGCGGCGGCGGCGGCTCGTCGGCGCGGGGCCCCGACTCGGCCTCGGGCGGGCGGCCGAAATTGCCGACCCCGTACTGGCGGTATTCCGCCGAGTGGCGGGATCGCGAACGGCGACCGCCGTATTCGGGTCCGGTGTCGGCCGGCGGGCCGATGCCTGCGCCGGGCGGGACGTCGGCGGCGGGAGCAACGGGAGGGATATAGCCGCCCGGCGGCACATTGACGCCACCGAACGGCGTCGCGCCGTCCTGGGGTTCCGAGTGCCGGGCGCGCCGGCGCCGTCCGGACGGCTCCGGGGCCCCGGGGCTTCGCCGGATGCCCAGTGGCTGCCCGGCGCACCGGGCGGCAACCACTGGCCCTCGGCGGCGACCGGCTGCCACGGCGAGGGCTGCGGCGGTGGGGGCGCTGGTGGCGGGACCGGCGGCGGCCGATGACGCGGCGCGAACCCCGGTTCCGGCTGCGGGAAGGACGGCTGAGGCTGCGAGAAAGCCGGCTCGGGCTGCTGGAACGGCGGTTCGGGCTGCTGGAAAGGCGGTTCGGGCTGCTGGAACGGGGCTGGGGTGCCGGCGGCGGCGTGTACTCCCGTGGGGGTGCCGGCGGCCGGGGCGGCACCAGTGGCTCCTCGGGCACGTCGATGATGGCGGAGTCGTCGGCGCGGGTGGGCCGGTCGTCGCGGCGAACCGCGGTGACCCGGTCGCTGGTGACCCAGTCAGCCGGTGGGATCTCACCGTTCTGGGCGCCGCGGCTGGCTCGATCGGTCAACGCCCGGGCGGATTCCCGGTCCAGGGTCTCCAGCGCCGGACGCTGCTCGAGATCGGTGTCGAACAGGATCTCCAGACTGGTCCGAAGCGAAGATAACTCGGCGCGCAGTGCCGCGATCTCGTCGGCGGCCTGCGCGTGTATCTCGGCGGCCAGCTCACGACGCAACTGGGACTCCACAGTCAGCTCGTACTCGCGACGCGCCGAGATCTCCCGATCCAGCTGCAGGTCGTACACCAGTTTCATGTCCCGGGCCCGCGCTTGGTCGGCTTCGGCCTGCCGCCGGTACAGCACCGACACGAAAGCACCGGCGACGGCGGCCCACAGCGCCAGGATCACAGCCAGCTTGAGAAGTTCCACGCGATCGGTGAAAACCAGCGCGGAACTCGCCCCGATCGCGAGGACCAGCAACGTCGTCAAGAGCACCCACCCCGGCCTGCGGCCGCCGCGCCGGACCCGGGCGCCGCGGGACAGAACGGTCATGGGCTGACTGTACCCGGGCGAGGTCATTCCGCGTGTCGCGCCAGTCCGGCGATTCTCAGGCTGGACGGCCCGCGCTCAACTCTCTGCGCCTTCCCCGTGTTCGGGTGGATCCGGCGGTGACTTGCAGCAATGCTGCAGCCACAGGGCGGCGACCACCAGGGCCAAAGCGCTGGCCGCGGCGACCACGGCTCCGGAGGTGTCCTGCGCGACCACCCGCAATGACCTGCGTGGCAGGAAATACACCAGTACCCCCAGCCACCAGCCCAGCACCAGCGCGCCCACCCACGCGGACGCCTTGGCCACCACCAGGCTGCGCGCCACCGCGAGCGGGTGCAGCCGGCCGGCCCCGTCGCCGATCTCGCCGTCGTCGATCTTGGTGCGCACGAAGCGACCCCACCGCCACTCGGCCGCCGCGACGACCAGCAGCGAGATACCGGTCCACAGCGTGATCGGCGGGAACCAGCGGTACAGCACGGTGATGAGCAGGTAACCGACCACTGCGGCGCCGACCGCCACCGCGGTCAGATCGCGTTTGCGGGTCGGTCCCATCAGCGACCCAGATGCACTGCGGCGGGCCGCACGCCGGCCCGGTCGTCGGGGTGCAACCGGGCCAGCAACCCGGCGACCGGATGCGGGCCGTCCGCGAGCGTCAGCACCGCGCCCGGATCGACGTCCAGCCACGGGATCAACACGAACGCCCGCAGGTGGGCCCGCGGGTGCGGCAAAGTCAGGTCCGGGTCGTCGCTGACGATCTCTTCGTGCCCGTCGTAGCAGGCGATCAGGTCTACGTCGAGGGTGCGCGGCCCCCAGCGCAACCCGCGCTCCCGTTGCGCCGCCCGTTCGAAGTCGCCGGCTCGGTGCAGCCAGCCCCGGGCATCGCAGGCCGGGTCGTCGGCGATCAGGACCGCGTTGAGGAACGGGTCCTGCTCCACTCCCCCCCACGGATCGGTCTCGTAGACGGGCGAGACCGCTACAACCGCGCCGGCCAGTCCGGTGATCACCGACTGCAGCCGGGCCCGCCGGTCCCCCAGGTTCGACCCGATGGACAGCACCACCCGAGTCATGTGGCGGCCGGAATCACCGAGCCGCGCCCGCCCCGGCGGGAACGCCGGGTCACGACGGCGACGTCGTCGAACCCCTGGGAGATGGGCGCTTGCGGCTTGTGCACCGTCACCTCGACGGCGTGCACCCGCTCGTCCTTGATCACCTCGTCGGCGATCTCGGCGCCGACCGTCTCGATCAGGTTCCTCGGCGGGCCACCGACGACGTCGGCGGCCAACTGGGCCAGCATGCTGTAGTCGTAGGTGTCGGCCAGGTCGTCGCTGGCCGCCGCGCGGGCCAGGTCGATCCACACGGTCATGTCGACGACGAAGTCCTGGCCGTTTCGCCGTTCGTGTTCGAAGACGCCGTGCCGTCCGCGAACTATCAAGCCGCGCAACTCGATTCGATCAGCCATCGATTGTCGCTCCTCTTTCCCAGGCTCCGACGACCGCGAGCGCGTCGGCCGAGGCGCGCACGTCGTGCACACGGACCCCCCAGGCACCGTGCTGGGCCGCCAGCGCCGAGATCACCGCGGTCGCGGTGTCGCGGCCGTCGGGCGGGCGCGGTGTGCCGTCGGCACCGGCCAGCAACGCGCCGAGAAATCGCTTGCGGGAGGCGCCGACGAGTACCGGCACCCCGGTTCCGATCAACTCGGGCAAGCCGTGCAGCAAGGCCCAATTGTGTTGTGCGGTCTTGGCGAAACCCAGCCCGGGGTCGATCACCAGCATGGCCGGATCGACGCCGGCGGCCACCGCGTCGTCGACGCTGGCGAGCAATTCGGCACGCACCTCGGCCACCACGTCTCGATAGGCCGGCACCTGGTGCGGGCTTCGCGCCGACACCGGCCGCCAGTGCATCAGCACCCACGGCACTTTCGTCTCCGCCAGCAACGGGGCCATCGCCGGGTCGGCCCGGCCGCCGGACACGTCGTTGACCAGCTGCGCGCCGCGGTTCAGCGCGGCGTCGGCCACCCGCGCGTGCATCGTGTCGATGCTGACGGTGATTCCTTGTGCGGCAAGCTGTTCGACGACGGGAAGCACCCGGCGGGCTTCAATGTCCGGATCCACCGGGGTGGCGCCGGGCCGGGTGGAGGCTCCCCCGACGTCGACGATGTCCGCCCCCTGGGCCGCCAGCGCCAGACCATGCTCGACGGCACCGTCGGGATCGAGGTATCGCCCGCCGTCGGAGAACGAGTCGTCGGTGACGTTGAGCACTCCCATCACCTGCACGGACGCCGAATTCACTTGCGCAGTATGAGATCGAGCGCTTCGGCTCGAGAAGCGGCGTCGGTCTTGAACTGACCGCGCACCGCCGACGTCGTGGTGGTGGAACCGGGCTTGCGCACCCCCCGCATCGCCATGCACAGGTGCTCGGCCTCGACCACCACGATCACGCCACGCGGATTGAGCTTCTGCACCAGGGCGTCGGCGATCTGACTGGTGAGACGTTCCTGCACCTGCGGCCGCTTGGCGTAAAGATCGACCAGCCGAGCGATCTTCGACAAACCGGTGACCCGACCGTCCGCACCCGGGATGTAACCGACATGGGCCACACCGTGAAACGACACCAGATGGTGTTCGCAGGTGGAGTACATCGGGATCTCTTTGACGATCACCAATTCGTCGTGGTCTTCGTCGAACATGGTGTTGAGCACCGACGCCGGGTCGGTGTAGAGGCCGGCGAATATCTCCCGATAGGCCCGCACGACGCGAGCGGGCGTGTCCCGCAGCCCATTTCGATCGGGATCCTCACCGATCGCGATCAGCAGTTCGCGAACGGCGGCCTCGGCGCGCGCCTGGTCGAACTCGCGCACCCGGCTATCCCTGGAATCCAGCTGCGTCATCGAAGTCTCCGTCGTTCAGCCGTGGGCCGGCGGGTTGGACCGAGTCACGTCCTTCTCGAGCCGAGGGGGGCGGGACTCGTCGGTGTCCGAGTCGGTATCCGGGCTGGGATAACTGGGGGCTGGTTGGGGACGATTCGGCGACGAGGTGGGCGGCCACCCGGGGGCGCTCCAGCCGGCCGGGGCGCCGTAGTCGGGCTGGGTGGCGCCGTGCGAACCGTTGGGGCCTTGCGAGCTGTTGTCGCCGTTGCCGGTGGATTTGCCCGAGGCTTCTTCGGCGGCCCGGCTGGCCTGCGCGATCGCGGCCTTGAAGGCCGGCTCCGGCACCGGCTGGGGCCACGGCTCACCGCGCTCGATCGCCAGTTCTCCGGGCGTCTTGATGGGCGGTTTGTCCGACGGGATGCGGCCGCCGAAGTCGTCGAACATGGTCAACCTGGGCCGCTTTTCGACGTCGCCGAAGATCGCCTCGAGCTCCGGCCGGTGCAGGGTTTCCTTTTCCAGCAGTTCGCCGGCCAGGGTGTCCAGCACGTCCCGGTATTCGGTGAGGATTTCCCAGGCCTCGGTGTGCGCGGCCTCGATCAGCTTGCGGACCTCTTCGTCGATCTCGCGGGCGACCTCGTGGGAGTAGTCGGACTGCGTTCCCATCGAGCGGCCCAGGAACGGGTCGCCGTGTTCGGTGCCGTATTTGACCGCGCCCAGGCGCGCGCTCATGCCGTATTCGGTCACCATGGCGCGGGCCACCTTGGTGGCCTGCTCGATGTCGGAGACCGCGCCCGTGGTCGGCTCGCGGAACACCAGCTCCTCGGCCGCACGTCCGCCCATCGCGAACACCAGCTGGGCGATCATCTCCGAGCGGGTCCGCAGCCCCTTGTCGTCCTCGGGCACCGCGACCGCGTGCCCGCCGGTGCGGCCGCGGGCCAGGATCGTCACCTTGTACACCGGGTCGATGTCCGGCATCGCCCAGGCGGCCAGGGTGTGGCCGCCCTCGTGGTAGGCGGTGATCTTCTTCTCCAGCTCGCTGATCAGCCTGCCCTTGCGGCGCGGGCCGCCGATGACCCGGTCGACCGCCTCTTCCAGCGCGGCACCGGTGATGACGGTGCCGTTCTCGCGGGCGGTCAGCAGCGCGGCCTCGTTCACGACGTTGGCCAGGTCGGCGCCGGTCATGCCGACGGTGCGTTTGGCCAGGCCGTCCAGGTCGGCGTCCTCGGCGATGGGCTTGCCTTTGGAATGCACCCGCAGCACCGCCCGGCGACCGGCCAGGTCGGGGTTGGACACCGGGATCTGCCGGTCGAAACGACCGGGCCGCAGCAATGCCGGGTCCAGGATGTCGGGACGGTTGGTGGCCGCGATCAGGATGACCCCGGCGCGATCACCGAAGCCGTCCATCTCGACCAGCAACTGGTTGAGCGTCTGCTCGCGCTCGTCGTGTCCGCCGCCCAGGCCGGCGCCGCGTTGGCGGCCCACGGCGTCGATCTCGTCGACGAAGATGATGCACGGGCTGTTCTGCTTGGCCTGCTCGAACAGGTCCCGCACGCGGGACGCGCCGACGCCGACGAACATCTCGACGAAGTCCGAACCGGAGATGGTGAAGAACGGCACCCCCGCTTCGCCGGCCACGGCCCGGGCGAGCAGCGTCTTGCCGGTCCCCGGTGGGCCGTAGAGCAGCACACCCTTGGGGATCTTGGCGCCCAGCGCCTGGTAGCGGCTGGGGTTCTGCAGGAAGTCTTTGATCTCGTAGAGCTCCTCGACCGCCTCGTCGACCCCGGCGACGTCGGCGAAGGTGGTCTTGGGCATGTCCTTGGACAGCTGTTTGGCGCGCGACTTGCCGAAGCCGAAGCCCATCCGTGCGCCGCCCTGCATGCGGGAGAACATCACGAACAGGCCCACCAGCAGCAACAGCGGCAGCGCGTAGACCAGCAGTTCGCCGATCAGGCTGCCTTCGTTGACGACGGTGCCGACCTTGGCGTTCTTGGCGTTGAGCGCGTTGAAGAGTTCGACGCCGTAGCCCGTCGGGTACTTGGTGATGACCTTGTCGGAGTTCTCCGTGTCGCCGTTGCCCTTCTTCAGGGTCAGCCGCACCTGCTGTTCACGGTCGTCGATCTGCGCGCTCTTGACGTTGTCCGCGCTGATCTGAGCCATCGCCACCGAGGTGTCCACGGGTTTGTAACCGCGGGTGTCGTCGCTGAAATAGAAGAACGACCAGCCGAGCAGCACCAGGACGGCGACCGCCGTCAAGGTGCGGATCACGTTTCTACGATTCATCAAGCATCGGCCGCGCCGGCCACGTCCTTCCCGATACACACAGCTGGAAATGTCCAGGTTACCGCTATCGCCTCCAACCAATGGTGGCAGAGCGGAGCTAGGTCCCTGGTGGTAACTCGTGAGAGCCAACCGGGGTTCCCGGCGCCGGCCCCCTGTCCGCTGCCCCGGGGCTATTCGTAGTAGCGGGCTTCCACCACGTTGCCGTCCGGATCGGCGAAGTAATAGCCCTGCGGCGCCCACCCGCGCGCACCGAAGGTGTTGTCGAGTCGCGCGCTGGTGTCCACCCCCCTCGGCCTGCAGCCGTCCATCCAGCGCGTCGTATTCGTCCTTCGACATCGCCAGGCAGACGTGGTTCACCCGATGACCCGCACTGCCCGCGACCTTCGTCATCGACTCGGTGAAGACGGCACCCTCGGTCGCCATCAGGTCGATGATGGCGTCGTCGCACACCCGCACACTCGGGAACGGCGCCTGGCCGGCCAGGTATTCGTCGAAACGCACCGGTTGCAGGCCCACCACGCGGGTGTAGAAATCCATCGACGCGCGCGGATCCTGTGTCCAGAGCACGACGTGGTCCAGCCTCATCAATCCCACCTCATGAATCCCAATGGTGCGCGCCGCGACCCGAGCCTTCTCAGCCGGGTGCCGTTGTGATTTGGTGTGACGGTGGGCTCGTCAACTGAGCGGTTAGTCGATACCAACGGTGTGCGGCTGCGGGTGACCGAGGCCGGCGATCCCGGGGCGCCGGTGGTGGTGTTGTGCCACGGATTTCCCGAGCTGGCCTACTCCTGGCGGCACCAGATTCCGGCCCTGGCCGACGCCGGTTACCGGGTGCTGGCCCCTGACCAGCGCGGCTACGGCGGTTCGTCGCGCCCGGAGCCGATCGAGGCCTACGACATCCACCAGTTGACCGGCGACATCGTCGGGTTGCTCGACGACGTCGGCGCGGACCGGGCCGTCTGGGTCGGCCACGACTGGGGTGCCGCCGTGGTGTGGAACGCCCCGCTGCTGCATCCCGACCGGGTGGCCGCCGTCGCCGCGCTCAGTGTGCCGGTCACCCCGCGCCCGAAGGTCGCTCCCACGACGGCGTGGCGGCGCATGTTCGGGGACAACTTCTTCTACATCCTCTACTTTCAGCAGCCCGGTGTCGCCGATGCCGAACTCAACGGCGACCCGGCCCGGACCATGCGCCGGATGATGGGCGGCCTGCGGCTCTCGGAGGACCAGACTGCGGCCTTGCGGATGGTGGCTGCAGGCCCCGAAGGGTTCATCGACCGGCTGCCCGAGCCCGACGGGCTGCCCGACTGGATCACCGAGGCCGAACTCGGCCACTACATAAGCGAATTCACCCGCACCGGATTCACCGGTGGACTGAACTGGTACCGCAACTTCGACCGGAACTGGGAGACCACCCCCGAGCTGGCCGGCGCCACCATCCCGGTGCCCTGCCTGTTCATCGGCGGCACGGCCGACCCGGTGCTGAGCTTCACCCGCACCGACCGGGCCGCAGCAGCGATCACCGGCCCCTACCGCGAGGTGATGATCGACGGCGCCGGCCACTGGATTCAGCAGGAGCGGCCCGAGGAGGTCAACACGACGCTTCTCGAATTCCTCAAAGGAGTGCAATGGTGAGTGCCCCAATGCGTTTCGGTGTTTTCATCACGCCCTTTCACCCCACCGGGCAATCCCCGACGGTGGCACTGGAATACGACATGGACCGGGTCGTTGCGCTGGACCGGCTGGGCTACGACGAAGCGTGGTTCGGCGAACACCATTCCGGCGGTTACGAATTGATCGCCTGCCCGGAGGTGTTCATCGCCGCCGCGGCCGAGCGGACCAAACACATCAGGCTGGGCACCGGCGTGGTGTCGCTGCCCTACCACCATCCGCTGATGGTCGCCGACCGGTGGGTGCTGCTCGATCACCTGACCCGCGGCCGGGTCATGTTCGGCGCCGGCCCCGGGGCGCTGCCGTCCGACGCCTACATGATGGGCATCGACCCGGTCGATCAACGCCGAATGATGCAGGAGTCCCTGGAGGCGATTCTGGCGTTGTTCCGCGCCGCGCCCGAGGAGCGCATCGACCGTCACGCCGAATGGTTCACCCTGCGCGATGCGCAACTGCACATCCGCCCGTATACCTGGCCGTACCCCGAGATCTCCACGGCGGCAATGATTTCCCCGTCGGGTCCGCGGCTGGCCGGAGCGCTGGGCACCTCACTGCTGTCGCTGTCGATGTCGGTGCCCGGCGGTTACGCGGCGCTGGAGAACACCTGGGAGGTGGTGTGCGAGCAGGCCGCCAAGGCGGGCCGGGAGCAACCCGACCGCCGCGACTGGCGGGTGCTGAGCATCATGCACATCGCGGACTCCCGGGACCAGGCGATCGAGGACTGCACGTACGGGTTGCTGGATTTCGCCAAGTACTTCGGCGCCGCCGGGTTCGTCCCACTCGCGAACACGGTCGAGGGCGCGCCGTCTCCCCGCGAGTTCGTCGAAGACTATGCGGCCAAAGGGAATTGCTGCATCGGCACACCCGACGACGCGATCGCCCACATCGAGGATCTACTGGAACGTTCCGGCGGCTTCGGCACCCTGTTGCTGCTCGGCCACGACTGGGCGTCGCCGCAGGCCACCTTTCATTCCTATGATCTGTTCGCCCGCAAGGTGATTCCCTATTTCAAGGGACAACTCGAAGCGCCGCGGGCCTCGCACGAATGGGCCAAGGACAAACGCGAGGAACTCATCGGGCGGGCCGGCCAGGCCGTCGTGCAGGCCATCACCCAGCACGTTGCCGAACACGACGGGGCCGGCAGCTGATGCGGGCTTCGGTGCTGCGGGACGGACGCATGGTCTACCGCGACGACGTACCCGACCCGGTACCCGGACCGGGCCAGGTGCTGGTGGCGGTGCGGGCTTGCGGAATCTGCGGTTCCGACCTGCATTTCGCGGCGCACGGCCAGAAGGTGCTGGAGATGAGCAGCCAGGTGGCCGGTGACGGCGGTGGCATGGCGGTCGACCTGGGCCGCGACATCTTCATGGGCCACGAGTTCAGCGCCGAAGTGCTCGAGGCCGGACCCGACACCGCGACGCATCCGCCGGGCACGTTGGTCACCTCGCTACCGGTGTTGTTGTCCGGCAAGGGCGCCGAGCCGATCGTCTACAGCAACACCACGCTCGGCGGCTATGCCGAGCGGATGTTGCTGTCGGCGCCGCTGCTGCTGCCCGTTCCGAACGGTCTGGACCTCAAACACGCGGCGATGACCGAGCCGATGGCGGTGGGCCTGCACGCCGTGAACAAGTCCGGGATCAAGTCCGACGAGCCGACGCTGGTGCTGGGTTGTGGCCCGATCGGACTGGCGATCATCGCGGCCCTGAAACTGCGCGGTGTGCAGAACATCGCGGCAGCTGATTTCTCACCCAAACGTCGCGAGCTGGCCACCGCCATGGGTGCGCACCAGACGTTCGATCCCGCTCAGGGCTCGCCGTTCGACGCCGTCAAGGCGGCCGTGGTGTTCGAGGCGGTCGGCGTGCCCGGAATCATCGACGACGTGTTGCGCCGGGCCCGGCGCGGGACCCGGCTGGTGGTTGCCGGGGTGTGCATGGAATCCGACATCATCCACCCGTTCTTCGCCACCGCCAACGAGATCAGCATCCAGTTCTCGCTGGCTTACGACATGGCGGAATTCACCGAGTCGCTGCGCGCGATCGCCGAAGGCGACATCGACGTCGGGCCGATGATCACCGGTGAGGTCGGATTGGACGGCGTCGGAGCGGCTTTCGACGATCTGGCCGACCCCGAGCGGCACTGCAAGATCCTGGTCACGCCCTGACGCTGCGGGGCATCGACCTGCTAGGGCAGTGGCGCCGGCGAATGCGGGCGGGTCCGGGGAAACCGGTGCCGCAGGTTGTCCAGCATCTGGTGGGCTTCGTGCAGCTCGCGGCGCAGATCGGCGTCGCGCCGGACGCGGTGGTGTCGATTACGCGAAGCCGACGGGCGGCGACGGTGCGGCGGAGTGTCGAGTTGACCTGAAATCTCGGTGATCGTATCCCGCAACATCCGGGCCAGGATCGCCGCCTGCATTGCGTCAGCATCGTTCACCCCGGTTATTCTGCCGGAGAATCAGTACGGGACGTATCCGGAGAGTGACGATCGAGCGACCGGAATCTGAACACGAGTTGACGGGGAGTCCGTTCTGTCGCAGTCTGTTTCCCGTGATCGAGACCGCTGAGGAGCGACTGATCATCCAGGTGGAGCGGCGACTGACCGCCAGCTACCGACATCTTCGGCGGGAACAGATCGCGGTCGCGGTTCGCAGCGCCCATGCGGCGTTCGACCGGAGTCCGATCCGCGACTTCATTCCGCTACTCGTCGAGCGGCGGGCCCGCGCTGAACTCGCGCAGACCGCGTCTTTGAACCGAACGTAGAAAGCCGCCGGAGCGCTTGGGCCCCGACGGCGTTCCACCCTGATCTTCCGGCCCGCGGTTACCCTCCGGCCGGGGGTTGTGCGATGACCGTCGGCTTGAACCCGTAGCGGGGCGCGGCGAAATTGGCCACGCTGCGACCGGTGCCCGCGCCGGGCACCATCGGCAGCCCACCGAAGGCGGCCGTCGCCGGCTCCGCGGCAGCCGCGCCGGCGGCACCGTTGAGCGCCACCGAGATCGGCGTTGCCGCCGGGGCGGCCGTCCAGCTCGCCGGGACCGACACCGCGCCGACCTTGGACGCGTTACCGACCGCTCCGGTGATCCCGCCCAGCGCGTTGCCAAAGCCACTGCCGAAGGTGGGTGCGGCCGCCGCGGCCGCTCCCTCGGCGGCCTTCGCGGCGCCCTCGGCGGCCTTGCCCAAGGTGGGAAACGCGCTGTGCAACAACCCGTCGATGTCCTTCATCGCCGTGGTGCTGAGCCGGAACGGCGACACCAGCCGGATGTAGGAGTCGAAGCCGGTGCTGGCGTCCAGCGTTGCCGACCCGGTGAGCCCCTCTAGGACGTCACCCACCAAGCCGTTCACCACAATCCCGTCGCCGGTGGCGTTCCAGGTATGTCCGGTCAGGCCGAGCGCTGCCTGCGGATTGGCGAGCCAGGGCGGAGTGTTGGTCAACCCGGCCATCTGGCTGAGCGCCTTGACCACGTCGTGGTACCCGGCGGACGCCAGAGACGAGTTGACCGCGTTGATCTGGGCGTTGAATTGCGCATAGAGACCGCTGAGGTTGGCGGCTACCGACTGCGGTGTCAGCGTCGGCAACTCCGCTGCCGCCGCCGACGCACCCGAGTAGCCGTACATGGCAGCGGCATCCTGCGCCCAGAACTCGAGGTACTGCGCCTCGGTGGCGGCGATGGCCGCGGTGTTCTGGCCCAGGAAATTCGTGGCCAGCAGGCCGGCCAGCAGCGCCCGGTTGGCCTCGATCACCGGGGGCGGCACCGTCGCGAGGAAGGCCGCCTCGTACGCGCTCGCCGCGGCGACGGCCTGCGCGCCGGTCTGCGCGGCCTGCTCGGCGGTGCTGGTCAGCCACGCGATCTGCGGCGTGGCCGCGGCCGCCATGGACGCCGCAGACGGACCCTGGCCACGGCCCGTCGGTCAGGCCCTGAACCACGGCTCCGTAGGAGGCCGCCACGGCTTGCAGGTCACCGGCCAGGCCCTCCCAGGCAGCGGCGGCGGCCAGCATCGGACCCGAGCCGGGTCCGGCATACATCAGCGCGGAGTTGACCTCCGGCGGTAAAGCAGCGAAATCCACCATCGGACTACCCGCCCTAACCGACCGCAGCGGCGTTGGCCGACTCGGTGGTGGCGTACGAATTGCCGCTGATGCCCAGCGTGGCCGCCAACTGCTCCTGCACAGCGGCGGCCTGCGCACTGATCGCCTGGTACAGATTGGCGTGGTTGACGAAATGGTTGGCCATCAGCAGTGACACCAGGTCGGCAGCGGCCGGCACGACCGCCGTAGTGGGGCCCGCGGCGGCTGAGTTGCCGGCGCGCATTGCCGCGTTGATTGACATGAGCTCGCCCGAAGCACCACCCAGCACTTCCGGTTCGGCGAAAACGATCGACATTTGAGTCCTCCCTCAATTTCCCGTGCACAACAGCAATAAGCGACCAATGACGTCACTCGTCACTCGTCGCTGAGCTGGTTCCGCGATCACGCTATGGCAGGCAGGACCGATCAAACAGGCCGCAAGCGCCTTGTTCACTATCGAGTTAGGAATTATTCATTTGCTAATGCAAATTCCCAGGTAAGGTACAAATCATATATGACTCTTATATGACTCCACATATCTTTGAGAATTGTATGAGTTATCCGGATTCGCTTTGATTCGGCGCTATTATGCGCACCGCGCGAGCGGACTCAGGATCCCGGCGCATGTTGTGTGGCGAGCCGAATGCAGCTGCGCAGCCCATGTTTCGGCGCGGTCTTTCAGCCCGGCCAGCAGGTCGTAAATGACGGAATGCGTTGGTGAAATTGAATTTTGGTCGCAGCCCTCGAAGTTTGACGGCTGGTGGCCCTACGACGCGCCGTTAGCGACACCCGTTAGGCAAGCCGCCCCACGGGGTAGCCGCGCACCCCGGCCGAGCCGCCGGAGCCGGCGGCAATTCAAGTGTTCGACAGTCACACATGCGGGCTGCTGCGCAGACGTAGAATTAATGAGGCCGACCTGCAATTTCTAGCTGAAACCGAGAAGCTATCTGGGCATAATCAGGTTTGCTGGAAGTTATCCAGGTCACAATCCCGAGATGTTCTTACGCCAGTTTTGTCCGCCGCTCAGGGGGCGCCTAGCCGCCGTTAGTTTAACAAATGGTGACGGGAAGTCGTCGCTTTGGCGAATGTGCGTACATCCCCGGAGTCGGCGTCTTAACCGCTAGGGTCCCTAGACATGGCGCCCCGAACAAACTCCCCCCTCGCGCGCAGGTTGACGGCAGTGGCCGCCGCCCTGGTGGCGGTCCTCGCCCTGCCGTCCTGCGACTCCCACCCCGCGACGCCCACCCCGGGGATCGCTCCACGCCAGGTGACCGTGTACGGATCGGGGCAGGTCCAGGGCGTCCCGGACACCCTCACCGCCAACCTGGCGATCGAGTTCACCGCCCCCGACGTCTCGACCGCGATGAAACAGACCAACGACCGGCAGCAGGCGGTGATCAACGCACTCGTCGGTGCGGGCCTGGACCGCAAAGACATCCGCACCACCCAGGTGAGCCTGCAGCCGCAGTACAGCACGCCCGAACCCGCCGGCCCGGCCGCCGTCAGCGGCTACCGCGCCACCAACGCCATCGAGATCAAGATCCACCCCACCGACACCGCCTCGACGCTGCTGGCTCTCGTCGTGAGCACTGGCGGTGACGCCACCCGGATCAACTCGGTCAGCTACTCGATCGCCGACGACTCCCAGCTGGTCAAGGACGCCCGGGCGCGCGCCTTCGACGACGCGAAGAACCGCGCCCAGCAGTACGCCCAGCTGGCCGGCCTGAACCTGGGCAAGGTGCTGTCGATCTCGGAGGCAACCGGCTCCACACCGCCGCCGACCGGGGTCCCGGCGCCGCGCGCCGCGATGGCCCCGCTGGAACCCGGTCAGCAGACGGTGAGCTTCTCGGTGACGGCGGTCTGGGAGCTGACCTGAGCTATTGATAGATCCGCGGATCCAGAGTCCCGATGTAGGACAGGTCGCGGTAGCGCTCGTCGTAGTCCAGCCCGTAGCCGACGACGAACTCGTTGGGGATGTCGAAGCCCACGTAGGCGATGTCGACGTTGGCGCCCACCGCCTCCGGCTTGCGCAACAGCGTGCACACCCGCAGCGAGCGTGGATGCCGGCTGGTCAGGTTGCGCAACAGCCACGACAGCGTCAGCCCGGAATCCACCACGTCCTCGACGATCAGCACGTCGCGGTCGTGGATGTCGCGGTCGAGGTCCTTGAGAATCCGCACCACCCCCGACGACGACGTCGAGGAACCGTAGGAGCTGACCGCCATGAACTCGAACTGGGTCGGTAGCGGGATGGCGCGCGCCAGGTCGGTGACGAACAGCACCGCGCCCTTGAGCACCGTGATCAGCAGCAGATCCTGGCCGGTGTCGGCGGCAAGAGTGCGGTAATCCTCGCCGATCTGCCGGCCGAGTTCGGTGATCCGGAGCTGAATCTGCTCCTGGGTGAGCAGCACCGATTTGATGTCCCCCGGATACAGCTCCGCCGTCACGATGCACAGCGTGCCACGCCGAGCCATGAACGACCAACGCAGACCTCAGATTGCCTCCGGCGACAAGGTGAGCCGTCCCGCGCGGCGGCCGGCGACCAGGCGCCGACCGCGCAACTCGGACCCCACCGCCACCCCACCCTGACCGCGCCACGCAGTGACCAGCCGGTCCACCCCGCGGATCTGCTTGTCGGTGAGCCCCACCGCACCGCCGGACTGCAGCCAGGCGCGAATCACCCGTCGCCGCACCGGGTCGGGCAGGGCGGACAACGCCCGAGCGTCGAGGCCCTCACCGGAGGAAACGTCGACCAGCGCGGCGGCGGCCATCGCGTCGAGGAACTCGGTGTCCTCGCGCAGCGCCGTCGCGGTGCGCGCCAACGCCTCGGCGACCCCGCCACCGAGCACGTCTTCCAGCAGCGGCAGCACTTCGCGGCGCAGCCGGACCCGGGTGAAGCGGCGGTCGGCGTTGTGCGGGTCCGCCCACGTCTTAAGGCCCAGCTCCGCACAAGCGGCGTGGGTGACGGCCCGGCGCACCCCCAGCAACGGCCGGCACCACGGTGAGTCGAACGGGCGCATGCCGGCGATGGAGCGGGGACCCGAGCCGCGACCCAGCCCCAGCAGCACTGTCTCGGCCTGGTCGTCGAGGGTATGCGCAAGCAGCACCGGGCCGTCGCGATGGGCCCGCAGGGCTGCGTAGCGGGCGGTGCGCGCCGCCGCCTCCGGCCCTCCGGCGCCCGCCAGGTCGCACTGGACACGCAGCACCCGGGCGTCCACGCATCCTAACGAAAGAGCTTGCGCGCGTGCGGCTTCGGCGACATCGGCCGAATCCGTCTGCAAGCCGTGGTCGACGATCAACGCCACCGTGGGCCGCAACCCCGCGGCAACGGCGGTCAGCGCCAACGAGTCCGGCCCGCCGGACAGACCGACACACCACCTGCCCTGGTCAGCTACATAGATGCGCGCGAATTCGCTTGCCGCCCTGCGTAGCTGGGCTACAGCACCCGGTCGATCCATCGCTGCGGATGTTCGATCTCGTCCGGGAGCGGTAACGTCTCCGGACCCGTCCAGATGGTGTTGAAGCGCGTCATCCCGACCCGGTCCACCACCGCGTCGACGAACACCTTGCCGCGGGTGTACTGGCTCAGCTTGGCGTCCAGACCCAGCAGTGCGCGCAAGATCCGTTGCAGCGGAGGCTGCTTGCGTTGCCGACGTTCGTCGAACCGATTGCGGATGGTGGCCACCGACGGAACCACCATCGGCCCGACCGCGTCCATCACGTGCTCGGCGTGGCCTTCCAGCAACGTTCCCAGCACCAGCAGCTGGTCCAGCGCCTTGCGTTGCGGCTCGGACTGCACGGCCCGCACCAACCCCAGGATGCCCTCGGAACCGAAGTCGTCAGAACCCTTCCCGCGGCTTCGGATGAACCCGGCCAGCCGGCTCGCCACCTCGCCGAGGTCTTCGGCCGGCTCCTGGGTGAGCAGGCCCAGCGAACTCGACATGTAGCCGGCGATCCACGGGTTGGCGGTGAACTGCACGCGATGGGTGACCTCGTGCAGGCACACCCACAGGCGGAAGTCGGACGGCTCGACGTTCAGCTGGCGCTCCACCGCGATCACGTTGGGGTAGACCAGCAACAGGCTGCCGACCTGGGCGTCGTCGAAGGCTCCGAACGGGTCGTACTGGCCCAGGATGCCGGAGGACACGTACGCCAGCACCGCGCCCGTCTGCGCGCCGGTGAGCCGGCCGGTGATCAAACCGCGCGGCTTGTCACCGCCGTTGGTCATCGCGCGCATCGACTCGGTGGCCGCGCGGACCCACTGCGGCCGGTCCACCACGCGGGCCGGCGGCACCGCGCCGTCGGTGATCAGCCCGGTGACGTCGCGGACCGGCGGCTCGGCCTGCTCGGCGGCACTGACCAGCTCGTCGATCACCTGGCGGCGGGTGTAATCGGAGGTGACCGGACCCCCGCGGGTCAGCTTCTCCCCCACGGTGGCGGCGAAGCCCCAGTCGACGGCATTGCCCATCGTCACCGCGTCGCTCATCCGGCACATCCGCAGAACCACAGCCGGGTGGCCAGGGCATCGATCGCGTTGCGGCCGTTGGGGCCGGCGTCGTTGGAGATGAACGCGAAGGTGAGCACCCGTCCGCTCGCGTCGGTAAGCACCCCCACCAGCGAGTTGACCGCGGTCAGCGAGCCGGTCTTGGCGCGCAGCCAGCCGGCCGGACCCTGATCGGTGGACCGGTCCAGGAAGCGTTCACCCAGCGTGCCGGAGCCGCCGGCGATCGGGAGCAGATCCAGCAATGCCCGCAATGACGGCTGATCCGGACCCGCCGCGGCCTGCATCACGCCGTCCAGCGTGCGTGCGGTCAGCCGGTTGTCCGCCGACAGCCCACTGGAATCGACCAGGGCGGCGCCGGCGGTGTCCACATGCGCGGTGTTCAGCCGGTTGGTCACCGCGTCGACCGCGCCGGTGAAACTCCGCGGCCGGTTGATGGCGGCGGCCACCTCACGCGCGATGCACTCGGCCATCACGTTGTCCGAGGCGTTCATCATCTGGGACAGCCGCTGGATCAGCGGCGCGGACTGGACGACGGCCAGCTGGCGGGCGCCCGACGGCGCCGACGCGATGGTTACCGCAGCCGGGTCCAGCCCCAGGGCCTTGGCCAGCTCCCGTCCGGCGTCCAGCGCCGGGGTCCGGGAGCGGCGGGAGTTGACGGTGGTGGGCTGGATGCGGCCGGCATCGATCATCGCCGCCTCCATCGGCGCGACGTCCCCGTTGTCCACGTCGGCCAGATCCCAGCCCGCGGCGATGGTGGGACCGCTGAACGCCGAGATGTCGACCTGCACCGACGTCGGCGTCATACCGCTGCGGTGCACCTGCTCGACCAGGTCGCTGATCCGCGCCGCGCCGCGATACCAGGTGTCGACGCCCGGCGGAGCGGCGGACAGCGTCGGGTCCCCGGCGCCCACCAGCACCACCGGCCCCTGCGAGCTCTGCGCGGCGGCCACCACCCTGGTGCTGATCCGGGCCTGCCGGTCCAGGGTGAGCAGCGCCGCGGCCGCGGTCAGCACCTTGTTGACCGACGCCGGCACCAACGGCACGTCGTCGAGCTGGCGCCACAGCTCCTTGCCGGTCATGGCGTCGGTGATCCGGCCGCCCAATCTGCCCAGATTGGAGTCGGCGGCAGCGGCCGCCAGCGCCGCGGCCACACCGCCGGCCGACGGCGTCTCCGCGCTGTCCGACACCGGACTCACCCCCGCCTTGACGGTGGGCGGTCGCGGCGGGGGCACCGGGGAACGCGTCCCACTGGCGCCGTGTCCACCGGTGGTGAACAGCACGGCCGCCGCAACCACGGCGGCGACGAACGCAACCACCGCCAACCCCACCAACACGTGGGTGGTTCTGCGCCAGCGTTTGGGACCCATCGATCTGCGAACTCCTGTCTTCTGCGCCCCATTCTGCCGAACCGGCCACGGAGCAGCGCCGCGGCACTGCTCGACTACTGTGTATCCGTGCAATTCGACGTGACCATCGAAATCCCGAAGGGCCAGCGCAACAAGTACGAGGTCGACCACGAGACCGGCCGCGTGCGGTTGGACCGCTACCTCTACACCCCGATGGCGTATCCGGCCGACTACGGCTTCATCGAGGAAACCCTCGGCGAGGACGGCGACCCGCTGGACGCGCTGGTGTTGCTGCCGCAGCCGTTGTTCCCCGGGGTGCTGGTGGAGGTACGGCCGGTGGGCATGTTCCGGATGGTCGACGAGGCCGGCGGCGACGACAAGGTGCTGTGCGTGCCGGCCGGCGACAAGCGGTGGGACCACATCCAGGACGTCGGCGACGTGCCGGAGTGGGAACTCGAGGCCATCAAGCACTTCTTCGTGCACTACAAGGACCTGGAGCCGGGCAAGTTCGTCAAGGCCGCCGACTGGGTCGGCCGCGCCGAGGCCGAGGCCGAGGTCCAGCGTTCGGTCGAGCGATTCAAGACCAGCGGCCACTGACGCCTAACCCGTGACGGACGGCGCGAGCACCCACGGCGCGTCGGCGGGACCGATCGCGCGCGCCAGCGTCGCGCGGGTAGGCACCGCGACTGCGGTGACCGCGCTGTGCGGCTACGCCGTGATCTATCTGGCCGCCCGCAACCTCGCGCCGGGCGGCTTCTCCGTATTCGGGGTGTTCTGGGGCGCATTCGGCCTGGTCACCGGCGCCGCCAGCGGCCTGCTGCAGGAGGCGACCCGGGAGATCCGGGCCATGCAGTACCTGGATGCGTTGCCGCCACGCCGGACACATCCGATTCGGGTCGCCGCGCTGGTCGGCCTGGCCTCGGCCGCCGCGATCGCGGGGACCTCGCCGCTGTGGAGCGGGCGGGTGTTCGTCGAGCAGCGCTGGTTGTCGGTAGTGCTGCTCAGCGTCGGGCTGGCCGGGTTCTGCCTGCACTCCACCCTGCAGGGAATGCTGGCCGGCACCAACCGGTGGGGCCAGTACGGGGCGCTGATGGTGACCGACGCCGTCATCCGGGTGACGGTGGCAGCGGCGACCTTCGTACTCGGCTGGGGGCTGGCCGGTTTCCTGTGGGCGACCGTCACCGGCTCGGTGGCCTGGCTGATCATGCTGGCCGGCTCGCCCGCCGCACGGGCGGCGGCGCGCCTGCTGACCCCCGGCAGCACCGCGACGTTCCTGCGCGGCGCCGCGCACTCGATCACCGCGGCCGGCGCCAGCGCAATCCTGGTGATGGGCTTTCCGGTGCTGCTCAAGCTCACCTCGAGTGAGCTGGGCGCCCAGGGCGGCGTAGTCATCCTGGCGGTCACGCTCACCCGGGCGCCGCTGTTGGTGCCGCTGACGGCCATGCAGGGCAACCTGATCGCCCATTTCGTCGACGAGCGCGGCCACCGGCTGCGTGCCCTGCTTGCACCGGCGCTGCTGATCAGCGGTATCGGCGGGGCGGGGGTGCTACTGGCGGGCCTGGTGGGCCCCTGGCTGCTGCGGTTCGCGTTCGGGCCGGACTATCAGGCCAGCAGCGCGCTGCTGGCCTGGCTGACGGCTGCTGCGGTGTCGATCGCGCTGTTGACCCTGACCGGCGCGGCCGCGGTCGCGGCCGCCCTCCATCGGGCGTACGCGCTGGGCTGGGTTTCAGCCACGGTGGCGTCGGGCCTGTTGCTGCTGCTGCCGCTAGCGCTGGAGACCCGCACCGTGGTTGGTTTGCTGTGCGGTCCGCTGGTGGGAATCGGCGTCCATCTGCTCGCCTTGTGGCGTGCCGGACGCGCGCACGGCTGATGACGGCCTGTTCCGGCGTGTAACTTGTGGGCTTGTATATGGGCACTGAAGAAATGGGCACCCAACCGCGTTACCCCGACGCCTGGATCGTCGTTCCCGCCTACAACGAAGCCACTGTGATCGGCGAGGTCGTCGCCGAATTGCGTTCGGTATTCGATCACGTCGTCGTCGTGGACGACGGCAGCAGCGACGGTAGCGGTGAGGTCGCCCGGCAGGCGGGTGCGCACCTGGTGCGTCATCCGATCAACCTCGGCCAGGGTGCGGCCATCCAGACCGGCATCGAGTATGCGCGCAGGCAACCCGGGGCTCAGGTGTTCGCCACCTTCGACGCCGACGGCCAGCACCGGGTCAAAGACGTCGCCAAGATGATCGACCGGCTCAAGCGCGGTGACGTCGACGTCGTGATCGGGACCCGGTTCGGGCAGTCCGTCGCCAGCCGGCCCCCGCTGCTGAAGCGGATCGTGCTGCAGACCGCGGCGCGGTTGAGCCGACGTGGCCGCCGGCTCGGCCTGACCGACACCAACAACGGTCTGCGGGTGTTCAACAAGACGGTGGCCGACGGCCTGAACATCACCATGAGCGGCATGAGCCACGCCACCGAGATCGTCATGATGATCGCCGAAAACCATTGGCGGGTAGCCGAAGAGCCCGTCGAGGTGCTCTACACCGACTACTCCAAGTCCAAGGGGCAGCCGCTGCTCAACGGCGTCAACATCATCTTCGACGGGTTCTTGCGAGGGAGGATACGTCGATGAACTGGATCAAGGTGCTGCTGATCGGCTCGATCATCGCGCTGCTGGTCTTCCTGCTGCGGTCGCGCCGCAGCGCACGCGCCCGAGCCTGGGTCAAGGTGGGCTACGTCCTGTTCGTGGTGCTCGGCATCTACGCCGTGCTGCGCCCCGACGACACCACCGTGGTGGCGCACTGGTTCGGGGTCAACCGCGGCACCGACCTGATGCTGTACGCGCTGATCATGGCGTTCAGCTTCACCACATTGAGCACCTACATGCGATTCAAGGACCTGGAGTTGCGCTACGCGCGGCTGGCGCGGGCGATCGCCTTGAGGGCGCGCAGGAACCCGATCCGACCCCGGATTTCGCCCCGCCCTTACCCCGCGAGAGTGAACCCTGCGACGCTCCCCGGCGTGTCCGCCGCGAAACTCACAGTGGGCCATGAGTAATGGGCCGGCAGGTCAGCCGGTGTGCTTGTGCCGGAAGTACTCCACCGTGCGCCGCACCCCCTCGTCCAGTTCCACCTGCGGACGCCAGCCCAAAACCTTTGCCGCCAAACCGATGTCGAGGCAGGAGCGCTTCAGGTCACCGAGGCGCGGCGGGTGGAACTCCGGGTCGTCGGGACCACCGACCGCCGCGGCCACCGCCGAATGCAGTTGCCGGTCTGAGGTTTCCACGCCGGTGCCGACGTTGAAGCGCTGCCCGCCGCCCGCCTCCCCGGCGGCCTTGACGAAGGCGTCGACGACGTCGTCGACGAACACGTAGTCGCGGGTGTTGGAGCCGTCGCCGAACACCTTGGTGGGCTTGCCCTCCAGCAGCGCCTGGGCGAAGATCGCCACCACCCCGGCCTCCCCGTGCGGGTCCTGGCGCGGACCGTACACGTTGGCCGGGGCGATGTGCGAGCAGTCCAGTCCATACAGATGCCGGAAGGTGTTCAGGTAGATCTCGCCGGCCACCTTGCCCGCAGCATACGGCGACGCCGGATCGGTGGGCACCGTCTCTGGCGTCGGATACTGCGGCGGCACACCGTAAATGGAGCCTCCTGAGGAGGTGTGCACCACCTTTCGCACCTCGGCCCGGCGGGCCGCCTCGGCCAGCCGGATGGTGCCGATCACGTTGACCGAGGCGTCGAACTGCGGGTTGGCCACCGAATGCCGCACGTCGATCTGGGCGGCCAGGTGGAACACCACCTCGGGCCGGTGCTGGTCGAGGATGCCGTCCAGGTCCGCGGTCACGATGTCGGCCTCGACGAACGCGTACGCCGGGTGGTCGGCAAGGTGCTCGATGTTGGTCGCCCGGCCGGTGGCGAAATTGTCCAGACCCACCACCGTGTGGCCGTCGGCCAGAAGACGGTCGACTAGCGTCGACCCGATGAAACCGGCTGCCCCGGTGACCAGTGCGCGCACCGGCCCACCATACCGAGTGGCCTCGGCGGCGCTGGCGCTGATCGTGTTGCAGCTGGTGATCCGCGGTGTGCTGGCGTTTCGCGGCTATTTCTACTGGGACGACCTGATCCTGGTCGGCCGCGCCGGCACCCAGGGACTGCTGTCGCCGTCGTATCTGTTCGACGACCACGACGGGCACGTGATGCCGGGCGCCTTTCTGGTGGCGGGCGCGATCATCCGGCTGGCGCCGCTGAACTGGACCGGGCCGGCGATCAGCCTGGTGCTCATGCAGCTGCTGGCCTCGGGGGCGTTGCTGCGGGCGTTGCACGCGATCCTCGGTTGGCGACCGGTGCTGCTGATCCCGTTGACGTTCGCATTGTTCACCCCGCTGGGGGTGCCGGGGTTCGCGTGGTGGGCGGCGGCGCTGAACTCGCTGCCGATGCTGGCGGCGCTGGCCTGGGTGTGTGGCGACGCGGTGCTGCTGGCGCGCACCGGGCGGCAGCGGTACGCAGTCACCGGGCTGCTGGCGTATTTCGGTGGCTTGCTGTTCTTCGAGAAGGCCGCGGTGATCCCGTTCGTCGCGTTCGCGGTAGTCGCGCTGCTGAGCTATGTGGCGGGTGACCGGGCGGCGGTGCGGACGGCGTGGCGGGGCAGCATCCGATTGTGGGTGCCGTCGCTGGCGCTGACGGCCGGCTGGGTGGCGCTGTACCTGGCGGTGGTGAATCAGCGGCGGTGGAGCTCGGACCTGTCGATGACGTGGGCGTTGCTGCGGCGCTCGGTCACCCATGGCATCGTGCCGGGTTTGGCCGGGGGGCCGTGGCAGTGGGCGCGGTGGGCACCGGCCTCGCCGTGGGCAACTCCCGGCCCGGTGGTGATGACGCTCGGATGGCTGGTTCTGGCTGCGGTGCTTGCGGTTTCGGTGCTGCGCAAACAGCGCATCGCGCCGGTCTGGTTGACTGCGGCCGGCTATGCCGTGGCGTGCCAGGTGCCGATCTATCTGATGCGCTCGTCCCGGTTCACCGCACTCGAACTGGCCCAGACGCTGCGCTACTTCCCGGATTTGGTGGTGGTGCTGGCGTTGCTGGCCGCGGTCGGATTCACCGCGCCCAATCGTCCATCGGCGGGTTGGCTGGATGCCTCCCGCTCACGGGCTGTGGCGACAAGCATTGCGGTGCTGCTGTTTTCGATCAGCAGCCTGTACTCGACGTCGACCTTCCTGACGTCCTGGCGCGACAACCCGGCCGAGCCCTACCTGAACAATGCCCGCGCCGGTCTGGCGATTACGAATCCGACTGTGCCGCTGCTGGATCAGGAAGTCGACCCGCTGGTGCTGCAGCGGGTGGCCTGGCCGGAGAACCTCGCCAGCCACCTTTTCGCGTTGGTGCGGGATCGGCCCGAATTCGCCTCGGCGACAACCGAACTGCAGATGTTCAACAGCAAGGGACAGCTCGTCCCGGCGCGGGTCACCTGGGTGCGGACCATCAAGCCGGGCCCGGTCGGGAACTGCGGATACTTCACCCAGCCGGATCATCCCGCACGAATGGCGCTGGACGGTCCGCTATTGCCGGCCGACTGGACCGTCGAACTGCACTACCTGGGTAACAGCGACGGCTCGATGACGCTGGCGCTGTCCGAGGGGCCCGAGGTCAAGGTGCCGGTGCATCCGGGGCTCAATACCGTCTACGTCCGACTGCCCGGGGCGGGAGACGCGATCATGGTGCGCGCCAATACGGCCGCGCTCTCGCTGTGCCTGTCCTCCGGGCCGGTCGGTTTCCTGGTCCCGTCGCGGCCTAGTTGACAGCTGACGGGTCCCCTGATGGATGGAGCCGCCTAGGAGAATCGAACTCCTGACCTATTCACATATTGACGTAGAACGATAGCGTTCAAGAGAGTCCGCTAAGATATTGCAGCGCAACGTGATACACGATTCACCGTCCGCTAGCGTGCCCGCGCATCCGGGGTGATTTAGGGGCGTTTGTATCAGGAAAGTGGAGACCCGTCTATTTTGTCGGTGCCTCCTATTACAGTCACCCGCATGAGCACCAACATCAGCGTTCAGACCACTACATTCGGCGGTTCCGGCCAGCCGCCGCACTACCTTCCTGGCCCGCGTCCTGACGACTTGCCGATTTCGGCCGCCGTCTGGGACGTGGCGAAGAACTACGGCAAGCAATCTGAGTCAGTGGTAATCGCGCTATACGAAGCGGTGAAGAAGCTCGAGGCCGCTCAAAAGGGCGTACAGCTGTGAGTGGCCTCGACGAGCACGTGACCAAATGGTGGGGCCGACTCAACGACGATCAGCGATCACGGGTCAAGAAGGCCGCCGAAAACCACCGGCTCGACGCGGACGGCACCAGGGCGTTGATCGACACTCGCTGCCCCATCGGGCCGGTAGGCACCAGGTGGGATGCAGACCCGGAGTACGCGTGGACGTGGCCCGAGTCGCTCCGGCAGTTCGTGCTCGACCAGGAATAGCTTCAAGCGAGTAGAGCGGCCGGGTATCAGTTCAGGAAGTGGAGATTTCAGTGCTTCAGGACTGATATCCCACATCTCACCAGCAGGTCGGGCATACTGGGGTGTGCCCTGTACGTTTCGGTTCTGCGAAGATATGACGACCAACTTGAGCGGAAAGCCGGAATGACCACTCTTCATGACCCGCAGGTAGTGCGGGTGAACAAGAAGTCGCAGCTGGTGGTCCAGGGCGGGCACCCCATGGAAGAGTTTGTTGTGCTCCAAGATGAACATGGCGGAGTGCACCTGCTACCCAGGCACTTCTACGAAGAGATCCAGCAAGCGACGGGCGAGCTCAAGAGCGCCGTCGAAGACCGTCGTGAGTACCTTCGCAAACTGAAAGCAGAGATGCCCGAGCAGAAGAACGAGGGCGACCTGTCCGGTCTGGTGGATGAGGTGCGCAGCTTCGGTTGGCTTCGGCAGCTGGTCAATCGGCTCATCTGAGGCATGGCGAAACCACCGATTGTCAGAGGTGGCGTCTACTTCGTGCCGGACGACATCCTGATCCTGTTACCCAGCCAGCTCCGCAGGGTTATTCACACTGGAAGACGGTATTTCGTAGTCCTCAGTGGTGACGAGACCAATTCAGACGGTGATTGGCCCATTGTCTCGGGGTGCCCGATCTCGAGCCAGACAAAGTGGAAGACGAAGTTCGACGTCGCGCTCGGCTCCGGCGAAGCGGGTGTTCAGAAGAAATGTTGGGTGCGGGTCCCGGCATTGCAATCCATCGAGAAGCAGCACCTTGAGGACTTCACAGGGCACCTCGACCCTGCCCGACTAGATCAAATCGACGTCTCCCTGTTCTCCTACCTCGGACAGGTTTAGCATCAGGGCCGCGGCGGGCCCCGAAATCGTTGCAACAGAAACCCGAAAACCCGTATGGAACCCGAGACGCTATGCCTAGTCGGCGCGGGCGATTCGGGTTTGGGATTGCCCCCCCAGGGGCCCCCTGCTTCCCCGCCGCCTGATCTGCGTTTGTGCTGATGCCCAGTCTGGTTGCCTGCACTCCATAGTGACAAAGCGCAGGTCAGACGTGGTCTGATCGGCGGAGCGAGGGTGTGGCAGCGGTGGCGCAGGTGCACGCTCGTGGTTAGGAGCCGGGTCGTGGCGTGCCCTTGCCGGTGGCTAACGAATGCGAAAGGGCCGGGTTGACGCCCGCCGCTGCCATGTCTTTACGGGGTGGTGTTGACCTTGATGACTGCGGCTGGGTAGGTGAAGCCGAACCCGATGCGCAGTGTGGACCGCACGGCTACCCGGTCGGAGGTGAAGTAGACGCTGGTGTCGGTGACCACGGTGGCGTCTTGGCGTATGACCATGATGCTGTGGCTCTGCGGGATTCCCCAGACGATGCCGTCGGCGACGGCTGGGGAGGTGTAGAGCGGTAGGCCGGCGATGACGCGACTGGTGGGCTGTGTCGGGTCGGAGGCGAGCAGCGACTTGTTCGAACCGGTCGTCAGTTCTTTCAGTGATGCCAGTGCGAGCGCGGTGGCGGGGCTGGCGACGAACGCCGTGAGTGTGGTGTGCACGGTCTCGGCGGCGGACTTCGCGGCCTCGGCCCAGTCGAGGTTGGTCCAGGTGTCGCCGGCGTCGATGACGGTGGACGACAGGGACAGCAGCCCGGCCGGCCCGTTGGTGGTGGTGTTGCCGAAGTAGGCGGCGTCGAGCTTGCGTTTGAGGTCGCGCACCAGGCCGTCGCCGACAACCTGCAGCGCGGCCGGTGAGGAGTCGGCGGCCAGCTCGTTGCTGATGACGGTCAACCCGGCCAACTTCTTGGGCGTGACCAGGACCTCGGTGATGGTCGGGTCCGAGGCAGTGATTTCAGCGCCTTCAGCGGTCCAGGCCGCAGTGGGGTCCGCGCTGACGATGGGGACGCGGAAGTCATGCGAGTTGGTGGGGACGACGGTCGAAACCTGGGCTGCGACCGAGGTTTCCATCAGTGGTCTGATGACGAGGGCGCCGACTTCCTCGGGGGTGAGGATGGATGCGCCGCTGCTGGTGGTGAGTGCCATTAGTTGAATCTTCCTTGGGTATCAAGCGAACACGGTGAATGAACGTGAGTGGTTGTCACGTAATGATTCGCGGCCTGTCCAGCAGGTTCGCGGTGTTCGCCTCCAAGGGCGGTGTTGGTCGTGGCGGGGCGCTCACCCTTCGGGGTCAACGCCCTACAACCACAGTCAGTTTAGCGTAGCGGGCCGACGCGAGAGCTGATTGCCTCAGACCATGTCGGTTGTGGCTCCGGCGTGTAATCCGAGGGCGTGGCGCCGGGCCGCAGTCCTTCGATGGGCCGGTCACTCGGCGGTGCTGGCGTCGGCTTGTAATTCGTGCCGAGGTGCGGCTTCTCGGTCAGCAGTGTGGTGGCGGCGGTGGCGATCTTCTCGGGGTCCGGCATCCCGTACTCGTCGTAGAAGTCCTTGCCGGTGGTCCAGATGTCGGCCGGGTCGATGAGGTGTTCGGCGGCGACGCGCTGGACCTCGTTCATCTGCATCGCGTCATACCGGGTGACGGCGGCTTCGTAGTCGGACTCGAGGGTACGGAGCCGTTCGCGCAGGTTGCGGTTCTCGCTGCGCAGCCGTTTCGCCGCTTCGAGGTTCTGCGGGAGATCAAGGCTGTCGTCGCCGTGGTCGACGCCTGGGCTGGTGTCGGGTGTGTCGGTCATGCTGATTCCTCCTGGGATTCGAGTTGTGGCCAGCGGCGGTTCCGCGTGCCGGTACTGGGATAGGTGATGGCGGTGAAGAGTTCGGCTGGCAGCTCGTGACCGAGGTGCTCGAGCAGTGTGCGTTCGGCGTCGGTGGCTGGCCGCACGTTGACGCGCCAGCTGCTCATGCCGGCGGCGGTGAGGATGCGGCGGGCGCGGGCCTGGATGGCGGCCAGTCCGGCGGGGTCCGATGTCCCCCACACGGCGGGCAGGTTGAACGCCGAGAACTGTTGCCGTTGGTGGTCTGCGGCCTGGGTGGCGTCCTCGGCGCGCTGCAAATCGTCAGGCAGATGCTCGAAGACAAGCCAGCCGCGGGGGTCGGTGCCGGCGGCGGCGCGATCGTGCTGGGGACCGATCGTGTCTGCGGTCATTGCGCACCGTGCTCTTGCAGGATTGGCTATGACAGTTTGATTCAGGACCGGTGTGACGGCCTGATTCAGGACCACCTTCTTTCAGACCGGTGTGTTGTGACGGTTTGATTCAGGACCACCCTCGACGGTTGGCGTGTCGATTATTGGCTCGCTGTCGGAGGGTTCCGGATGGGAAGTCGTGTGGAGCTGTTCGCCCAGATACGTAGGGACGCCCGGGTCGAGGGTTTGGGTATTCGGGCGCTTGCTCGTAAGTACAAGGTTGGCCGGGATACGGTCCGGCACGCGTTGGCGAATCCGGAGCCGCCGAGGCGGAAGACACCGGTGCGGGAGTCGCCGAAACTGGGCCCGCTCAAACCTGCGATTGATGCGATGCTGCGGACCGATCTGGATGCGCCCCGCAAGCAACGCCACACTGCGACAAGGATTTGCAATCGTCTGGCCGATGAACACGGCGTTGAGGATGTGTCGTATTCGTCGGTGCGTGACTATGTCCGGGTCCGTCGTGCGGAGATCATCGCCGAGTCCGGTAAGCAGGCGCAGGAAGCGTTCGTGCCGCAGGAACACCCGCCCGGCGCTGAAGCTGAGGTTGATTTCGGCGAGGTTCACGTCATCCTCGCTGGTGTCAGAACCCGCTGCTACATGTTCGTTTTCCGAATGTCGATGTCCGGCAAGGCAGTCCATCGGGTGTATGCGACTCAGTCGCAGGAGGCGTTCCTCGAAGGCCACATCGAAGCATTCGACGTGATCGGCGGCATCCCGGTGCGCCATATCCGCTACGACAACTTGAAGTCTGCGGTCACCTCGGTGGTGTTCGGCCGCGGTCGGGGCAGGGTCGAGAACGACCGGTGGGTGCTGTTCAGATCGTTCTACGGGTTCGACCCGTTCTACTGCCAGCCGGGAGTGAAAGGCGCCCACGAGAAAGGCGGAGTCGAGGGCGAGATCGGACGTTTCCGCCGCACCTGGCTCACGCCCATGCCGGAAGTGGACTCGCTGTCAGAGCTCAACGACTACATCCGCCGCTGCGAAGCACGTGAGGATCATCGGCGGGTCACCGGCCGGCTGCACACCGTGGGCCAGGACTTCCAGACCGAACGAGAACATCTCGCCGCTCTGCCTGCCGAGCGGTTCGACCCGGGCTGGTGCTGCATCCACGGGTGGACCGGTCGGCGCTGATCACGGCGCGGTCGGCGAAGTACTCGGTTCCCGCCCGGTTGATCGGACGCAAAGTCAGGGTGTCGCTGCGGGCCTCGGAGTTGGTCGTCTTCGACGGCCGCACTATCGCCGCACGCCATGAACGCGTCACGACCCGCAACGGGCAATCGATCAACCTCGACCACTATCTGGAGGTGTTGCACTGCAAACCCGGCGCGTTGCCCGGCTCCACCGCGCTTGCTCAGGCCCGCGCCGCCGGCACTTTCACCGCAGCGCACGAGGCGTTCTGGCAGCAGGCCCGCCGCGTCGACGGCGATGCTGGCGGGACTCGCTCGCTAATCGACGTGCTGCTGCTGCACCGCAGCATGCGCGCTACCGATGTGATCGCCGGGATCCACGCCGCCCTGTCGGTCGGTGCCGTTTCAGCGGATGTGGTCGCGGTCGAAGCACGCCTGCATGCCGCCGGTGGTGGTCTCGAATCAGACCGTCACGCCGGTAACCATGCCAATACCGTCGATTACCGGGTCGTCAGTCTGACCCAGCGCCGCCTGGCTGATCCAGCGACCGTGATCGCCGGCCTGCCACCCGACACCCGGCCGCTGCCTGACGTCGCGGCCTACGACGAGCTGCTCCAACGCAGACCCCCAACACCGCCACCCGGTGACGGAATGGAAGGAACGACTGGATCATGAGCACGGCCACGAAAGTCACCAACACCCTGCGCCGCCAACGCGGGATGACCCCACAAGCGGCCCAAGCCGCCGTCGATTCCGCATGCCGACGCCTGCGGTTGCCGACCGTGCGTGCGGTGATCGACGAAGCAGTGAAAGTCGCCGAGCGTGAACAGCTCACCTACCACGGCTTCCTCGCCGAACTGCTCCTGGCCGAATGCGATGACCGGGACCGCCGATCCACCTTGCGGCGAGTCGCAGCGGCCGGGTTTCCACGTCAGAAATGGTTGGGCGACTTCGATTTCGACGCCAACCCAAACATCAACGCCGCCACCGTACATACCGTCGCCCAAGGCGATTGGATACGCCGAGGCGACCCGCTCTGCCTGATCGGCGACTCGGGCACCGGCAAGTCCCACCTGCTCATTGGTGTGGGCACCGCCGCCGCCGAGCAAGGCTTCCGCGTCCGCTACACACTGGCGACCAAACTGGTCAACGAACTCGTCGAGGCCGCCGATGAAAAGCAACTCGCCCGCACGATCGCCCGCTACGGCCGCGTCGATCTTTTATGTATCGACGAACTCGGCTACATGGAACTCGACCGCCGGGGCGCGGAGTTGCTGTTCCAAGTACTCACTGAACGCGAGGAAAAGGCGTCAGTAGCCATCGCATCCAACGAGAGTTTCTCCGGCTGGACCAAAACCTTCACCGACCCCCGACTCTGCGCCGCGATCGTCGACCGACTCACCTTCCACGGCACCATCATCGAAACCGGCACCACCTCATACCGGCTCAGCCATACCCGCGGTAGCAGCTCGCGATCACAGCCTACGAAGACGCCTGAGCCACCACCTCCTCGCCGAGGTGGTCCCGAATCAAGCCGTCACAGTGGTCCTGAGTCAGGTTGACATAGAGACAGGATGTCGTCGCGGGCCGCGGCGAGGTCGCCAGCCAGACGAGCGATGGTCAACTCTTCACCTTGGGCGCCGATGGCGGTGACGGCGAAGTGTTCGAGCAACGCCACGAGCATCTGCGGGCCGCTGTCCTCAGATTTGATGTCGCGGTGGAACAACACAAAGGCGTGGTTGAAATCGTGGCTGCGAGACACGTACAGGCGCAGCAGCTCGATCGCGCGGGCTCGCTGCGCGGCTGTCGGCCGCCAAGGATCCAACCAGTCGCCGAAGCGCGGGTCGTCGGGGTGCGGCGGCTCGGTGCTCCAGTCACCCGGGTAGTCGGTCATTGCATCGTTCCCTTCAGTTGTTCGGTGTTAGCAGTTGGTCTGCCGACGGGTTTGGGTTTGCGGATCTGCCCGGCGATCACGCCGTCTGGGCGCTTCCTGGCTGGTAGCGATTGGAGCCAGTCACCGCAGTGGGCCAGCGCCGGGCAATGTTGGCAGAGGCCGACAGCCTGGGTGTGGCGCTGGGTGACGACGTCGGGATGCTCACCACGTGCCGCCGCGTCGAAGAGGTGGTGGCGGCCTCGGCAGCGAGCGCCGGGAAGGCTTGGTGCCCCAGCGATTACGTCGAGCAAGTCGGCCAACTGCACGTTCATCCGGCGTTCTCCTCTTCGGCGGGATCCACGATGTGCCAGACCCGCGCATTTTTCGCGTTGCCAACCACGGGGCGGCTGTCGACTCGGTCGCACTTGACCGCGGCGTGCCGAACGGCGTCCCAGCTGTAACCCGCGCCCTGTGCAGCCTGTTGCAGCGCGCCGGGATCGAGAACTTCCGTTCCAGCGGGTAGGGCGTCGATGTAGGCGAGAACCCAGTCCCCGGCGGTCACGTAGCCGTCGCTGTCGCCCGTCAACGACCAGGTGGTGACGCCGGCCTTGACTTCGATAACTCGGACGTCTGGATGGGCGCTCGCCGCTGTGGCGATGCTGCCTTTCTTGAACCCTGCCCGTTCGCCGGCTTCGCGGACAGCAAACGATTCGATGGTGGTGTGACCGGCAGCGCGCAGCTCGGCAATGTAGTTGTCGAACCAGATCCGGCACGACACCTTCGGCTTGGCAGGTTCGTGCGACCTGCGAGAGTCAAGGTCTGTGACCGTGGCCTCGGTAATCCGGCCGCGGGTTTGCTGCTGCTGCCGTCGGCACCCTTCGCAATAGCCACGCTCGACGGAATCGGGAGCGATCAGGCGTTGCCCGCACGCGGCGCAATTGACAGTTGGATCAGCAGTCGGCTCACTCTCCCCGGCGTGAGCTGACTGGGAAATCGGCCCAGTCGGCTCATTGTGTTTGTGCTGGTCGGACCCAGTTGGCTCAGTTGGCTCACGTTTTTGAGAGACGGGGGGTGCGCTGAGCTGACTGGGCAGGTACCACGTCGAGGTCCGTGGGAACCCTGACGAGCGGTCTTCGATGCCGAGTTTCTTCTTTGCTCGTTTGAGGGTGGCCTCGCTGAACCGTTCCTTGGCGGCATCGTTCTTCACCCGCTTCGATGCCGTAGGGCCGTTCGCGGTCAGGTAGTCCTGCAGCCAGTTCTCGGCAGCGGTCCGTTCGTCGCTGTCCTCTTCGGATTCGGGCGTAGCGAGCAAACCCCGTGCGTCGTGGTGAGTGGTGCCGAGCCACTCGACATGGGCTACGCCATGCTCTGGGCTATCGACCAAGCGGTACGCCAGAGATTGCGGCATGACGCCGAGGTTGGACTTCACGCATGCCAGCACCCGCTGCATCGGGTTGTTGGGGTCCGCGGCCACCAGCAGGCCGGCTCGGGCAGCACCGACGATTCCGATTGACCCACCACCGCGATACATCGGGTCACCGCCCTTGGCTTTATTCAGATGCCGCAGCAAGAGCACAGTGCAGCGGTTGCGGTCGGCGGCCGCGCCCAGCGCCGATAGAACCCTGCGAACGTCTTGGTCCTTGTGCGCATCAGTTCCGGCTGGAAGGAACGCCATGAGAACGTCGACGATCAACAACCGGGCGTCGGTGGCGGCCATTGCGGCGTCAAGATCCACAACATCGGCCAACGACAACGGACGCAAGTAGCGTTCGCCGCTCTCGGGATCGATGAGCGTCTTGCCTTCAATTGCATGAACACGACCGACGTCAGCACCGGCGGCATCCAGTCGTGGACGTGTCGTATCCGCCAGGCCGTCCTCGGCTGACAGCAGAAGAACATCACCGGGGTGCTGACAGATATCCCCAGTCGGCCATTGCCCGCCGGTCGTGACCGTGGCGGTCATGTCGAGCGCCAGTGTGGACTTACCCAAGCCGGGGTCTCCGTCAAGGGTGACGGGCTTGCCCAGCGGAAGCCGGTCCTGCCACAACCATTCGACCCGTTCCGCCTGGACGTCGGAGAGGCGCGTGAGCTTGAGACTGTGTTCGATCGTCAAGCCGACCTCCGTATGTAAGCCCCAGCGCGGCTGCGGATCTCGCGGGCGACCGCCGGCCAGTCCGCAGCTGCAGCAACGGCTTTCGATGCATCGGCCGCTGCCTCCTGGGCGGTCTCGACGCGCAGCACGTGGTGCTCGCCGTCGATGGCCACAGCCAGCAGCTTGCGGGGGTCGCCGTCGGCCAGGGCGCACCACGGCGGTGTACCGGCGGCCGGGATGGGGCCGTAGTTCGCCTGCTGTACAACGGCTTCGAGGAATTCGTGGACCGGCCACCAGGCGCGCTGCTGGGATGGTGGAGGACCGGCCCCGAAGGGCCGGCCTCTTACCTCTTGCGAGTCGGTCACTGGGGAGGCCACTTCACGGCGGGGCCAATGATGACGTGGTCGCCGTCGATCCGCTCCGCGAGGAACTCCTGCTCTCCGACGCACTCAGGGCACGGTGCGGTGTAATTCCACCTGCCCGTGGTGAGTCGGACCTCCTTGCTGTCGTTGCAGAACAGACAGATACCGCCAGTGGCGAGGAACCGGCATTCTTCCAACAGCGTGGCCACATTCGCTGACACGGCAGCGAGGTCAGAGAACACATCGGGATGGGTGGCCACGACATCAGCGACGCCGCAGGTGTCCGGCAACCCGTCGATGTAGGCCTCGAACCCGACTTCCATTGGCTTGTTGTCCTTTTCGTCCCAGTACGCGAAGCGGCGCACGACCGCCGTGATTTCCTCAGCGCTCACCTCGGCGTAGGTGTCCCACAGAAAGATCGGGTTATCCCCGGATGTCGGTGTGGGCAGCGTCGGTAGTTCGAACCGCTTGACCTCGAGGCCGGTCATCGCACACCGCCGTCGATCTCATCAGCGACTGCGATCAGGTGAGCGGCGAGCTGGCGCGCCTCGTCCGCGGTCACCTGCAAGTTAATGTCCAGGTCGAGGTATTTGTTCTCACTGGGACGGTAAAGATGCAGATAGACGCAGCTGCGCCAGCCGGGCGTACGGCGGTAGGGATTGACACCGATTCTCGGAGGGTCGAAGTGGCCCTCCAAGCCCGGCAGCGCACCGTGCGGGTAGCCGTCCTCCATGGTCAGATTCACGTAGTAGTCGGCGCCCCAGCACGCTGGGTCACCGGGGTGGTCACCAGGGTCGGTGCACCATGTTTCGCAACACGCGTTGACCTTCTCAATGGCGTCGGCCGCGGCGCGCAGCTGGTCTGACAGCGGGGCTTCTGGGCAGCGGGACGTTTCATGCCAGCCGTATCGGCCGCAGTGGTCACAGCGGACGAGCTCAGGAGCGCCCGCGAACGGGTCGTCGTCGGCAATTGGTTGTGTCATGATGATGGGGCCTTTCTGTTCTCTGGTGGATGGAGGGTTGCAGCGGCTCCCGCCAGGTGTTGGCGCATCTGGGATTACGGGGGCCGCTTCGCTATTGAAGGGGTTCATTAGGCGGCGTCACCGCCGCTAGCCTGTTCAAGGCGAGCCAGATACTCCTCGAGCTGGCGGTCGGTAGAGAAGCGTCGGCGGCCTATCGTCACCGACTCGAGCTCCCCTGATGCCCACAGATTGAAGACCGCGCTGCGGCCCACGCCGAGTCGTTGTCCGACTTGCCTATGGTCGTTGTTCTTGTTCATCGCCTTCCCTTATGTCGTGATCGCGACAAAAACTGTCGTGTCCGCAACACTACACGGACTGACGCGGACGCGACAAGACGACGTGGCAGAATGTCGCCATGTCGACAAATTGGGCCGAGCAGATCGGGCAAGAAATCAAGAGGCAGCGGATACGCGCCCGACTCAAGTTCAACTCCCTGTCGGATCGAACGAGGGAGATCAAGCGGCCGGTCCACCGTGTTGCAATACCGAAGCTCGAATCCGGCGAACGCGATATCACGGTTGGCGAGCTAGTTGGCCTTGCCGGGGCGCTCGGCCTGCCGCCGCTAGCACTGCTGTTCCCGGATATTCGCGAAGACGTCGAGTTGTTCCCCGGCAACGTCGTGGCCGGGGTAGACGCCTTAGGCTGGTTCACGGGAACCGGCGATCACCTCGGGCAAGACGCTTCGGCGATTGAACTTGCACTTGCACTAGTGACGAACGAGGTGGCTCTGAAAGCGCAGCGCCACAACTTGTTTCAAAGTGAGCGTGGACTCGAGCTGGAAGAGGCTGGAAGTCTTTCGATGGTTGCCGGCATGCGGGAGCAAGAGGAGAAGAACGTCAAGCAGACCCGAGAGCGAATCAAGTTTCTCGAGTCTCGACGGGAAGAACTGCTACATACCTACGGCCGACTGGTGAACGGTGAGTTCGATGCCTAGGCAGCGGATGGAACCTGGTGAGCACGGCCGGATCACTGAGAGAGTCAGCGGTGGAAAGTATTTCGCCTCTACCTATGTGCGTGACCCGGATGGTGTACGGCGGCGCGTGGAGCGGTCTAGCGAAAAATCGGTCGAGGATGCTCGGCGGAACCTCCAGCGACACTTGACTAAACGGCGGTCTCCACTGTCGGGGCAGCTCGTTACCGACAGGACGACGCTCGGAGAGTTGTTCGAGGTGTGGATTGAGGGCAAGACATTCGAGGATGGCATTAAGCCGCAGACGGCCGGTCAGTACCGCCAGATCTGGGGGAAGTATGGCGTCGGCCAGTTGGGCGCGCTGCGGGTGACTGAGCTTCCGACGTCGCGGGCCAACGCGCATATTCAGGCCGTTGCCGCGACCACTTCATCTCAGGCCGGCTATCTGCGGATCATTCTGCGCGGCATGTTCTCGTTGGCCGTGCGCTTTGACATCCTGGCGGTGAATCCCATCTTGGAGACCAAGACGGCGAAGTTGCACAGGAAACCAGCCCGCGCGATGACACCCGCCGAGTTCGAGCGAGTGCGGGCCGCTGTCGGCGCGTACGTGAGCCGTGACGGGCATGCCGGCCCGAAGCCCGGTCGACTGCTGCCGGCATTCATCGAAGTGTTGGCCGCGACCGGCGCCCGTCCCAGTGAGGTGCTGGCATTGCGGTGGTCAGATGTCGATCTGCTCGCGGACCCGCCGACTGTGACAATTTCGGGCACCCTGGTCGACCACCAGCGGATCCCTGGCAAGGGGCTGCACCGTCAGGAAGCCCGCAAGGGTGATGCGCCGGAGCACACCGTGGTACTCCCCCGATTCGGCGTCGAGGCGTTCACGGCGCTGCTTGGCGAGACTGGCCCGACGGGGCCGGTGTTCGCCAACCGTGACGGCGGATGGATGTCGCTGTGCAATCTACGACGGGCGCTACGGACCGCATTGCCGGACGATCTTCGATGGGTCACGCCGCACTCGTTTCGCCGCACGGTGGCGACGGTGGTCCGTGATGACTTGGGGCCGGCGTTGGCGCAGCAGCAGCTGAGCCACTCGAAGCTGGCCACTACCGAAGCGCACTATTTGCAGCGTCACACCCGCGGCCCGGATGTACGGAACACGCTAGACAAATTCGCCTCCGGGAAGGTGGCGGCTGAAAGTATCAGGAAAGTATCAAGTGGACCGGATTCCGACGGGTCCAGCACCCCAGTGTGAGTGCATTTGCGCTGGTAGATGGAGCCGCCTAGGAGAATCGAACTCCTGACCTATTCATTACGAGTGAATCGCTCTACCGACTGAGCTAAGGCGGCCTGCCTGCCCTCTTCTCGGGCGGCCCGAGTCTACGGCAGCCCCACCGCCACACCCAAGTCCACTACCGCAGTTCCTGCCCGATGGTGGCCACCATCGCGTCCACGGCGAACTTGGGTTTGACATTGATCGCCAGTGCCTCGCGGCATTCCAGCACCGCCTCCACACAACGCAGCAACCGTTCCGGGCTGGCGTGCGCGGCCAGCGAACCCACCCGCTCGGCCATGTCCGGGTGGTTGGGCCGCACCCCCGCGGCGCCGGAAGACACCAGCACCGCGTCACGGAAATACGAGGCCAGGTCGATCAGCGCGCGGTCCAGGGCATCGCGCGAGGCGCGGGTCTGCCGGGATTTCTGCCGGCGCTCCAGGTCCTTGATGGCACCGGCCGAGCCTCGCACCGCCCCAGCGGCCCCTTTCCCGTACCACCCGCCCCCAGAGCGGTACGCAGCTCCTCGGTCTCGGCTTCGGCGCGCCCAGCCGTCAGCGCCACGGCTTCGGCCTCAGCTGCGGCGACCAGCTCCTCGGCCGCCAGAAACGCCCGCGACGGCCGCGCGGCATCGCGAACCAGCTCCAGCGCCTGCTGCCGCCGTTGCCGGGCTTCGGCGTCGGTGGCCAGCCGGCGCGCCCGCCCGACATGACCACCGCTGACCGACGCCGCCCAGTGCGCCGTCTCGGCGTCCAGCCCGTCGCCGTCGATCAGCACCTGCGCGATCGCCTCGTTGGACGGCGTCACCAGCGCGACGTGCCGGCACCGGGACCGCAGCGTGATCGCGATGTCCTCGGGGTCCACCGACGGCGCGCAGAGCAGGAAGACCGTCGACGGTGGCGGCTCCTCGACCACCTTCAGCAATGCGTTCGCGGCGCCCTCGGTCAACCGGTCGGCGTCCTCGACGACCACGATCTGGTGCTGGCCGGTGGTCGGGCGCCGCGACGCGATCTGCACGATGCCGCGCATCTCGTCCACACCGATCGACAGGCCTTCGGGAATCACCCGGCGCACGTCGGCGTGGGTGCCGGCCATCGTCGTCGTACAGGCCCGGCAGGTCCCGCAGCCGGGGTCGTCGTCGGAGGTGCACTGCAGGGCCGCCGCAAAGCACAACGCCGCCACCGACCGACCCGACCCCGGCGGCCCGGTGATCAGCCAGGCGTGTGTCATATTCCCGAAGCCCGGGGTGGCGTGAGGCGAATCACTCCCCCCGGCAGCACGGGCCGCCCGGGCTGCAGCAAGCAGCTCGGCCTCCACCACGTGCTGGCCTACCAGCCGCGTAAACACCCCTGTCATCAACGGCAACAGTAGTGAGCACCCCCGACGGAGACCGATCAGCGTCCGATTCGCGACAATTTTGTGATCTTTCCTGCTCATTCGCCCCCGGTGGGCGACTTGCCGAGGCACATTTAAGTTTCCGACGAGTCCCCGCCGACCGATACGGTGGTTTCGATGACCACGGCAGCACCTCTCCCCCGGCGAATCAGCGCATTCGTCCGATGGGTCGTGCGCACTCCCTGGCCCGTCTTCTCGCTGAGCATGCTGCAGGCCGACATCATCGGCGGCCTGTTCGTCCTCGGGTTCCTGCGTTACGGCCTGCCGCCCAACGACCGGATCCTGCTGCAGGACTTGCCGACGGTCAACGTGGTGATCTTCGTCTGCGCGGTGATCCTGCTGTTCCTCGCCGGATTCGCCTGGAACCTCAAACTGCTGGTGCCGGTCTTCCGCTGGCAGCGCCGGGACAACCTGCTGGTCGAAGCCGATCCGTCCACCACCGAGTTGGCCCGCACCCGCGCGCTGCGGATGCCGTTCTACCGGACCGTCACCACGGTCGCGTCCTGGGCGCTCGGCGGCATCGTGTTCCTCATCGCCAGCTGGTCGGTGGCCCGCCACGCCGCTCCGGTGGTGATGGTCGCCAGCGCACTGGGCGCCACCGCTACCGCGATCATCGGCTACCTGCAGTCCGAACGCGTGTTGCGGCCGGTGGCAGTGGCGGCGCTGCGCAGCGGTGTGCCGGAGAACGTGCGCGCCCCCGGCGTCATCCTGCGGCTGATGCTGACCTGGGTGTTGTCCACCGCGGTGCCACTGCTGGCGATCGTGCTGGCCGTGATCTCCGACAAGATCTCCCTGCTGCACACCACGCCGAACGTGCTGTTCAACCCGATCCTGTTGCTGGCATTGGCAGCGCTGGGCATCGGCGCGACCAGCACGTTATTGGTATCGATGTCGATCGCCGACCCGCTGCGCCAGCTTCGCTGGGCGCTCTCGGAGGTGCAGCGCGGCAACTACAACGCCCACATGCAGATCTACGACGCCAGCGAGCTGGGCCTGCTGCAGGCCGGCTTCAACGACATGGTCCGCGAACTGTCCGAGCGGCAGCGCCTGCGCGATCTGTTCGGCCGTTACGTGGGTGAGGACGTGGCCCGCCGCGCGTTGGAGCGAGGCACCGAGCTGGGGGGCCAGGAACGCGACGTCGCGGTGCTGTTCGTGGACCTGGTGGGTTCCACCCAGTTGGCCGCGACCCGACCTCCGGCCGAGGTGGTCCACCTGCTCAACGAGTTCTTCCGGGTCGTGGTGGAGACCGTCGGCCGCTTCGGCGGGTTCGTCAACAAGTTCCAGGGCGACGCCGCGCTGGCCATTTTCGGCGCACCCATCGAACACCCCGACGGCGCGGGCGCGGCGCTGGCAGCGGCACGTGAACTGCACGACGAGCTCATCCCGGTGCTGGGCAACGCCGAATTCGGGATCGGAGTGTCCGCCGGCCGGGCGATCGCCGGCCACATCGGCGCCCAGGCGCGATTCGAGTACACCGTGATCGGCGACCCCGTCAACGAGGCGGCCCGGCTGACCGAGCTGGCCAAGCTGGAAGAGGGCCACGTGCTGGCCTCGGCGATCGCGGTCAGTGGCGCGCTGGACGCCGAAGCGCTGTGCTGGGACGTGGGCGAAGTGGTCGAGCTACGCGGTCGCACCGCACCCACCCAGTTGGCGCGTCCGCTGAATCTGGCCGCTCCCGACGAGAAGCCGTCGAACCAGGAACCCGAGCGCGAGCGTAACGCCCCGGCGAAGAATCTCGCCTGAAATCGCAGCCGCGTCACCCACGCGCGCTCCGCAGAGATCAGCTGCGCTTGGCAGCCTTCTTGGCCGGGGCCTTCTTCGCCGGGGCCTTGCGGGTGGTCTTCTTCGCGGTCCGCTTCACCGGACCACGTGCCCGCCGATCGGCCAGCAGCTCAGAAGCGCGCGCGTCGGTGATCGACAGCACGTCGTCACCCTTGCGCAGGCTGGCGTTGGTCTCACCGTCGGTGACGTAGGGGCCGAACCGGCCGTCCTTGATCACCATCGGCTTACCCGACGCCGGGTCGGTGCCCAGCTCGCGCAGTGGCGGCGCCGAAGCGGCTTGCCGCCCAGAGCGTTTGGGCTCGGAGTAGATCTTCAGCGCCTCATCGAGGGTGATGGTGAACATCTGATCCTCGGTGGCCAGCGACCGAGAGTCGGTGCCGCGCTTGAGGTATGGGCCGTAACGACCGTTCTGCGCGGTGATCTCCTCGCCGCTGGCGGGATCCACCCCGACCACCCGGGGCAGCGACAGCAGCTTCAGCGCGTCCTCCAGCGTGACCGTCTGCAGATCCATGCTGCGCAGCAGCGAGCCGGTGCGCGGCTTGGGACCGGTCGGCTTCTTGCCCTTCTTGGCCGCCGACCCGTCGCCGCCGTCGTCTTCGGGTTTGGGCAGGATCTCGGTCACGTAGGGTCCGTACCGGCCGTCCTTGGCGACGATCTCGTGACCCGTCTCGGGATCCACACCCAACACCCGGCCCTCCTGCGGTGTGGCGAAAAGCTCTTCCGCCACAGCCAAAGTCAGCTCGTCGGGGGTCAGCGAGTCGTTCAGGTTGGCGCGCTGCGGGGTGGGCTCGCCGTCCTCGCCGATCACGGTGCGTTCCAGGTACGGCCCGTTCTTGCCGACCCGCACATAGACCGGGCGGCCCTCGGCGTCGTCGAAAACCTTGATGGAGTTGACTTCTCGGGCGTCGATACCTTCCAGGTTGACGCCGACCAGCTTCTTCAGCCCGCCGGAGCGGGCCACCGAGTCGGGTACCCCGTGGTCGCCGCCGAAGTAGAAGTTGTTGAGCCAGTTGGTACGTCGCTCGTTGCCCGAGGCGATGGCATCGAGCTCGTCCTCCATCGCGGCGGTGAAGTCGTAATCCACCAAACGGCCGAAATGCTGTTCCAGCAAGCCGATTACAGCGAACGCCACCCAGGACGGCACCAGGGCGCTGCCCTTCTTGTACACGTAGCCGCGGTCCTGGATCGTCTTGATGATCGACGAGTACGTCGACGGGCGCCCGATGCCCAACTCCTCCAGCGCCTTGACCAGCGAGGCCTCGGTGTAGCGCGCGGGCGGGTTGGTGGCGTGACCGTCCGGGGTCAGCTCGATGGCATCGAGCCGCTGCCCCTCGGTCAGCTGCGGCAGCCGGCTCTCGGCGTCGTCGGCCTCGCCGCCGGCCAGCTCGTCCACGGTTTCCACATACGCCTTGAGGAACCCGGCAAAAGTGATGGTCCGACCGCTAGCCGAGAACACCACCTGCCGACCGTTCGATTCGCCGGCGATCCGCAGGCTCAGCGTGGTGCCCCGCGCGTCGGCCATCTGCGAGGCCACCGTGCGCTGCCAGATCAGCTCGTAGAGCCGGAACTCGTCACCGTCGAGCTCGCGGCGCACCGCGTCCGGGGTGGCGAACGTCTCGCCCGCGGGCCGGATGGCCTCGTGCGCCTCCTGAGCGTTCTTCACCTTGCGGGTGTACTGGCGCGGCGAGGGTGAGACGTACTCGTCGCCGTAGAGCTGGCGCGCCTGGTTGCGTGCGGCGTTGATGGCCGACTCCGACAGCGTCGTGGAGTCGGTACGCATATAAGTGATGTAGCCGTTCTCGTAGAGCCGCTGGGCGATGCTCATGGTGCGCTCGGAGGAGAACCGCAGTTTGCGTCCCGCCTCCTGCTGCAGCGTCGAGGTCATGAACGGCGGGTACGGCCGCCGGGTGTAGGGCTTCTCCTCCACCGACGCCACGGTCAGCTGCGCGCCCTGCAGGCCGTTGGCCAGCTCGGTGGCGCCGGCCTCGTCCAGGACGGTCACCTCCTCGGCCTTGCGGAGCACGCCGAGCGAGTCGAAGTCCCGGCCGGTGGCCACCCGCAACCCGTCGACGTTGGTCAGCCGGGCATTGAAGGTAGGCGGCGTGGCCTTGGGGTCGGAGACGCTGGCGTCCAGCCTGGCCAGGATGTCCCAGTAGGAGGCACTGCGGAACGCCATCCGGTCGCGTTCGCGCTGCACGATGATGCGGGTCGCGACCGACTGCACCCGGCCGGCCGACAGCTTGGGCGCGACCTTCTTCCACAGCACCGGGCTGACCTCGTAGCCGTACAGCCGGTCCAGGATGCGCCGGGTCTCCTGCGCGTCGACCAGGTCGATGTCCAGGTCGCGGGGGTTCTCGGCGGCTTCCAGGATGGCCGGCTCGGTGATCTCGTGGAACACCATCCGCTTGACCGGCACCCGAGGTTTTAGGGTCTCCATCAGATGCCAGGCGATCGCCTCGCCCTCACGGTCACCATCCGTGGCCAGATAGAGCTCGTCGACGTCCTTGAGCAGGCCTTTGAGCTCGGTGACGGTGCTCTTCTTCTCCGGGCTGATGATGTACAGCGGCTCGAAGTCGTGATCGACGTTGACGCCGAGGCGTGCCCACGGCTCTGATTTGTACTTGGCCGGCACGTCGGCGGCGGCTCGGGGGAGGTCGCGGATGTGGCCGCGGGACGACTCGACGATGTAGTTGGACCCCAGGTAACCGGCGAGTTTGCGCGCCTTGGTGGGCGACTCCACGATCACGAGTCGCCGGGTGCTCCCGTTCCTGCCGCTGCTCGCCCTCTCGGGGCCCCCGTCAGCCACCTGCGCTTACGCTCCATCTCCTACTTCGGCCCCCTGGCGGAGCCGCCCCACAGGGAAAAGACGGTACGCCGCCGTACCTCTCCTCGCGGGCAACTGACAATTTCGCACCAATAGGCGGGCCTGCGCAAACCGGCTGACCCCGGGACGCACGGCGGCGGCCCCTCAGACCCGGGGCCACTGGTCGGCGGCCTCGGGGTCGTCGGGAGCGTCCCCAACGTTCTCTACCAGGCGCGATAGCCTGCGCCGGCCACTGATCCGAAGCGCTGGGCGGGCGCCCCGAGTGCCGATCAGGGTGGGTGCGATTCCGACCCGCATCAGAGCCGACGCCAGCGGCGAATGAGTGTCGGGCGCGTGCGGGTCCAGACCGAGCAGATACCGGTCCGCCTCGACGCTGCCCGCCGCCAGCGTCCACGCCCGCAACTCCCGCGGCCCGGGCAGCCAGCGCGGCGGAACCGTCTTGACCGCGCCGCGCGTCCACTCCTTGGCGATACCACGCAACCGCGGATCCACCGCCGTCCGCACCAACGGGTGATCTTCGTCGGTCCGGGTGATCTCGGGTACCAGACCGGCTTCGGTGATCATCTCGGCCAATGCGGCGGCGCGCCATGACTGCTCCACCACCACCGACAGCCTCGCGCCGGCGCCGACGGTCACGATCTGGCCCGGCGCGGCCAGCAGCCCGCACAGATCCTCGACCGCGGGCGGCACCGATTCCGCGGCGAAGAAGGAAAGCTGGCTCACGCCACAGACAGTAGGCCAGCAAGCCGGTCGGCCGCTGCTCCTTATCCGGCGCGGCGGTGAAAGGCGCCGGAGCGACGAAAACCCCCCGGGCGGTTCCCGCAGAAGCGGAGCGGCGCCGGGGGGTTGCGTCAGAATCTGCCCGGTTTAAAGGGAGCGGACTCCGGTGGCCTGGGGGCCCTTGGGGCTATGGCCGATCTCAAACTCGACCTTCTGGTTCTCTTCGAGGGTGCGGAAGCCCGTTCCCTGGATCTCCGTGTAGTGGACAAACACATCTGCGGAACCGTCCTCGGGGGCGATGAAGCCGAACCCCTTCTCCGCGTTGAACCACTTCACAGTTCCCTGTGGCATTTCTCGATCTTTCCTTTACTTTCTGGGTGCGGGGCGCCGCCTTTCGGTGCCCCGGGCCCGTTGCGACCGCCATACCTAGCGGAGTCGCCGGAACTTCACCCGACAGATAACCTCGCAGGAACCGCGATCGCAACGTCGATCCTGCGAAAGTTTGACACGAACACAGAAGCTACGACCGCAATTAGTCAACCACGTTCGTCGCGTCCGCGACAGCCTTGTTGGCTGCGTAGATCGCCGAACGGAGGCGCAATTTACGTCGGTGTCACCTAGCGGCCCCACCAGCACACCAGGAAGGCAGGCGATGGCCAGTTTCGGCAGCGAGCTACTCGCCGCCGCGCTCGCCGGTACCGCGCCCGGGGAACGGCCGCTGCGCCACGTCGCCGAGCTGCCGCCCAGGTCGGGCCGGCCGGGTGATTGGCCGCACTGGGTTCCGCCCGGGGTCGTTCGCGCGTTCACCGATCGCGGCATCCGAGCCCCCTGGTCCCATCAGCTGCAGGCGGCCGAACTCGGGCACGCCGGCCGCCACGTGGTGATCAGCACCGGCACCGCGTCGGGCAAGTCCCTGGCCTACCAACTGCCGGTGCTGTCCGCGCTGGCAGGCGACCCGCGCGCCCGGGTGCTGTACCTGTCGCCGACCAAGGCGTTGGGCCACGACCAGCTGCGCACGGCACATGCCCTGGTCGCCGGTGCTGAACTCGCCGACGTGGCGCCCACCGCCTATGACGGCGACAGCCCCGCCGAAGTGCGCCGCTTCGCCCGGGAACGGTCGCGGTGGCTGTTTTCCAATCCCGACATGATCCACCTGTCCATCCTGCGCAACCATGCCCGCTGGGCGGTGTTGCTACGCGGGTTGCGCTTCGTAATCGTCGACGAATGCCATTACTACCGCGGTGTTTTCGGCTCCAACGTGGCGATGGTGCTGCGGCGGCTGCTGCGGCTGTGTGCCCGCTACTCCTGCTATCCGACGGTGATCTTCGCCAGCGCCACCACGGACTCCCCCGGCGCGACGGCAACCGAGTTGATCGGGCAGCAGGTCGCCGAAGTGCTCGACGACGGCTCGCCGCAGGGCGGGCGGACCGTCGCGTTGTGGGAGCCGGCGCTGCGCACCGATCTTCTCGGCGAGCACGGCGCCCCGGTGCGGCGATCGGCCGGCGCCGAGGCGGCGCGAATCATGGCCGACCTGATCGTCGAAGGTGCCCAGACGTTGACCTTCGTGCGGTCGCGGCGGGGCGCGGAGCTGACGGCGCTGGCAGCGCGGGCGCGGCTGGACGAGGTGGCGCCGCAGTTGTCGGGGTTGGTGGCGTCGTATCGGGCGGGCTACCTCAGCGAGGACCGCAATGCGCTCGAGCACGCGCTGGCCGAAGGCCGGCTGCGCGGCCTGGCCACCACCAACGCCCTGGAGCTGGGCGTCGACATCGCCGGGTTGGATGCCGTCGTACTGGCCGGGTTCCCGGGCACGGTCGCCTCGTTCTGGCAGCAGGCCGGCCGGGCGGGCCGGCGCGGTCAGGGCGCGCTGGTGGTGCTGGTCGCCCGCGACGATCCGCTGGACACCTACCTGGTCCATCACCCCGCGGCATTGCTGGGCAAGCCCGTGGAACGGGTGGTGATCGACCCGCGCAACCCGTACCTCCTGGGTCCGCAATTGCTTTGCGCAGCAACAGAACTACCGCTGGACGAGGCCGAGGTCCGAGCGCTGGACGCGGTGGACGTCGCGGACGGCTTGGTCGATGACGGTCTGCTGAAACGCCGCGGCGGCAAATACTTTCCCGCCCCCGGTGTGGATCCTCATGGCGCAGTGGATATCCGGGGATCCATCGGAGGCCAGATCGTCATCGTCGAAGCCGACACCGGACGACTGCTGGGCAGTACCGGGGCCGGGCAGGCCCCGGCCTCGATTCATCCTGGAGCGGTATATCTGCATCAGGGCGAAAGCTATGTCGTCGACTCCCTGGACCTCGAGGAGGGCATCGCCTTCGTCCACGCCGAGGATCCCGGATACGCCACGTTCGCGCGGGAGATCACCGACATCGCCGTGTCCGGCGCGGGGGAACGTTCGTCGTTCGGGCCCGTCACGCTGGGTCTGGTCCCGGTGACCGTCACTCACCAGGTGGTGGGCTACCTGCGTCGCCGCACCGACGGTGAAGTGATCGACTTCGTCGAGCTCAGCATGCCGCAGAGTTCCCTGCCCACCGTCGCGGTGATGTACACGATCGATCCGGAAGCACTGGACCGCAACGGAATCGAACCGACCGCCGTTGCGGGTTCGTTGCATGCCGCCGAACATGCGGCTATCGGGTTATTGCCGTTGGTCGCCAGCTGCGACCGCGGCGACATCGGCGGGTTGTCCACCGCGCTCGGGCCCGACGGCCTGCCCACCGTCTTCGTCTACGACGGCCATCCGGGCGGGGCCGGGTTCGCCGAACGCGGATTCCACCAGGCGCGCGTCTGGCTGGGCGCCACGGCCGCGGCCATCGAGGCCTGCGAATGCCCGAGCGGATGCCCGTCCTGTGTGCAGTCTCCCAAGTGCGGCAACGGAAACGATCCGCTGGACAAGGCCGGTGCGGTGCGCGTGCTGCGCCTGGTGCTCGCGGCGCTGGGCCCGCACTGAGGCGAAAGCCATCGTTTCCGCTCCCCCAGCCGGGGGAGGAGATTTCATCCTCCGAATCGCGCGTTCGGGCGAAGGTCCCGCGGACCCATATGGACCACGGTGAAAAAGGGGCGAACCGCCTCGATCACCGAATCCCGCTGACGCGAAGAGGATGCAACCCATGTCGTACTTGATGACCACTCCGGAGGCACTGGTAGCGGCGGCATCGGATGTCGTGGGTATCGGTTCGACGCTGCAGTCGGCCAATGCGGCGGCCGCGCTCCCGACCACGTCCGTGTTGGCCGCGGGTGCCGATCAAGTGTCGGCAGCGATGGCAGCGCTGTTCTCCGCGCACGGGCAGGCTTATCAGCAGCTGAGCGCCCAGGCGCTGGCGTTTCACGACCAGTTCGCCCGGATCCTGGGCTCTGGGGCGGGCGCCTACGCCGCCGCCGAAGCCGCCAACGTCTCGCCGCTGCAGACAGCGCTGGACGCGGTCAACGCGCCCATCAGGCGGCGACCGGACGGCCGCTGATCGGCAACGGCGCCAACGCCGCCCCTGGTAGCGGCGCTAACGGCGGCGACGGCGGCTGGTTGTTGGGCAACGGCGGGGCGGGCGGCTCCGGGGCCGCGGGCACCGGCCAGCGGGGCGGCAACGGCGGAGCCGCCGGACTGATCGGCTCGGGGGCGCCGGCGGGGCCGGCGGCACCGCCACCGGTAACGCAGGCGGAGCCGGCGGGACCGGCGGAGCCGGCGGCTGGCTGTGGGGTAGTGGCGGAGCCGGCGGCCTCGGTGCGGCGGGCACCGTCGGTGGCGCCGGCGGGTCCGGTGGATCGGGCGGGCTGTTGGGTTCCGGGGTATCGGTGGCACCGGCGGCGACGGCACCGACGGCAACATCGGCGTCGGCGGGACAGGCGGTGCGGGTGGCACCGGCGGGCTGCTGTCCGGCCTGGTCGGCGGGGGTGGCGGCAACGGCGGCGGCGGCGGATCCGGCCAGATCAGCGGAGACCCGGGGTGCCGGGGCGGCGGTGGACACTTCGTCGGCGCCGGCGGCGCAGGCGGTGCCGGCGGATACGGCGCCAGCGGTGGTGTCGGCGGAAACGGTGGCAGCGGGGGATCGCTGTACGGCAACGGCGGCGCGGGCGGCACCGGCGGCGCCGCCTTCTACGGCACCGGAGGCGAAGGCGGGGTGGGCGGAAAGGCGGGGCTGCTGTTCTCCAACGGCGGTGGCGGCGGAGCGGGCGGGTTCAGCTACTACGACGATGCCGGCGCCGGCGGAGCGGGCGGCGACGCCGGACTGTTGGGCTTCGGCGGAACCGGCGGCGCCGGTGGATACTGCTCCGGCCCCCATGTCGGTGGTCCCGGCACGGGTGGTGACGGCGGCTCCGGCGGCCGCGGCGGGCTGTTGTTCGGCAACGGCGGCGCCGGTGGCGCCGGCGGCGAGGGTGGACCCAGCTCCGGTGGTGCCGGCGGCAGCGCAGTGCTGGTCGGCAACGGTGGCAACGGCGGGCTGGGTTCGACGATCGGCTCCGGCGGTATCTCGGGGACATTGCTGGGCTTGGACGGGTATAACGCGCCGACCAGCGGAACCAACCCGTTGCACGTTGCCCAGCAACAGTTGCTCAACGCGATCAATGCACCCGTCGAGTCGCTGACCGGACGGCCACTGATCGGCAATGGCGATCCCGGCGCCTTCGGCACGGGCGCAGACGGCAAGGCGGGTGGCTGGCTGCTCGGCGACGGTGGCGCCGGGGCTGCTGCCGAAGGCGGCAGCGGTGGCCACGGCGGCAACGGCGGCGCCGGCCTCTTCGGCACCGGAGGCGGTGGCGGCGCCGGAACGATGCAGGGAAGGGGACCGGCGGTGGCGGCGGCACCGGCGGAAGGGGCGGCTTGCTGGCCGGCGACGGCGGTGGCGGCGGAATGGGCGGCGGCGCTTTGAACGGGGTGGCGGCGCGGGCGGTGCCGGCGGCAGCGGCGGCTTGTTCGGCGCCGGGGTGCCGGCGGGGTCGGCGGAACCTCCATCGGTGGGCCGGTCGCGGGGGCCGGCGGTGCGGGCGGATCGGCGGGCCTGTTCGGCATCAGCGGTGGCGCCGGCGGCGACGGCGGGTTCGGCATGGACGGCCGTGGCGGGGCCGGAGGGTCGGCGGCAACGCCGGACCGCTAGGTGGCTCGGGCGGGTTCGGAGGTGCCGGTGCCAATAACGCCGCCGGCGCCGGTGGCGATGGCGGCAACGCCGGGCTGCTGTTCGGCAGCGGCGGATCCGGTGGTGCCGGCGGATCGACGATCGGTGCGCTCGGCGTGTCCGGGCCCGGTGGCGGCGCCGGCGGCGACGGTGGCAATGGCGCGCGACTGTTCGGCGGCGCCGGCGCCGGGGCTTCGGCGGAAACGCGTTCACCGCCGCCGGCGGGCCGGCGGCTCGGGCGGAGACGCCGGGCTGATCGGCAGCGGCGGCGCCGGCGCAGCCGGCGGATTCAGCTACCTCGGGGCGGCGGGCGGCGCCGGCGGATCCGGCGGCAACGGCGGCACGCTGGCCGGCCCCGGCGGCGCCGGCGGCGCCGGCGGCGCGGGCAACCCGAACTACGTCAACGGGCACGGTGGCGACGGAGGGGCCGGCGGCGGCGCGGTCTGGTTCGGCGACGGCGGCAACGGCGGCAACGGCGGGATAGGCGTCACCACCGGGGCCCCCGGCGCGGGCGGCGACGGCGGAAAGCTAGCCGGCCAGGACGGGCACGACGGCCTCTCCTGACCGCAGTCGCACCCGGAGAATTTTGCGGAAAACGGATATTCCCTTCCGGCGGAATTCCGTTTACGGTGCAACGTAGCCGTCCGCGCCGCGCACGGCCATCAGACACTGGCCGAGTCTGTCGAGCATCGATTCGGAGGTGTCGTTTGTCGCTTGTCAGCGCAGTCCCCGGCGCCATCAGTACCGCCGCCGCGAATGTCACCGGCATCGGTGCGACGATCAGCGCTGCCAACGCCCTGGCTGCGGCACCCACCACCGCCGTACTCGCCGCGGCCGGGGACCAGGTGTCCGCCGCCGTAGCAGCCCTGTTCTCCGTTCACGCGCAGACCTATCAGACCCTCAGTGAGCAGGCCGCGAACTTCCACGCCCAATTCGCACGGGCGATCGAGTCGAGCGCGAACGCGTATGCCTCCGCCGAGTCGGCCAACGCCTCGTCGATCGGCAACGTCGACATCGCAAAAACCGGGTCCGCCGCCGGCCCCGCCTGCGAGTACGTCGGGACCTTTCGCTCCGTCGCGGCTGAGCGCAGTGCGCCCGGCCAGACCGCCGCACCTACGGGCACCGATCGGGCCGCATCGGGCGCAGCGTCCGCCGAAACCGGTCCAGTCGTCGCCGGCGGCGGCAGCGGCGGACTGCTGCTCGGCCCCAGCCGAGCCGTGGTGGCGGGTAGCGCAGGCATGGGCAGCGCCGCAGCGGGCGGTTCCGGCGGAATCCTGAGCCGGCTACTCCAAGGCGGCGAACGTCGTGCCCGGGCCGGCGGGAGCGGCCGGGTCAGCGCGGGGACGGGCGTCGGGGTGTTGCTCACTTCACCGCAGACGCAGGACACGCTCCGTATTGCCACTGCGTGTTCGGCACCGGAACGCAGGCGCCTCGATTCACCGGCATGAGATCTCCCCGGACGACTGAATGTGCTGCAGCACAACACATTCAGAGCCGGAAAGATCGCATCCGTAGCGAACCGGGTCACGAGATCCGTGCTGTGATCCGTTGGATGGGCGACCGACCCCTCGAACGGTCGACCTCCACGGACACGCTTGGCGACGGTCGGACGACACACAATCCGTCGCATTCTGCGAATCATCGCGAGTGCAGCAGAAACCTACCCGGCAGTAAGCGCCAATTGCAACACATTGCGCCGCGATTCACGAAAGTCGCCGTGCGCGAATCCGTCTGACGGTATGACAAGCGCCCTCTGAGAAGACTCCGATTGTTGCGCTACCGTTGAAAGCCTACCGCTTCACTTAACTAGCCGACGTCGGCAGACCTTTCCTGCAACGGGGACAACGGATTTGACTCACGGGTCGATCCCGCCGCCGCACATCGCCGCGCACTGCGCTTCCCCGATCGCACCGGCGCCCGGTTAGCCGCCGAATCTGTTTGGTGCACAAGGCGATTCGGCTGTCACCGGCCCCGGCGGGGTTTGTGGCAGCCGGACCACATCAATGCGAAGGGTTGGACCGACCGACGGACCCGCCCCGTCAAGCTACCGACTCGCGATCAGTAAACTGCCGCTATGGGCCACGACTGGTTGCTCGTGGAGACGCTGGGCGACGAACCCGCCGTCGTCGCGCAGGGACGTCAGCTCAAGAATCTCGTACCGATCACCACGTTTTTGCGCCGAAGCCCGTATCTGGCCGCCGTCAAAACGGCGATCGCCGAGTCGGTGCAGACCGGGCAGGCGCTGACCAGCATCACCCCGAAGAGCGACCGCGTAATCCGCACCGAGCCGGTGATCATGTCCGACGGACGCATCCACGGCGTCCACGTGTGGAGTGGCCCGCCGGACGAAGACCCACCCGAACGTCCCGTCCCGGGTCCGCTGAAGTGGGACCTGACCCGCGGGGTGGCCACCGACACTCCCGAGTCGTTGTCCAACAGCGGCAAGAACCCCGCGGTCGAGGTCACCTACGGCCGGGCCTTCGCCGAGGATTTGCCGTCGCGGGAACTCAACCCGAACGAAACCAAGGTGCTGGCCATGGCGGTCCGAGCCGAGCCGGGTCTGACGCTTTGCAGCACTTGGGATATCACCGACTGGCAGGGCAATCCGATCCGCATCGGGTTCACCGCACGAAGCGCGGTGGAGCCCGGGCCCGACGGCCGTGACCATCTGGTCGCCCGAGCGATGAACTGGCGCACGGAGCGCAAGGGGCCGGCGGTGGTCGCCGACGACCTCGCGCAGCGGATCCTCAATGGCCTCGCCCAAGCTGGTGTCCATCGCGCCCTCGTCGACCTGAAGAACTGGACGCTGCTGAAGTGGCTCGATGAGCCGGCCCCGTTCTACGATTGGCGCGGCACCGATTCCGACAGGCAGCGGGTTCACCCCGATGACGAGCAGTTAATGGCTTCCATGACAGCCGAATTCGCCGATGGGGCCACCAGTCGGGTGCTGCGATTGCCCGGAAACGACACCGAGTGGGTTCCGGTGCATGTGACCGCCAACCGGATCGAACTCGAGCCCGACACCTACGCCGGTCTTCTCGCGCTGCGACTGCCCACCGACGAGGAAGTCTCCCGGGCGCGGTCACAGGACGTACCGACCGACTCCGGCCCGAGCTGATGGCATCGGCGCGTAGCTGATCGGCGACGGAAGGAAATGGCGCCGACCGGCACCGGGGATCCCGGTTCGGCCTGGCTCACCGGCGCGGTGCAGTACCCGGCCCCGTCCTGACCGGGCCCGCCCGCGCGGATGCGCGAGCAACACCGGCGAGTACGGCGGGCACTTCGACGGTGACGACGATGTCGAGATCGTCCGCCGCGCACCGGACATCGCCGACCCGCATCTGACGAGCTAGCGATGTCGCGCTTGCGCATGCCGCGGCGTAGCCCTGCGGAAGGCGCTCGGCACCGGCCAGTGCGGCCAGGTCGGCGGCGGCCTGGGCGCGGTGCCGGGCCACCACAGCGGACCCCAGGCACACGCCCGCGGCGGTGAGACACAACAGCCCGGCGACCAGAAAAGCGGCGAACACCGTCGCCGAGCCACGTTCATCGCGGCTCGGCGACCGATACCGCCCTGGCCGCAATATCCAAGGCAGGCAGCAACTTCGAGTGCGCCACCACGGTGGCGATCCACAGATCGCCGTCACGGCGAACGACGACTTGCGCCCCGGCCGGAGCGATACGGCGGGCAACCTGCTCGGCAGCGTCGCCGTCGCCGCGGGCCGACAACCGCGCCGCCTCACGAGCCGCGTCCACGCAGCGCACCTGCATCGACACCGCCGTAATACCGGCCAGGCACAGCACCAGCACCGCCACCAGCGCAGCGATGGCCAACGCGGCCTCGACGGTGCTCGAACCAGCACTGGCGACTAGACCTTGGTGCTGAGCGCGCGCCCGATGATGTGGTTCAACGCCGAAACGACGGAGTCGCCGGTCACCACGGTGTAGAGGATGGCACCGAATGCCGCCGCGGCAATAGTCCCGATGGCGTACTCGACCGTGGACATCCCCGACTCGTCGGTCGCCAGCACTGCCACGCGTGCCGCGAATCCTCGAAACATGTTGAACATCAACCACTTCCCTTCTCACAACAGACCTGACTGCAGGACATGGCCGGCCAATCCGGCCACCACCGGGACGATCCCCAGGCCTACGAAGGCGGGCAGGAAGCAGAGGCCGAGCGGACCGGCGATCAGGACGCCCGCGCGCTCGGCGGCTGCGCCCGCCGCGTGCGCGGACTCCTGCCTGGACTGGACCGCCAGTTCGGCGACGCCGTCGGCAAGCGCGGCCCCCGACGAAGCCGAGCGCCGCGCCAACCTCAGCAGGGCGTCGATCTGCGCATCAGCAGTCCCACCGGCCAGATCGGCCGGCCTGGACCAGGCGACGTCGGCGGGGGCACCCAGCGCCAGCAGATCGGCGGCGCGGCGCAGGACCTGCGCCATGTCCGTCGGCGCCGAACCGGCCGCCGCCGCTGCCGCAGTCGACACCGCCATACCCGCGCCGAGACAGACGGCAAGCACATCCAGGCTCGCTGCCACCGCCAGCCGATCCGGCGGGGCCGATCGGTGCGGCCGCTGTCGGCTCACGCGCGGGTGTGCTCCGGCGCGTGCGCGCACTACCGCCGGACCGGCACCGAACAACAGTGCCGCCGCCAGCAACAATGCCGCGGTGCTCATGTGTGGGCTCCCGCTCGCCGGGTCATCCCGACACCACCCGATCACCGATCCGGTCCGACCACAACAGCCCGCAGCACAGCAGCACCACGCCCGCCACCAGAAACCAACCGCCTACTCCCCCGCCGCACAGGAACCGTAGCGGCTGGGCCCCGATCAGCTGTCCGAGCAACATGCCCAGTACCGGCAGGCCGGCCAGGATGGCGGCGGTGGCGCGGGCGCCGGCCAGCCCCGAGACGACTTTCGCCGAAAACCGCTGCCGCTCGGCGACATCGCGTTGCGCGGCCCGCATCAGCGTGCTGATCGCCAGGCCGTGTTCGCCGGCAAGCTGCCAGAACACGGCGATGCGCTCCCACTGCGCGGGCAGCGCCGACGTCTGCCCGGCGGCGCGTAAACCGGCCGGGACATCGGCCCCAGCCGGGCGCGCGCGGCGACTGCCCGCATGGCGCGCGAAACCGGGCCGCCGCTCTCGTCGGCGGCGACGTCGAACGCATGGACCGGGTGGGCGCCCACCCGGAGCTCACCGACCAACACCTCGAGCGAGGCTTCCAGCGCCCTGCCCTCCGCTGCGGCACTGCGGCTGCGCCGACGCCGCAGCGCCCGCACAGCCACGGTCGCGGCGGCCATCGCCCCCGCCACCGCGGTCGTTAAGGGCAACACCGCCAGGGCGACCGCGACAACGCCGACACAACCCCAACCGACGGCCCCGGCATCCGCGGCGAGACGCCGTCGCCCGGACCCACCCGCAGCGAGCCGGCCCCGCGGCGAACCGGGTGCCACCAGCAGAGCCACAGCCAGCAACACCAGCCCGGTCATGCCGACCTCCCGGTCGGTAGCAGGGCAAGCAGCTCGCCGGCCTGATCGGTCTTTCCGCCCTCGGCGTGCCACGCCGTGACCGCGTGGACGTGACCGTCCCGGCCGCGGCGCAGCACGGCGATCTGGTCGAGCCGGCGGCGCCCGGCTCCGTCGCGGCAGACATGCAACAGCACCCGTACCGCCGCGGCGAGCTGGCTGTGCAGGGCGGGGCGGTCCAAGCCGCCCAGCGCGCCCAATGCCTCCAGCCGGGCCGGCACCTCGCTCGGGCTGTTGGCGTGCACGGTGCCCGCGCCGCCCTCGTGGCCGGTGTTCAGCGCGGCCAGCAGATCGACTACTTCGGCGCCCCGGACCTCACCCACCACGATCCGATCCGGCCGCATCCGCAGCGCCTGGCGGACGAGTTGGCGCACCGTCACCTCGCCGACGCCCTCGACGTTGGCGCAGCGTGCGACCAGTTTGACTAGATGCGGATGCCGCGGCGCCAGCTCGGCGGCGTCCTCGACACAAACGATCCGCTCGGTCGGCGGGACCGCGCCCAGCATCGCGGCCAGCAGCGTGGTCTTGCCCGCCCCGGTGCCGCCGGTGATCAGGAATGCGAGCCGCGCGGCGATGACGCCGGCCAGCAGTTCACCGGCCTCGGGTGTGATCGCCCCCGCCGCCCTCAGCGCCGCCAGACCTTGAGTCGCCGGGCGCAATACGCGCAACGACAGGCAGGTACCCGCGCTCGCCACGGGCGGGAGCACGGCGTGCAGGCGCACCGTGCTCCCGTTAGCCCCGATTCCGCTCAGCTGCTGCCCGTCCACCCAGGGCTGGGCGTCGTCGAGCCTACGGCCGGCGGCCAATGCCAGCCGTTGCGCCAGCCGTCGCACGGCCGCCTCATCGGTGAATCGAATGTTGCTGCGCCGCAGCCCTTCTCCGTCGTCCACCCACACGGCATCGGGCGCCGTCACTAACACGTCGGTGGTGCCGTCGGCACCCAACAGCGGGTCCAGGATGCCGGCACCGGTCAGTTCGGTCTGCAATAACCGGAGATTGGCCAACACTTCGGTGTCGCCGAGGATGCCACCGGATTCGGCGCGAATCGCCTCGGCCACCAGGCTGGGCTTCAGTGGACCGGCCTCGGTGGCCAGCCGCTCACGGACACGTTCGATCAGCGAGCCGGTCATGCCGCACGACCACCCGAACTCGTTCGGCCACTTGACAATACGCCGAGGACACGACGGGACGCCGAAGCCAGTGCCGAGCGGCGGCCCATCCGCAACCCACCGCGCTCGAGCCGTTCGGCCAATTGCGGTTCGGCCCGCATCGACGCCAACAGCGGCACGGCGGCGATCTCGGCGACCTCCGCGGCACGCAATCCTCCCGGCGACGGCCCGCGCACCACCAGCCCGACATTGGGGTTGATCGCGGCCAGCACGGGAACGATGGTCGCGGTGGCAGCACAGGCCCGGACGTCGCATCGGGTGACCAGCACCACGAGGTCGACGCCGTCCAGCGCGACGTGCGTCGCCTCGGTCAGGCGGCGCGGGAGATCGCAGACCACGGTGACGCCACCGCGGCGACCGGCCTCGACGATCGCATCGACCGGCCCAGCCTCGAGTTCGTAACCACCCCGCCGGGTGCCGGACAGGATGCTCACCCCGCCGTGCCGCGGCAGCACCTCGCGCACGGACGGCCAGCTCAGCCTGCCGCCCTGCAGTGCCAGATCTGGCCAGCGCAGCCCGGGCGCGGTCTCGCCGCCCGTCAGCAGATCGATGCCACCGCCCCACGGATCGAGATCGAGCAGCAGCGCCTCGCCTGCCGTCTGCGCCAGGGCGACCGCGAACAGCGATGCCCCGCCGGCCCCGCAGCCACCGATGACGGCGACAGCCTGACCGCGCAGGCTGTGCTCGCGAGCCGACTCGGCGGCTTCGGCCAATGCGCGGACCAGCGCCTGTTCTTGGGCAGGCACTTGCAGGACGAGTTCCGCGCCGACTGCGACCGCCGCGGCCCAGGTGGCCGTCGCCGGTGCGCCGTCGCTCAATACGCTGACGTGGGTGCGCCGCGGCAGCCCGGCCCGACCGCACAACTCGGCGGCGGGGGCGTCCAGGACCACGGCTGTTGCCGCTGACCAGGTCTTCCTGCTGACCTGCCCGCCGACATGGACCACCCGCACGCCGACGGCCGCGGCGACGCGGTCCAGTTCCGCACGCAGCTCCGGCTCCGCCAGCATTGCCAGCACACCGGCGCCGGCCCGCGCGGGACGAGAAGAGTTGGTCACATCTCTACCGTGCGGGCACTCGGGGAAGCACACCAGTGCCGCGACCGGATTTGTGGAGAAAGAACGGTCTGTGCACAAATCGTTCGCTGGGCGGCCGGGCTGTCCCCGACGATTACGATTCCCGCAACGAACCCCAGGCGGACGCAGGCAAAAGTGACCGGTGGTCAGTCAGAAATTTTTACCCTGGAAAAGGGACGACCCCCGCCAGGGGGGGAGGAGGCGAGGGTCGTCGTGTATCAGCCCCGGGGGGTCGGGCTGATACACCCTCGGCTCAAGGCCGAGTAATGCTTACTATACACATGCCAGCCGGGCTCAACGCAAGTACTCAGCCGAAACGAAAGTGCCGTTTGAGCCGTGAAAACGCCCACGGCAGAAAGACAAGCCGGGAATTAGAAGCCCGTTCTGACACCGATCCGCGCCAAAGATCCCGGCTGCGTCGAATCGCCGACCTATGCTGGATCGGTGACCGTCCCCGACTCGGCCGCGCACGGACAGAGCTCTCCGCAAACACCGGGACCGGCTGTTCCCGGTGTCCGCACCGCGGCGTTCTTCGATTTGGACAAGACCATCATCGCCAAGTCCAGCACGCTGGCTTTCAGCAAACCCTTTTTTGCGCAGGGACTACTTAACCGGCGGGCTGTGCTGAAGTCCAGCTACGCGCAGTTCATCTTCCTGCTCTCCGGGGCCGACCATGACCAGATGGACCGGATGCGCGCTCACCTGGCCAACATGTGCGTCGGGTGGGACGTCGAGCAGGTCAAGTCGATCGTCGCCGAGACGCTGCACGACATCGTGACTCCGCTGGTGTTCGCCGAGGCCGCTGACCTGATCGCGGCCCACAAGCTGTTCGGGCGCGACGTCGTGGTGGTGTCCGCATCGGGCGAAGAGATCGTCGCGCCGATCGCCCGGGCGCTGGGCGCCACGCACGCGATGGCCACCCGGATGGTGGTCGAGGACGGCAAGTACACCGGCGAGATCGCGTTCTACTGCTACGGCGACGGCAAGGTGCAGGCGATCCGCGAGCTGGCCGCCCGCGAGGGTTACCCCTTGGAGCACTGCTACGCCTACTCCGACTCGATCACCGACCTGCCGATGCTGGAAACGGTGGGGCACCCGTCGGTGGTCAACCCCGACCGTGGTCTGCGGCGAGAAGCCCTCGAACGCGGCTGGCCGGTGTTGTCGTTCTCCCGGCCCGTGTCGCTGCGCGACCGAATACCGGCGCCCTCGGGGGCGGCCATCGCGACGACGGCCGCCGTCGGTGTGACCGCGGTGGCGGCCGGCGCCGTCACCTACGCGCTGTTGCGGCGTTACGCGTTCTGACGGCGCCTGCCAGCACTGCCGTCGCAATTTTCCCAACCGTCCCGTCAGCAAACGCACGGACGGGAAATTCGCTGCAATTGCCGAACTTTCACCCGCGACAGGGGTTGCTGTGCCTGTGGTCTAGTAGTACAAAGGAACCACGGCAGCCCGGTGAGGCCAAGGTCGATCCGGAAGAGAAGGTTCGTTCTCCCGACCCGGGCACCCAGCACGGTTCTCGGCACCCACGCGGAGTCATAGCCGCGATAATGGCAGAAGTGTTGCGGGCCTGCGTAATTGCGAATGACGGAATGCCCCGACGGCCCTTTGGGTGGGGTCGCAGCAGGAAGTTTCGCAAACGCGCCGAGGCCACCCACGCAGCCCACATATGCACGCTTGGTACCCGGGAACCGTGTTGGCGGGCGGCGATTCGAATTCATTCGTATCGCCGCCCGCTTCGCATTTTCCGGTGCGCTATCTTTTCGGGCCCCCAGCTACCGAATCGGCAATCGCCACAGCTTCCTGCGCGCCGGCCCGCAACGCCCGGCAACACAGCACCAGCCAGGCCGCCACGCCGTCGGGGGAACCGGACGCGAACTTCAGCGCGGCGTCCCGGTAGGCCGCGGGCTGACGCATCCACATCACCTCCGGCACACCCAGCCCATGCGGATCCAGGCCGCCGGCAATGGTCACCAACCGAGACACCGCACGGGCGACGACACCGTCGGCGCTGCCGAACGGCTCGAGTGTCAGCAACTCCCCGTGCGCCACGGCGGCAACCACCGGCGCCGAAGCCGCAGTGGGTCGGGTGACGACGTCGGCGAGCAACTCCAGCCGCGGGCCGATCTCGGGTGCGGCACGCGGGCGGCCCAGCCGTGCCTCGTCGACCTGGTCGGCGGCCGCCAGCATGTGCAGCCGCGCCAGCGCCTGCAGTGGCGCTTTCCGCCACACGGCGACGAGTGACCCCTCGCCGCCTTCCAGGGCCTGGGCCACCCGCAACGCTCCGCCGAACACCGGGTCGCTGACGCCTGCGGCATCCGCGACGTCGTCGAGCTGCACCGGACCGCCGTCGAGCACCGAGGAGGCCCGGGCCGCTCGCAACGACGCCTCCGCGGCCGTCACCGGCCAGCCGCGCAGGTTGGCCCGGTGCCGATGGGCCCGCCCCAGCGCCTCGCGCGCCCGGTCGCTGGCTTCAGCGACACCCGGCAGGTCCATCAGCGGCGCCAGCGGATCCGTCACAGCTTGAAACCTACTGGCAAGGCGCCGAAGAGGCGCCGGGGATGGCTTCCAGCAGTTGCCGGGTGTATTCGTGCTGAGGTGCGCTGAACACCCGCTCGGTAGGGGCCTGCTCGACCACCTGGCCGGCGCGCATCACCAGCACCCGGTCGGAGATCTGCCGGATCACGGCCAAGTCGTGGCTGATGAACAGATAGGTCAGCCCCAGCTCGGCCTGCAGTTCGGCCAGCAGGTCCAGGATCTGCTGCTGCACCAACACGTCCAATGCCGACACCGCCTCGTCGCACACCAGCACGTCGGGCCGCAGCGCGAGCGCGCGGGCGATCGCGACGCGCTGGCGCTGCCCGCCCGACAGCTCACGCGGCAGCCGGTTCAACACCGAGGACGGCAGCGACACCTGGTCGGCCAGCTCCCGCGCCGCGCGTCGGCGCTGCCCGCGGTCACCGAGCCGGTGGATGCGCAGCGGCTCCTCGATGGCACGTGCCACCGAATACATCGGATCCAGGCTGCTGTACGGGTTCTGGAACACCGGCTGCACCCGACGACGAAAAGCGAGTTCGGCAGCCCGGTCCATGGTGGTGACATCGGCGCCGTCGAACAGCACGGACCCTGACGTCGGCTTGAGCAAGCCGAGCACCATGCGCGCCAAAGTGGATTTGCCCGAACCTGATTCGCCGACCACGGCGAGGGTACTGGCCCGCGGCAGCCGGAACGACACCGCATCGACGGCGCGGAACTCGCTGCGCCGCCACGGTGCGCCGCGGGTTTCCCGATAGGTCTTGGTCAGCTCCGATACCACCAGGATGTCGGCGCCGCCTTGCTCGCCGACCCGGGCGGGGCGTTTGTCCCGGACCCTCAGCGACGGCGCGGCAGCAACCAGCCGGCGCGTGTACTCGTGCTGCGGTTCGCTGAGGATCGACTGCGCCGCACCGGATTCCACTACGACGCCGCGATGAACGACCACCACCGACTCGGCCCGCTCGGCGGCCAGCGCCAGGTCGTGGGTGATCAGCAGCAGCGCCGTTCCCAACTCGTCGGTGAGCTTGCGCAGATGATCGAGCACCTGCCGTTGTACGGTGACGTCCAGCGCCGAGGTCGGCTCGTCGGCGATGAGTAGTCGGGGCCGCCCGGCCAGCCCGATGGCGATCAGCGCACGCTGACACATACCGCCGGACAGCTGGTGCGGGTAGCGGCCCGCCTGCTTGGCCGGATCCCGCATCCCGGCCTCGGCGAGCAGCTCCACCGCCCGTTGCCGCGCCGCGCGACGATCGGTGTTGGCGCGCAACGCTTCCCGAATCTGGAACCCGACCTTCCAGACCGGGTTGAGGTTCGTCATGGGATCCTGTGGCACGTAGCCGATTTGGCGGCCGCGGATGGAGCGCATCGCCCGCTCACCCGCCGAGGTGATGTCGCGCCCGTCGAAAACGATGTGTCCGGCGGTGATTCGGCCTCCCGGGGAGAGTAGGCCGAGAATCGCCGCCGCCGCAGTGGACTTACCCGAGCCCGACTCCCCCACCACCGCGACCGTCTGACCCGGCAGCACCGAGAACGACATGCCGCACACCGCGGGTTGGTCGCCGAAGCTGACTTCCAGGCCCTCGACCGACAACAGCGGGTTCATGCGCGCCACGCCCTCGACGCCGGGTCCAGGCCGTCGCGTAGCGCATCGCCCATCATCATGAACGCCAGCACCGTGATCGCCAGCGCGCCGGCGGGATAGAACAGAATGGGTGATCCCGCCCGCAACCGCATCTGCGCCACGTTGATGTCCCCGCCCCACGAGACCACCGATGTCGGCAGTCCGACACCCAGGTAGGACAGGGTGGCTTCGGTGACGATGAAGGCGCCCAGCACGATCGTGGCGACCGCGATCACCGGCCCGATGGCGTTGGGTATCGCATGCCGCAGCAGAGTCTGAAATCTACCCAGCCCAAGGGCTTTGGCCGCCAGCACATAGTCACTGGAGCGCACCTGCAGCACCGAACTGCGCGCGATCCGGGCCACCTGCGGCCAGCCGAACAGAGCCAGGATGGCGATCACCGTCCACACCGTGCGGTGATGCAGCACCTGCATCAAGACGATCGCGGCCAACAGCAATGGCAGCGCGAAGAACACGTCGGCGACGCGCGACACCAGCGCATCCACCCAACCGCCGTAGAAGCCGGCCAGTGCCCCGAGCGCACCCCCGACCACAAACACCAGCAGCGTCGCGCCCAGTCCGACCGTGACCGATGCCCGCGCCCCGTAGACGGTGCGCGCGTAGATGTCGTGGCCTTGCAGGTCGGTGCCGAACCAGTGCGCCGCCGACGGCGGGAGCAGGCTCTGGCTCGGATCGGCGTAGCCGGGGTCCGCGCCGGTGAACAGCGCCGGGAACGCCGCAACCGCCAGGATCAGCACGATCAGCGCCGCGGAGATGACGAACTTCGGCCGCCTATACATAGCGGATCCGCGGGTCCAGCGCCGCGTACAGCAGGTCTACCAGCAGATTGCTGAGCAGGTAGATCAACACCAGAACCGTCACGATCGACACCACGGTGGGCGCCTCCTGCCGGGTGACGGCCTGGTACAGCACACCCCCGACGCCGTGGATGTTGAAGATCCCTTCTGTCACGATGGCGCCCCCCATCAGCGCTCCCAGGTCCGCGCCGAGGAAGGTCACCACCGGGATCAGCGAGTTGCGCAGGATATGGACCGTCACCACCCGTGGTCGCGACAGCCCCTTGGCGGTGGCGGTGCGGACGTAGTCGGCGTGGGCGTTGGCCGCGACCGCGGAGCGGGTCAAGCGCACCACGTACGCGAATGACACCGAGCCCAGCACGATTCCAGGCAGCAGCAGCCGGTCGAAGCTGGCCTGCCCGCCGACGGTGACCGGGGCCCACCCCAGCCGTACCCCGAACACGAACTGCGCCAGGAAGCCCAGCACGAAGATCGGGATCGCGATGATGATCAGCCCGGTGAGAAGAACGGTGGCGTCGAAGGAGCCGCCCTGGCGCAGCCCGGCGATCACCCCGAAGCCGATGCCCAGCACCGCCTCGATCACCAGCGCGATCAGCGCCAGCCGGATCGTCACCGGAAAAGCGTGTGCCAGAACGGCTCTCACCGGCAGACCGGAATACGCGCGGCCCAGGTCGCCGCGCAGCAGCCCGCCCAGATAGCGCAGGTACTGCACCAGGAACGGGTCGTCGAGATGGTACTGCGCACGCAGTTGCGCGGCCACCGCCGGACTCAGCGGCCGGTCGCCGGCGATAGCCGCGATCGGGTCGCCGGGTAGCAGGAACACCATCCCGTAGATCAGCAGCGTGGCACCTAGGAAGACCGGCACCATGGTGGCCAGGCGGCGCAGCACATACCAGCCCATCTCAACCCTTCACCAGGTTCTCGTAGTCGGGCATCCCGTTCCAGGTGGGCCTGACGTTGCTGACCTGGTTCGACCATCCGATGACACTGATGTAGTACCACAGCGGCACGCTCGGCATGTCGCGCAACAGGATTCGCTGTGCGACATTGGTCAGCACGTCTGCGTCGCGCAGATTGGGCGCCGCCTGGGCCGCCGCCAGCGCGGCGTCGAATTCCCGGCTGGAGTAGCCGACGTCGTTGGATCCCGCTCCGGTGGCGTACAGCGGGGCGAGGAATTCGATCATCGACGGGTAGTCGCCGATCCAGCCGGCCCGGAACGCGGTGTCGATGGTGCGGTTGCCGACCTGGGTGCGAAAGCCGGCGAAGGTGGGGTAGGGCGCACCGGCCGCGTCGATGCCCAGCACGTTTTTGATGCTGTTGGCCACCGCGTCGACCCACTCCTGGTGGCCGCTGTCGGCGTTGTAGGCGATGGCGTAGCGTCCGCTCCACGGCGAGATGGCGTTGGCTTGCGCCCAAAGTTTGCGGGCCCGTTCAGGATTGAAGTCCAACGCGTCGTTGCCCGGGATGTTCGGATCGAACCCGGGTAGCGAGCTGGCGGTGAAATCCCTTGCCGGGCTGCGTGTTCCGTTGAAGATCTGCTGACAGATCTGCGGGCGGTTGATCGCCGCCGACAAGGCCAGCCTGCGCAACCGGCCCTCCTCACCGCCGAAATGCGGCAGCCGCAACGGGGTATCCAGCGATTGACTGACAGCCACCGGGCTCTTGAGCCAGTTGCCGCCCAGATCGCGTGGATAGATGGTCAGCGCGCTGGACGGAATCGTGTCCAGCACATCGAGATTGCCGGACAACAGATCGGAATAGGCGGTCTCGAGGTTACCGTAGAACTCGAACCGCAGACCTTTGTTGCGGGGTTGGCGGTTGCCGTGATAGTCGGGATTGGGTCGTAGGTCCAACCGGACGTTGTGCTCCCAGGCCGGGCCGTCGGAGCCCTCGGCGAGCCGGTACGGGCCGTTGCCGATCGGGTGTTGCCCGAACGCGGTCAGGTCGCGAAATGCCGAGGGCGGCAGTGGGTAGAACGCGCTGTGGCCCAGACTCAGCACGAAGTCCACCGTCGGCGCCCGCAACTGCACCGTGAACTCGAGATCGCTGAGCACCTGCAGCCCCGACATGGTGGTCGGTCGTCCGGGGCCCGGCGGGCCGGCCACCTCGTCGAACCCGGCTATCGGACTGAAGAATTGTTGCTGCAGTTGGGCATTGGCACTCGCTGCCCCGTAGTTCCACGCGTCGACGAACGAGTGCGCCGTTACCGGAGACCCGTCGGTGAATTTCCAGCCCGGTTTGAGCACCACCCGGTAGTTGACGTTATCGGTGGTCGCCACGGACTCGGCGACCTCCGGGGCCGGCCGGCCGGCGGCGTCATAGGACATCAGCCCGGCGAAGAGCCGGTCGATGATGCGACCGCCGTTGCTGTCGTTGGTGCCGGTCGGGATCAGCGGGTTGGGCGGCTCGCCGCCGTTGACGACCACCAGATCGGGCGTCAGCACACCGCCGCCGCAACCGCACAGGCAACCGGCCAGCAGGGTGGCCACCAGCAGCACGGCCCCCATCCTCCGATGCATAACAGCGACCTTAAGGGGTGCGCCGCCCGAGCCCCGGTCGCGGCGGAAGATGTACGCCAGGTGACCGGGAATTGAAGGATGACCGCCGGTGCCGGGTGCGGTATTACGCTCACACCCGTGACCACCACCGATGCCGAACACCCCACGGCCTATCCGCCCCCGACGCAGTTCGCCGAGCAGGCCAACGCCCGGGCCGCGCTCTACGACCAGGCCGAGCAGGACCGCCTGGCGTTCTGGGCCGAACAAGCCGAGCGGCTGACCTGGGACACTCCCCACACCGAGGTGCTGGACTGGTCGGACGCGCCGTTCGCCAAGTGGTTCGTCGGGGGAAAGCTCAACGTCGCTTACAACTGCGTGGACCGCCACGTCGAGGCCGGCAACGGGGATCGGGTCGCCATCCACTGGGTCGGCGAGCCGGAGGGCCACGAGCGCACGCTGACCTACGCGGACCTGCAGCGGGAGGTCGCTAAGGCGGCCAACGCGCTGGCCGGCCTGGGCCTGGTCGCCGGGGACCGGGTGGCCATCTACCTACCGCTCATCCCGGAAGCCGTGATCGCGATGCTGGCCTGCGCCCGGCTGGGCATCATGCACACGGTGGTGTTCGGCGGCTTCACCGCGCACGCGCTGCGGGCCCGCATCGCCGACGCCCAGGCCAAGCTGCTGATCACCGCCGACGGTCAGTTCCGCCGCGGCCACCCGGCTCCGCTCAAGGAGGCCGCCGACGAGGCCGTCTCGGTCGAGGACAGTCCCGTCGAGAACGTGATCGTGGTGCGGCGCACCGGAATAGACGTGGAATGGAACGACGACCGCGACCTGTGGTGGCACGAGGTGGTCGACGAAGCGTCGCCCGAACACACCCCGGAGGCGTTCGACGCCGAGCAACCGCTGTTCCTGCTGTACACCTCCGGCACCACCGGAACGCCCAAGGGCATCGTGCACACCAGCGGCGGCTACCTGACCCAGTGCGCGTACACCATGCACGCCGTCTTCGACGTCAAACCGGAGCGTGACGTGTTCTGGTGCACGGCCGACATCGGCTGGGTCACCGGGCACACCTACGGCGTCTACGGTCCGCTGTCCAACGGCGTCACCGAGGTGCTCTACGAGGGCACCCCCAACACACCCAGCGAGCACCGGCATTTCGAGATCATCGAAAAGTACGGCGTCACAATCTATTACACAGCGCCGACGCTGATCCGTACGTTCATGAAGTGGGGCCGGGAGATCCCCGACGCGCATGACCTGTCCAGCATCCGGCTGCTGGGTTCGGTCGGCGAGATCATCAACCCCGAAGCGTGGCGCTGGTACCGCGACGTCATCGGCGGCGGACGCGTGCCCGTCGTCGACACCTGGTGGCAGACCGAGACGGGTGCGGCGATGATCTCCCCGCTGCCCGGTGTCAGCAAGGCCAAGCCCGGCTCGGCGATGACCCCGCTGCCGGGCATCTCGGCCAAAATCGTCGACGATCACGGCGAGCCGCTACCGCCGGACGAGGACGGCGAGACACACGTCACCGGCTATCTCGTCCTGGATCAGCCGTGGCCGTCGATGCTGCGCGGCATCTGGGGCGACCCGGAGCGGTACCGCAGGACGTACTGGTCGAAGTACCCCGAGCACGGCTATTACTTCGCCGGTGACGGCGCCCGGTTCGACCCCGACGGCGACATCTGGGTGCTGGGCCGCATCGACGACGTGATGAATATTTCCGGGCACCGCATCTCCACCGCCGAGGTGGAGTCCGCGCTGGTCGGGCACCCGGGGGTGGCCGAGGCGGCGGTGGTCGGGGTCACCGACGACACCACCGGCCAGGCAATCTGCGCGTTCGTGGTGTTGCGCGGCAACTACGAGGCCACCGACGGCACCGTCGAGGAACTGCGTGCCGAGGTCGCCCACGAGATCTCGCCGATCGCCAAGCCGCGCGAAGTCCATGTGGTGCCGGAGTTGCCGAAGACCCGCAGCGGCAAGATCATGCGCCGGTTGCTGCGCGACATCGCCGAGAACCGCGAGCTGGGCGACACCTCGACGCTGCTGGATCCCAATGTGTTCGACGCGATCCGCGAGGCCAAGTAAGCGCGTCAGGAAATCGGCACGAAACCGGAGCCGGGCCGGTTCTTGGCGACGATGTCGGCCAGGTCGGCGTTGATCGACATCACCACCGCCGGCGTGTGCAGCGGAATGTATTTGGTGATGCAGCTGGGCAGGCTGTCGCTGAAGGCGCCGTGGATCATGCCGACCAGCTGGCTGTCCACCGTGACCGGCGCCCCGGAGTCGCCGGGCCCACCGCACACCTGCATCAGGATGGTGCCCGGGTCCTGGCCGGGTCCCCAGGTCACGCCGCACGAGTTACCGGTGGTGCGGCCCTGCTTGCAGGCGACCTGTCCGAACGTCGGGTCGGGTCCGATGCCGTTGATGGCGAAGCCGTTCAGGTTGGCCACCGGCGTCACCTTGGCCGGGTCGAACTTGATGACCGCGTAGTCGAGGCTGTCGTTGCCGGCGACCATGGTGCCCACCGGACCCCGGTTCTCGGCGTCCTCGGCAGCGACGGGAGCGCCCGGGCCGCCGCAGTGCGCCGAGGTGAAACCGATCAGGTCACCACGATTGTCGTGGCCGATCGCGGTCAGCGTGCACAGCGTGCCGGTGTTGACGACGATGCCCGCGCCACCACCCAGCGGCACCTTCTCGTCGGCGTTGGCGGTGCCGGCCGGCGCCAGCAGCAGGCCCAGGAACACGGCCAGGACGGCCGCGATGGCGGGTACGGGGCCGCTAGGCGCCTTCGGCAAAGTATTACTCCCGTCGGGATTTTGAACCTGGAGAAAGTTCGGAGACCAGTGCGTCAGTGTAGAGGATCGTCCCATGGCGGCCGGGGCCGTTCCGAGCAGCCGACAACCTCAGTTCGCGGGCCGATCCGGCGTCGTTCACGGACGGTTCGGCTGGCCTCGTCCGGCAACGGTTCACATGGCAACATAAGCGGCGACGCGGCGCGCCGGTGGGGCGCTGGACGAAGGCGTGAAACGGAGAGGACCGTCTGTGAGCAAACCCGATAAGAACGGTGTGCCCAACACGCTGACCACGATCCCGCTGGCCGACCCGCACGCCCGGGCCGGTGAGCCGACGGTGGGCGACCTGATCAAGGATGCGACCACGCAGATGTCGACGCTGGTGCGCGCCGAGGTCGAGTTGGCCCGCGCCGAGATCACCCGGGACGTGAAGAAAGGCCTGACCGGCAGCGTCTTCTTCATCTCCGCGCTGGTCGTCCTGTTCTACTCCACCTTCTTTCTGTTCTTCTTCCTGGCCGAACTGCTCGACACCTGGCTGTGGCGCTGGGTGGCGTTCCTGATCGTCTTCGCGATCATGGTCGTGGTCACCGCGGTGCTGGCACTGCTGGGCTTCCTGAAGGTGCGCCGGATCCGGGGGCCGAGCAAGACCATCGAATCGGTGAAGGAATTGCCCAGCGCGTTCACGCCGGGTCACGACAAGACGCCGTCGACCTCGAACGTCCCGGCGATCACCTCGGACAAGACACCCACCGATCCCTCGGGTTGGTAGATGCCGGCTCCAGATCCGTCGATGGTCCGCATCGGCGGGCCTTGGCGCCATCTGGACGTGCACGCCAACGGTATCCGGTTCCATGTCGTCGAGGCTGTTGCCGACGATGTGGAGGCTGGTGTGCCGGCCACCGCGCGGCCGCTGGTCATCCTGCTGCACGGGTTCGGCTCGTTCTGGTATTCCTGGCGCCACCAGTTGCGGGAGTTGCGCGGGGCCCGGGTGGTCGCGGTCGACCTGCGCGGCTACGGCGGCAGCGACAAACCGCCGCGCGGCTATGACGGCTGGACGCTGGCCGGCGACACCGCCGGGTTGATCCGCGCGCTCGGGCATTCCTCGGCGACGCTGATCGGCCACGCCGACGGCGGGCTGGCCTGCTGGGCCACCGCGCTGCTGCATTCGCGGCTGGTCCGCGCCATCGCCCTGGTCAGTTCGCCGCACCCGGCCGCATTGCGGCGAGCCACGCTGACCCGCCGCGACCAGGGTCGCGCGCTGCTGCCCACACTGCTGCGTTACCAGACGCCGCTGTTTCCCGAGCGGCTACTGACCAGGAACAACGGCGCCGAGATCGAACGGCTGGTGCGTAGCCGCAGCAGTGCCAAATGGGTTGCCTCCGAGGATTTTTCGCAATCCGTCGACTACCTGCGCCAGGCCATCCGGATCCCGGGGGCCGCGCATTGTGCGCTGGAGTATCAGCGGTGGGCGGTGCGCAGCCAGCTGCGCACCGAAGGCCACCGTTTCATCAAGTCGACCGTGGCACCCCTCGGCGTGCCGCTGCTGCACATTCGCGGCGACGCCGACCCCTACGTGCTGGCCGCGCCCGTCGAGGGGACCCAGCGCTACGCGCCGCACGGACGCTATATATCTGTGGCCGGCGCCGGGCATTTCAGCCACGAAGAGGCTCCGCAGGAGATCAACCGGCACCTGATGAGGTTCCTCGATCAGCAGCGGGTCAGGTGACGCAGGCGCCGGTGTTGACCTGCTGGGTGGCGCCGATCTTGGTCAGCTGACTGTTCACTTCCTCGGCGGTCAACACGAAGCCGGTGTCGGCGTCGTCGACCGCGGCGCCGAACACCACGCCGAGCACGCGACCGTTCAGGTCGATCAGCGGCCCGCCCGAATCTCCTTGTTCCACATTGGCTCTGATCGTGTAGACGTCGCGGGTCACCTGCTGCGGGCTGTGGTAGATGTCGGGTCCGCTGAGCTTGATGATCTCCCGGATCCGGGCCGGGGTGGCAGTGAAGTTGCCGCCGCCCGGGTAACCGAGGACAACCACGTCGGTGCCGGTCTTGGCCGGGGCGGTGGCGAACTCGAGTGGCGCCGACGGCAGTCCCGGCACGGCGAGTATGGCGATGTCCACCTGAGGGTCGTAGGACACCACGGTGGCGTTGTAATCCTTGCCCGCCACCTGCAGCGAGACATTGTTGGATCCGGCCACCACGTGCGCGTTAGTCATCACCCGCTCCGGAGCGATCACGAAGCCGGTGCCCTCCAAGATCTTCTGGCAGCTCGGCGCCATGCTGCGGATCTTGACGACGCTGGGCGCGACGGTGGCGACCACCGGGTTGTTGGCCAGCGCCGGATCCGGCGAAGCGACCGGAATGATCGGGGTTCGGCTGAACGGCGGCAGCACCGCCGGCAGACCGGAGATGTTGAGCAGCGCCGAAAGCCGCTTGGGCACCGTCTTCAGCCAGGTCGGGGCCACCTCGTTGACTTCGGCGAGCACCCGCGAGCCACGGACCGCGGCGGCCAGCTCCGGCTGATCTTTGGACTGGGTCAGCGGTGTCGCCAGCAGCCAGGCCGCCGTGAGCACCACCACGAGCTGCAGCCCCACCCCGATCACCGAGTCGACCAGGCGGACCGGCCGGTTGCGGATCGCACTGCGCACGGCCCGGCCCAGCACCACGCCGGCGACCTCGCCGACCACCACCAGGGCCAGGATCACGAACAGCGCGGCGAACAGTTTGGCGCGCGGCGCCGAGATGTGGCCGACCAGGTGCGGCACCAGCAACACCCCGGCCATACCGCCGAGCACCACCCCCGCGAACGACAGCATGGAACCCAGTGCGCCGGACCGCCATCCGGAGATCGCGGCGATGAAGGCCACCGCCAGCACCGCGATGTCGAGCCACTGCGACGGGGTCATCGAGTTCATCGGTCGTCACCGACCAGCACCATCGCGTCATCCAGCTCGCGCAGGTCGTCGGTATCCCACGGCTGGGACCAGCCCGCGACGTCGAGCATCGCGGAGATCACCTGCCCGGTGAAGCCCCACACCAGCATCTGGTTCAGCAGAAACGCCGGCCCGGCCCAGCGCTTGCCCAACGTGCCGCGGTAGACCATCAGCCGATTCTCCGGGTTGATGAACGCGCGCACCGGGACCCGCGCCACGATCGCGGTCTCGGCGTCGTTGACAACGGTGACCGGCCCGGGATCCGGCGAGTACGCCAGCACCGGGACGACGTGGAAGTTCGACGGCGCGATGAACGTCCGTTCCATGGTGGCCAGCGCATGCAGTCGGGTGACGTCGATCCCGGTCTCCTCACGCGCTTCCCGCAGCGCGGTCGCGACGGGACCGTCGTCACCGGGATCCGATGCGCCGCCGGGGAAGGCCGCCTGCCCGGCGTGGTGGCGCAGCGTGGAGGCCCGCACGGTGAGCAGCAGGTCGGCGTCGTCGGGTACGCCGGTCTCGGCAGGGGTGTGGTGCGGTCCGGAGAAGAGCACCAGCACGGCGGCGTCCCGGCCGGTGCGGCGCAGCGACGACACCGATCTGGCCGCGGTCACCATGGCGAGAACGTCGGCCGGCAGGCGGCGGCGGTACGCGTCGGGGATCTGGTCGACGTTGTCGACGAGGGGCCGAAGCCACGGCGGGCCCACGTCCGGAGTCAGGGGAATCGCTGCGGTCACCGGCGCCTCCCTCCTAACCCGCGCCATCTCCTACCGCGGCCGCGATCTCGTCTGCACTGTCGAAAGCCCGCGGCAGGGTTTTCGCAACGCTACCGTCTGGCCGCAGCACCACCGTCGCGGGCATCACGTTAACCATCCGCAGCGCGGACGCCACCCGGCGGCGGCCGTCCTGCAGCGTCGGCAACCGAACGCCGAGCTCGGCCAACCGGAGCAGCGCGGCCGTCTCGTTCTCGTCCTGGTGCACCGTCAGCACCAGCACGTCGTCCCCGGCCCGCCGTTGATATTCGGCCATGGCGGGCAGTTCGGCAGTGCACGGCCCACACCAATACGCCCACAAATTGACCACCACGCGGCGCCCGGCCAGCGCTTTCGCCACGTCGACGGGAGCGCCGTCGGCCGCACACTCCACTACCACGCCGCGCAGTGCCGGCGGCCCGTCCCCGCTGCCGGGGGCGGGACAGGGCGGCAGCCCGGCGCGCTGGCGCGGGCCGGCCAGCGCCGCGGGGGTGTCGTCGTCGCGGTGTTCACGCAGGGCAGGCGCCGGGGTCCCGGACGGCGTGGTGTCGTCCCGCAGTTGGGCCACCAGGGCCGCCACCATCGCGGCGGCCACCGCCAGTATCGCGACGGTCCAGCGGACTCTGGGTGTCAAAGCCCGGCCAGGGCCAGCAGATGGTCGGTTTCCGGGCCGTTGACCAGGGGCGCGGCCAGCAGCGGTTCGGTGGGTCCCAGCCCGAAGGACGGGCAGTCCTTGGCCAGCACGCACACCCCGCACGCGGGTTTGCGGGCGTGGCAGACGCGGCGACCGTGGAAGATCACGCGGTGGCTGAGCAGCGTCCATTCTTTGCGCTCGATGAGTTCACCGACAGCGTGCTCCACCTTGACCGGGTCCTCTGCTGCGGTCCACCGCCACCGCCGCACCAGTCTGCCGAAGTGGGTGTCGACGGTGATGCCGGGAATGCCGAACGCGTTGCCCAGGATCACGTTGGCGGTCTTGCGGCCGACGCCCGGCAGTGTCACCAGTTCTTCCATGGTCTTGGGGACTTCGCCGTCGAACCGCTCGACGAGCGCTTGGCCCAGCCCGATCAGCGACGACGCCTTGTTGCGGTAGAAGCCGGTGGGACGGATCAGCGCCTCGAGTTCCTCGCGGTCGGCCTGCGCGTAATCCAGGGCCGTGCGGTAGCGGGCGAACAGCGCCGGCGTCGTCAGATTGACCCTTTTGTCGGTGCTCTGCGCGGACAGGATGGTGGCCACGGCCAGTTCCAGCGGCGAGGTGAAGTCCAGTTCGCAGTAGACGTGTGGAAAGGCTTGCGCCAGTGCGCGATTCATCCGCCGTGCCCGGCGCACCAAACCGGCGTGGGTCTCGGTCGCGAAGCGCTTGGCGAGCACCGGACCGGGCGGGACGGGCTTGGTTTTGGAACGCCCGGATGATTTCGCCGCTGTCACCTACGACAGAGTACTGATTTCGTAATCTCGCTGAGACCTTCGCAGTGTTTACTCTCCTTGTGTTGTGGTTGCTGGTGGCCTGCATTCCGGGGTTGCTGATGCTCGCGACGCTCGGGCTCGGGCGCTTGGAGAAGATGCTCGCCGAGGGCAGCGTGACGGCCACCGACGTCGCCGATTTTCTGGACCAGGCAGACGCAGTCGACATGCGCACGCTGGCACGGGAGGGCATGCCCGAGGCGCTGGAGTACCTGCACCGCCGCCAGGCGCTGGGTTTGGCGGCGGCCCCGCGGCCCAAGCAGCTGACCGGTCGCCATCACGCCGAGACATTGTTTGCCGTCGAATACGTCGGACGTATCGAATCGGGCGCGTCCGCCCGGCACGCGGCCGGCTTCGAGTCGATTTACCGGGCCAACGCACAGGTTACGGTGACTCGACACGTCAATCGTGTGTAGCGTTGGCAGGTCGCGCCGTTTGGCCTACCTTTAGACTCGTGTCGACCGTCACAGGTTGGCCTGCCCATATCAACTTCGTTAGAACCTGAACAGGCAAGAAGAGGCAACGTGGACGAGATCCTGGCAAGGGCAGGAATCTTCCAAGGGGTTGAACCCAGCGCAGTCGCTGCGTTGACCAAGCAGCTGCAGCCCGTTGATTTCCCCCGCGGACACACGGTTTTCGCTGAAGGCGAGCCGGGCGACCGGCTGTACATCATCGTCGCCGGCAAGGTGAAGATCGGTCGCCGCTCACCGGACGGCCGAGAGAACCTGCTCACCATCATGGGCCCGTCGGACATGTTCGGCGAGCTGTCCATCTTCGACCCGGGTCCCCGGACGTCCAGCGCGACGACGATCACCGAGGTACGCGCGGTTTCGATGGACCGTGATGCGCTGCGGGCCTGGATCGCCGACCGCCCGGAGATCGCCGAGCAGCTGTTACGCGTGCTGGCCCGCCGGCTGCGCCGTACCAACAACAACCTGGCTGACCTGATCTTCACCGACGTGCCGGGCCGGGTGGCCAAGCAGCTGTTGCAGCTCGCTCAGCGGTTCGGCACCCAGGAGGGTGGCGCGATGCGGGTGACCCACGACCTGACCCAGGAGGAGATCGCCCAGCTGGTGGGCGCGTCGCGGGAGACGGTGAACAAGGCGCTGGCCGACTTCGCGCACCGCGGCTGGATTCGCCTGGAGGGCAAGAGCGTGCTCATCTCGGACTCGGAGCGACTGGCCCGCCGGGCTCGCTGACCCGTCGAGCCCTGCTCAGCCGCGCAGGTGGTCCAGCTGCACCTGCACCGACCATTCGGCGGCGTCCCACAGTTTCTCGTCGACGTCGGTGTAGACGTGCTCGACCACCTGCCGCGCACCGGCGTCCTCGCCGAGTTCGCGCAGGGCGGCGCGCACCTGCTCCAGCCGCTCCTGCCGATGCGCCAGGTATCCCTGCGCGACGGCTTCCAGATCGGGCAGCTCCGGCCCGTGCCCGGGTAATACCGCTCGGGCGCCCAGCCCGCGCAACCGGTGCAGCGATTCCAGATACGCGGTCAGGTTGCCGTCTTCTTTGTCCATCACGGTGGTGCCGCGACCCAGCACAGTGTCGGCGGTCAGGACCGCATCCTCGAGCACGAACGACAACGAGTCGGCGGTGTGCCCGGGGGTGGACATCACCTTGATCTTCACTCCGGCGGCGTCGATCACTTCACCGTCGATCAGGTGGCCGCCGAGTCCGCGCAGGAAACCGCTGCCTGCCGAGCGCACCGTTGCCCCGGTCAAGTCGACCAGCTTGTCGATGCCGTCGGTGTGGTCGACGTGACGATGGCTGATCAGCACCAGGGTGATGCGGCCCAGCGCGGCAACCCGGGCAATGTGCTCGTCGTCGTCGGGGCCGGGATCCACGATCACCAGCTCGTCGCTGCGCGGGCCGCGCAACACCCAGGTGTTGGTGCCCTCCAGCGTCATCAGCCCGGGGTTGTCGCACAGCAGCACCGAGACGGTGTCGGTGACGGGGCGCAGCTGACCGTAGGCGGGATGGGTGAGCGCTGTCGTGTCGGGCATCGGCCGCTAACCGACCTCCACGATGAGCTCCACCTCCACCGGCGCGTCCAGCGGCAGTTCGGCCACACCGACGGCCGAGCGCGCGTGCTTGCCGGCGTCGCCGAACACTTCGGCCAGCAACTCGGAGGCCCCGTTGACGACGCCCGGCTGGCCGTGGAAGCCCGGCGCGGAGGCGACGAATCCGACCACCTTGACCACTTGGGTCACCGCGTCGAGACCGACCAGCGCATCGACGGCGGCCAACGCGTTGAGCGCGCAGGTGCGTGCCAGCGACTTGCCGACATCGGGGGCCACGCCGGCGCCGACCTTGCCGGTGCCGGTCAGCTTGCCGTCCACGAACGGCAACTGGCCCGCGGTGTAGACGAGGTTGCCGGTGCGCACGGCGGGAACATAGGCCGCCAGCGGTGCGACCACCTGCGGCAGTTCCAGGCCGAGTTCGTGCAGCCGGGCTTTGGCGCTCACTTAGGGCGCTTCAGATAGGCGACGTGCTGTTCGCCGGTGGGTCCGGGCAGCACCGACACCAGTTCCCAGCCGTCGGCGCCCCACTGATCGAGGATCTGTTTGGTGGCGTGGGTGAGCAGCGGAACCGTGGCGTACTCCCATGTGGTGGGTTGGGTCATGCCGCGAGCTTATCGGCCAAACCGGTAGGGCTAGCATGCGATGGTGGCAAACACATCGAGCGGCGGTAGCTCCGTCGGGTGGCCGTCGCGGTTGTCCAAGGCCCGCCTCCATTTCGTCACCGGCAAGGGCGGCACCGGGAAGTCGACGATCGCGGCAGCGCTGGCACTGACCCTGGCCGCGGGCGGCCGCAAGGTGTTGTTGGTGGAAGTCGAAGGGCGCCAAGGCATTGCGCAACTCTTCGACGTGCCGCCGCTGCCCTACCAGGAAGTCAAGATCGCCACGGCCGAACGCGGCGGCCAGGTCAACGCGCTGGCGATCGAGCTCGAGGCGGCATTCCTGGAGTACCTGGACATGTTCTACAACCTGGGCCTGGCGGGTCGCGCGATGCGCCGGATCGGCGCCATCGAGTTCGCGACGACGATCGCACCCGGCCTGCGTGACGTGCTGCTCACCGGCAAGATCAAGGAGACGGTGATCCGGCTCGACAAGAACAAACGGCCGCTGTACGACGCGATCGTCGTCGATGCGCCGCCCACCGGTCGCATCGCCAGGTTCCTGGATGTCACCAAAGCGGTTTCGGACCTGGCCAAAGGGGGCCCGGTGCACTCGCAGGCCGAGGGTGTGGTGAAGCTGCTGCACTCCGACCAGACCGCCATCCACCTGGTGACGCTGCTGGAAGCGCTGCCGGTGCAGGAAACGCTGGAAGCCATCGAGGAACTCGCCGAGATGCAGCTGCCGATCGGGAGCGTGATCGTGAACCGCAACATTCCCGCGTTTCTCGACGCCGGGGACTTGGCCAAGGCCGCCGAGGGGGTCGTGGACGCGGACTCGGTGCGCGCCGGGCTGGCCACCGCCGGCATCGAACTCGACGACGACGATTTCGCCGGTCTGCTGACCGAGACCATCGAGCACGCCACCCGGATAGCTGCCCGCGCCGAGACCGCGCAACAGCTCGACGCGCTGCAGGTGCCACGGCTGGAGTTGCCGACCATCGCCGACGGCGTCGACCTGGGCAGCCTGTATGAACTTTCCGAAGTGCTTGCACAGCAAGGGGTTCGATGAACATGACGCACCCGCATAAACCCGAAACCCTTGACATGGCAGCACTTCTGGCCGACACGTCCAATCGTGTGGTGGTGTGCTGCGGCGCGGGCGGCGTCGGTAAGACCACGACCGCGGCGGCGATCGCGCTGCGGGCGGCCGAATACGGCCGCACCGTGGTCGTTTTGACCATCGACCCGGCCAAGCGACTCGCACAAGCGTTGGGCGTCAACGACCTTGGCAATACGCCACAACGGGTGCCGTTGGCTCCGGAGGTGCCCGGCGAGCTGCACGCGATGATGCTCGACATGCGCCGCACGTTCGACGAGATGGTGGTGCAGTACTCGGGATCCGATCGGGCGCAATCGATTCTGGACAATCAGTTCTATCAGACCGTCGCCACGTCACTGGCCGGCACGCAAGAGTACATGGCCATGGAGAAACTGGGGCAGTTGCTGGCTCAGGACCGCTGGGACCTGGTGGTGGTGGACACCCCGCCGTCGCGCAACGCGCTGGACTTCCTGGACGCTCCCAAACGGCTGGGCAGCTTCATGGACAGCCGGCTGTGGCGACTGCTGCTGGCGCCCGGCCGGGGCATCGGCCGCCTGGTGACCGGGGCGATGGGGTTGGCGATGAAGGCGATGTCGACAATTCTGGGCTCGCAGATGCTCGGCGACGCCGCGGCGTTCGTGCAGTCCCTGGACGCCACCTTCGGCGGCTTCCGCGAGAAGGCCGAACGCACCTACTCATTGCTCAAGCGCCGCGGCACCCAATTCGTGGTGGTGTCGGCCGCGGAGCCCGACGCGCTTCGCGAAGCGTCGTTCTTTGTCGACCGGCTGTCTCAGGAAGGTATGCCGCTGGCGGGACTGGTGCTGAACCGTACCCACCCGACGCTGTGCTCGTTGCCGGTCGAGCGGGCCATTGACGCCGTCGAGAAGCTGGAGGCCGACGATTCGGAGACGGCATCCTTGGCCGCCGCAGTGCTGCAGATCCATGCCGACCGCGCGCAGACAGCAAAGCGGGAGGTCCGGCTGTTGTCCCGGTTCACCGGCGCCAACCCGCACGTTCCCGTCATCGGCGTGCCGTCACTGCCGTTCGACGTGTCGGATCTGGATGCGTTGCGCGCCCTGGCCGACCAGATCACGTCGGTCGGCTAACTCCCGAAATCGGTTTCACCTGCGGTGATGGGTCTGACTACCCGCGTTATTTGACGCCGATGCAATGGTAACGGCCGTCGCCGTGCCCGTTCACCCCGGTAAATAGCGCCCTGACCTGCGTAAACAGCGGATCCCGGTTAGTTTGCTGGGCTATCGTGTAATAGAAATGTAATGATGAATACGCCAGGCCGAACGTCGTCCGACTCCGCTAGCTGAGCGCCCCGCCTAGGGTCGGCATCCTGCCGGGGACGGGCCTGACCGGCCGAGCCGCGTTTCGTCGCCGCGGTCACGGGGAGCCGCTCCGCATACCCGGCGAGCTGCGACGATATGGCCTCACCGCAGCGTTATTCGACGCTGGTTCAACGGCGCCCAATAACGGCGCATCGGTCAGCAAGCCAAAAAATGCCTACTGAGCTGCGAAAACAGCGTCATAGCACGCCGACTCCGAGGCATGCTGTAACGGAAATGAAATGATGAACGGGGTTGCCCGCCGGGGGTTCAGACCGGTTGTCAGATGATGCTGCGCCGCTTGCGCTTGTCGAAGTAGTCCGACCACGAGACAACCTCGGGGTGCTGCTTGAGCAGAGCCCGGCGCTGACGCTCGGTCATCCCGCCCCAGACGCCGAATTCGACCTTGTTGTCCAGGGCGTCAGCACCGCATTCCTGCATGACCGGGCAGTGCCGGCAGATGACCGCGGCCTTGCGCTGCGCGGCGCCTCGTACGAAGAGTTCGTCGGGATCGGTCGTCCGGCACAACGCCTGCGATACCCAGGCAATGCGGTCGTCCGCCTCGACGCTGCGCAGCAGGTTGCCGGTGGACGTTAAGTTCGTCTTGCGTGCGCCCGGGCTTGTTCCTGACACGAGCTGATCCCTTCCTTTCGGTCGCTAGCGGCGACCGCCCTCCTCGGGTACCAGCCAAGGTGCGATTTGAGACACTCCGCGCGCATCGCTGTTACCTGAATCTCACTGCGTATATAAGTTAGGTGGTCGAGCGCCAATTGCGCAACAGTACGATAACGCTTTTTCTGGCACAACCGTCCCGTCTTCGGTCGGCCAGCCGGGCAAAACGATCCAACTCGTCCCTTTTTGTGGCCCTGACCTGTGCCATCGGCGCGACCGCGACGACCACCTCGGCGGCAAACCTGTTCAACACCTGCTGAAGAATTTTTTTCCACCCGCGCGGCGTGGGCACGTGACGAAGGGCCGCTACTGTAGTACGCATGTCCGAGCGCCCCCCGGTCGCACTCACGCTGGCGAAGCTGGCAGGGTGCTGTCTGCTGGCCAGCGTCGTCGCCACCGCGCTGATGTTTCCATTTGCCGGCGGGGTGGGCTTGATGTCCAACCGGGCCTCCGAGGTCGTCGCCAACGGCTCGGCGCAGCTCCTCGAGGGCCAGGTCCCTGCCGTGTCGACGATGGTCGACGCCAAGGGCAACGTCATCGCCTGGCTGTACTCCCAGCGCCGCTTCGAAGTGCCGTCGGACAAGATCGCCAACACCATGAAGCTGGCGATCGTGTCCATCGAGGACAAGCGGTTCGCCGATCACAACGGCGTGGACTGGAAAGGCACGCTGACCGGGCTGGCCGGCTATGCGTCCGGCGACACCGGCACCCGCGGCGGCTCCACGATCGAGCAGCAGTACATCAAGAACTACCAACTGCTCGTCACCGCGCAGACCGACGCGGAGAAACGCGCGGCCGTGGAGACCACGCCCGCGCGTAAACTGCGCGAGATCCGGATGGCGCTCACGCTGGACAAAACCTTCACCAAACCGGAGATCCTGACCCGCTACCTCAACCTGGTGTCCTTCGGCAACAACTCCTTCGGAATTCAGGACGCGGCGCAGACCTACTTCGGCGTCAACGCCATCGACCTGAACTGGCAGCAGGCCGCACTGCTGGCCGGCATGGTGCAGTCGACCAGCACCTTGAACCCGTACACCAACCCCGAAGGCGCGCTGGCCCGGCGCAACCTGGTGCTGGACACCATGATCGAGAACATCCCCGACCAGGCCGACGCGCTGCGGGCGGCCAAGGCCCAGCCGCTGGGGGTGCTGCCGCAGCCCAACGAGTTGCCCCGGGGCTGCATCGCGGCCGGCGATCGCGCGTTCTTCTGCGACTACGTCCAGGAGTACCTGTCGCGCGCCGGGATCAGTAAGGAGCAGGTGGCCAGGGGCGGCTACCTGATCCGCACCACGCTGGATCCCGACGTCCAGATTCCGGTGAAAGCGGCCATCGACAAGTTCGCCCCACCCACCCTGAGCGGCATCTCGAGCGTGATGAGCGTGATCCTGCCGGGCAAGACCTCGCACAAGGTGGTGGCGATGGCCAGCAACCGTAAATACGGTCTGGACACCGAGGCCGGCGAAACCATGCGCCCCCAGCCCTTCTCGCTGGTCGGCGACGGCGCCGGGTCCATCTTCAAGTTGTTCACCACGGCCGCGGCCATGGATATGGGGATGGGCATCAACACCAACCTCGAAGTGCCCGGGCGGTTCCAGGCCAAGGGGCTGGGTAGCGGTGGCGCCAAAGGATGCCCGAAGGACACCTGGTGCGTGGTCAACGCCGGCAACTATCGCGGCTCGATGAACGTGACCGAGGCGCTGGCCACGTCGCCCAACACCGCGTTCGCCAAGCTGATCTCGCAGATCGGCGTATCGCCCGCGGTCGACATGGCCATCAAGCTGGGCCTGCGGTCCTACGCCAACCCCGGCACCGCACGCGACTACAACCCGGACAGCAACGAGAGCCTGGCCGACTTCGTCAAGCGCCAGAACATCGGCTCATTCACCCTGGGCCCCATCGAGGTCAACGCGCTGGAACTGTCCAACGTGGCAGCGACGCTGGCCTCCGGTGGCATGTGGTGCCCGCCCAACCCGATCGACAAGCTGATCGACCGCAACGGCAACGAGGTGTCCGTCACCACCGAGACCTGCGAGCAGGTGGTGCCCGAGGGGCTGGCGAACACGCTGGCCAACGCGATGAGCAAGGACGCGGTGGGTGGTGGCACGGCGGCGGGCTCGGCCGGTGCGGCCGGCTGGAATCTGCCGATGTCCGGGAAGACGGGCACCACCGAGGCGCACCGCTCGTCGGGCTTCGTCGGATTCACCAACCGCTACGCGGCCGCCAACTACATCTACGACGACTCGCCGTCGCCGACCGATCTGTGCTCCGCCCCGCTGCGGCACTGCGGCAGCGGCGACCTGTACGGCGGTAACGAGCCGGCGCGCACCTGGTTCACCGCGCTGCAGCCGATCGCGAACAACTTCGGTGAAGTCCACCTGCCGCCCACCGATCCGCGGTACGTGGAGGGTTCGCCGGCCGGCCGGGTGCCCAGCGTGGCCGGCCTCGACCTCGAGCAGGCCCGCCAGCGGCTGCGGGACGCCGGCTTCCGGGTCGCCGACCAGCCGAACTCGGTCAACAGCAGCGCCAAGTACGGCGAAGTCGTCGGGACCTCGCCCAGCGGCCAGACGATCCCCGGTTCGATCATCACCATCCAGATCAGCAACGGCATCCCGCCGCCACCGCCGCCACCGCCGGAGGGTCTGCCGCCGGAGGTGGTCGGATCGCAGGTCGTGGAGATACCCGGCCTGCCGCCCATCACCATTCCGCTGCTGGCCCCGCCGCCACCGGCGCCGCCGCCTCCGTAATCCCTGTTCGACGCGGGAAACGCGCCTCGACGCGGTGACCGGCAGTATCCTGCCTGCATGGCTGATGTACTGCCCGTCTTGTTACGCACCGGCGCCGCACTGGCCGGATCGGCGGTTGCCGGAATCGGTTACGCCTCGATAGTGGAGCGCAACGCGTTCGTGCTGCGCGAGGTGACGATCCCGGTCCTGAGCCCGGGTTCCACGCCACTGCGGGTGCTGCATGTCAGCGACCTGCACATGACGCCCAACCAGCGCCGGAAACAGGCCTGGTTGCGTGAGCTGGCCGGCTGGGAGCCCGATCTGGTGGTCAACACCGGCGACAACCTGGCCCACCCCAAGGCGGTTCCCGCGGTGGTGCAGGCGCTGGGTGATCTGCTGTCCCGGCCCGGTGTGTTCGTCTTCGGCAGCAACGACTACTTCGGCCCACGGCTGAAGAACCCGGCGAACTACCTGACCAACCCCGACCACCGGGTCAAGGGTGAGCCACTGCCCTGGCAGGACCTGCGGGCGGCATTCACCGAGCGCGGCTGGCTGGACATGACGCATACCCGGCGCGAGTTCGAGGTGGCCGGCCTGCACATCGCCGCGGCGGGCGTCGACGACCCACACATCGACCGGGACCGCTACGACACCATCGCCGGCCCGGCCAGCCCCGCCGCCAACCTGAAGCTCGGGTTGGTGCACTCGCCCGAACCGCGGGTGCTGGACCGCTTCGCCGCCGACGGCTACCAGTTGGTGATGGCGGGGCACACCCACGGCGGGCAGCTGTGCCTGCCGTTCTACGGGGCGCTGGTGACCAATTGCGGCCTGGACCGTTCCCGGGCCAAGGGTCCGTCGCAGTGGGGTGCGAACATGCGGCTGCACGTCTCCGCCGGCCTCGGCACGTCACCGTTCGCCCCGGTGCGGTTCTGCTGCCGCCCCGAGGCCACCCTGCTGACGTTGATCGCCACCCCGATGGGTGGCCGGGACGCGACCAGCAACCTGGGGCGCTCGCAGCCCACCATGTCGGTGCGTTGACCGATCGGGCTCGGGTCGCGGTTCGCACTCGGTCCCGCGATTGGGCCGACAACGCGATTCGGCTGATCGAGGCGGACGCTCGGCGTAGCGCCGACACCCATCTGCTGCGCTACCCGCTGCCCTCGGCGTGGGGTCACGACTGCGGAGTGGCGTTGTATCTCAAAGACGAGACGACGCATATCACCGGCAGTCTCAAGCACCGGCTGGCCCGGTCGCTGTTTCTGTACGCGCTGTGCAACGGGTGGATCGACGAGGGCACCACGGTGGTCGAGGCGTCTTCGGGTTCCACGGCGGTGTCCGAGGCTTATTTCGCGGCGCTGCTGGGTCTGCCGTTCGTCGCGGTGATGCCGTCGGCAACCAGCGCCGCCAAGGTCGGACTGATCGAATCCCAGGGCGGCCGTTGCCATTTCGTGGAGCACTCGGGCGAGGTCTACGCCGAGGCGGCGCGGGTCGCCGCGGAGACCGGCGGGCATTATCTGGACCAGTTCACCAACGCCGAGCGCGCCACCGATTGGCGGGGCAACAACAACATCGCCGAGTCGATCTATCTGCAGATGCGCGACGAGACACATCCGATTCCGGCTTGGATCGTGGTGGGGGCGGGTACCGGCGGCACCAGCGCCACGATCGGCCGCTATATCCGCTACCGGCGGCACGCGACCCGGCTGTGCGTCGTCGACCCGGAGAATTCGGCGTTCTTTCCGGCGTTCGCCGAGGGGCGCTACGACATCGTCACCGGCGCGTCTTCGCGGATCGAGGGGATCGGCCGGCCGCGGGTCGAGCCGTCGTTCCTGCCGTCGGTGGTCGACAGGATGGTCTCGGTGCCCGACGCGGCCTCGATCGCGGCTTCCCGTCATGTCAGCGCGGTGCTGGGGCGCCGGGTGGGGCCGTCCACCGGCACCAACCTGTGCGGCGCGTTCCAACTGCTCGCCGAGATGGTCGCCGACGGCCGTAGCGGATCGGTGGTGACGCTGCTGGCCGACAGCGGCGACCGCTACGCCGACACTTACTTCGACGACGACTGGGTGGCCGCCCAAGGCATCGATCCGAGCGGTCCGGCGCAGACACTGGCCGAGTTCGAGCGTTCCGGCCGCTGGGCATAGCCCGTGCCCCCTCTCGCCCCCGGGACCACGCGTTTGGCGGCGCGCGGGGGCGGTGCGATACGCTGTCGAGGCTTCAAGCGGGGTGTGGCGCAGCTTGGTAGCGCGCTTCGTTCGGGACGAAGAGGCCGTGGGTTCGAATCCCGCCACCCCGACTCAGTTTCTCAGCAGGTCACAGCGCATGCCGCCAGACCAGCACCGACAGCGCGGCCACCCAGGCCGCCGAGATCAGCAGGCCCGCGACGGCTTGGCCGCGCCCCTCGCCGGGATTCTTGATCTGGACCAGCGCGGTGATCGCACAGATCACGCTGAGGCCGACCGCGCCGATCATGGAGAACACGAATGCCGTCGAGGCATAGATATTGGTCGCGGGTTCCGGCGTCGCTCCCGGGGCGGTCGGCGATCCGCTGATGGCTCTGGTCATTTCGGCAATTTCCTTCCGTCAACAATTGACGGTCCCAACCGCCGCTTGGAAATCGCTCAAAGCTTTCTAAACGTACTCGCGATCGAAAAAGCCGATGCGGGCCGGGGGAGAAAACCCCCGGCCCGCATCGGCCCTGCTAACAGCGCTAGTACCAGACCCTGCGACCGCCAACGGGGCGCCCGACCGCGCCCAGGATCCACAACACCACGCCGACGAGCAGCAGGATGCCACCAATCGTGTACAGAATGCTGATGCCGGTGAAATAGCCCACCACCAGCAGAACAATGCCCAGGATAATCACGTCGCGCCCCTTCTGTTGAACGCTGTCGAATTGATCGAACGAGGTGTGAATACCCCACTGTTCGAAGCTCCAATCGCGAATTTTCGCGGCAGATTCTGCGAGGATCCGAGGCCGAGTTCTAGCTCGCCGCGCGCGGCCGGAACCGCACTCTGGTGCCGCGGCGCGGCGCCAGCATGATGGATCGCCGCACGATCCGCTCCGGCGCGGCGTCCACGGCGCTGAACTCGCCCTCGCGCAGCAGCACCTGCAGCACGGTGATCAGCTCACGCATCGAAAACGCCGCGCCCAGGCAGCGTTTGACGCCGCCGCCGAACGGTACCCAGGCGTAGCTCTGGGGTGCGGATCCCGAGAAAGCGCTCCGGCCGGAACTCGAGCGGGCTCTGGTAGACGGCCGGGTTGCGGTTGATGGCGATGATGTGCACGACGATGCGCGTTCCGGCCGCGACCGTATATCCGCCGATCGGAAAGGGTTTCGCGGCAACCCGCGCTGTCAGCGGCGCCGGCGGACGCACCCGTAGCGTCTCGTCGATCACCGCGGTGGTGAACGCCTCGTCGCCGCTCAATGCCTCCTCGCGCACCCGCCGCAGCGCGTCGGGGTGATGCAGCAGCAGATCGAAGATCCAGGCCAGCGTGGTCGCGGTGGTCTCGTGACCGGCCAGCATCAGGGTGACCAGATCGTCGCGAATCTGGCTGTCCGACAACCCTTCTCCGTCTTCGCCGCGAGCGTTGACCAGCAGCGAGAGGATGTCGCGTCGCGATACCGGATCGGGGTCGCGGCGGCGCCGCGCGGCGATGAGCGGCAGCACGACGGCGTCGATTTCGCGGTTGGCCCGGGCGCGCGACGGCCACACCCGCAGGGTGCCGAGTCCGCGCAGCGCATAGCGAACCGTCAATTGCTCTGACACACCGAGGTTCAGCAGTCTTTCGAAGGGCTGCCCCAGCCGTCGTACTTCGTCGGGATCTTCGGCACCGAAGGTCACCCGCACGATCACGTCGAGCATCAATGCCCTTGCCGCATGCAGCATTTCGAACGGGCGGTCGACGGGCCAGTCCCGCATCGCAGCCCGCGTGCACGCCTCGATGATCGGCACGTAGCCGTTGAGCGCGGTGCCGTGCAGCGGCGGCGTCAACAGTCGGCGACGCCGCAGGTGTTCGGGCTCCTCTTGCACGAACATCGAGCCGGACCCGTAGATAGCGGCGGCCGGCCCCACCCCCTCGCCCCCGAGTAACACGTCGGTGGATGCGGTGAACACTTCCTTGGCCAGCGCCGGGTCCGAGACGATGGCGACGTCCCCCAAACTGAGGATCGGCATCGTCATGATCGGCCCGTACCGGCGGATCAGCCGCAACATTCGTCGCTCGCCACCCACCAGGTAGGCGAGCGCGTAGGCGGCCGCGAAGAGGCTGCGCAGCCGGCGGGGAGCGGGTAACCCGGGTGGAGAAGCCGGCGGAGCTGCCACCCTCCCGACCCAACACGGCCGGGCGGGTCAGGTCAACAACCGGCGGGCGTGCGGCGACCGATCAGGCGCAGTCTGCGCAGATCTGGCGCCCGCCGCCGGAGACGCGCAGCCGGTTACGGTGCTGCACCAGGAAGCAGCACGAGCAGGTGAACTCGTCGGATCGCTGCGGAATCACCACCACCGACAGTTCCTCTCCGGACAGATCGGCGCCGGGCAGTTCGAAGAACGGAGATTCGTTGGGGTCATCGTCGATGACGGCGGTGGCCAGCTTCGGCAGCGGGCCCAGCTCGCGGAGGGCGCTTTTGTCTGCGGCGTCGGCCTCGGTCACCCGGCGGGCGTCGTAATCACTGACGGTCGGCATGGGGGTTCCTTCCTGCTGAGTGACCGGGTTACGCACCTCGCGGTGGCCCGTTGGCGCAGGAAGTACCCCGTTCGAAACCGAATCACACCCGGCAGATCGAACAATTCGCGATTACCGCGCAGGAGCGTGCACGGCGGACCAGCCATTCGATTCGCGGCTGCGGCCGCGCGACACCCAAGCCATGCCGAACCATGGCGCCATGATGGCCAGCACCAGCGCGACGCCGGCCACCAGCAGGTGCCCGGTGAGCAACGCGACTACGCCGACTATCAAGCCGACGGCCCAGACCCCGGCCGCGGCGAGGCCGGGCAGCGTCACCGTCGGTACCTCGGATTCGCTGCTCGGGACCGGCCCGTGGACGGCCGTGTCGGTTGCGATGTGTCCCATTGTCACTCCCCCAGCGAACCCGTCATCAGCACCTGGCTACTGTAGCCTATGGATACTGTTGACTCACGCGGCAATTTGCTCGCGACCCGCTAGGGCTACCCGATTCATCGGACCGGTTAAACCCAGCCGCGATGAGACGGCGGATAGCGGGTATAGCTTCGTGCTGTGAGCGACACTGCGCTGCTAGTTATCGACATGTTCAACGATTACCGCCATGAGGACGCCGACGAGCTGGCCCACAGTGCGGCCCGCGTCATCGACCCGCTGCTCGGGCTGATCGAGAACGCCAAGGACAATGCTGCCGTCGACCTCATCTACGTCAACGACAACCTCGGCGATTTCACCGCCGACCGTGGGGCCATCATCGACAACGCCCTGCAGGGGAAGCACCCCGAGCTGATCGAACCACTGGTGCCCACGCCCGACTGCCCGCTCATCACCAAGGTCCGGCACAGCGTGTTCTACTCCACCGCGTTGGACTACCTGCTGCATCGTCTCGACACCAAGCGCATCGTGCTGGCCGGTCAGGTCACCGAGCAGTGCATCCTCTACAGCGCACTGGACGGTTATCTGCGTCACTACGAGGTCGTGGTCCCGCCCGACGCGGTCGCCCATATCGACGAGGAGCTGGGGTCGGCCGCACTGAAGATGATGGAACGCAACATGAGTGCGGAGTTGCTGCCCGCCGCCCGCTGCTTTGCGAAACAAGAAAGGCAACCCCGATGACCGAACGCAAGAAAGCCGAATCCGACGTGGAGGCCGACGAGCACACCGCCAACTCGCGCGCGGGCCGTGGCGACGACGGCGAATACGTGGGACGCACCGCGGCCGACGACGACTTCGACGCCGGCGAGACCGGCGCGGAGGCGCGCAGCAAGGATCGGTGACCACCGCCCCGACGACTACCGGCGCACCTCGGTGACCAGGGCCCGGTGATCGGAGATCGGCATCAACTCCGCGGTCGCGGCAACGCCGTGCAGATCCGGGTCGTCGGTCAGGATGTGATCGAGTTGCCGCTGGGGTGCGGCGGCCGGAAAGGTCGGCGCCGTGGCCAGCGCGCGCATCCCCGACCAGCGGTGCACCGCCGCGGGAGTGAGGTTGAGATCGCCGATCAGCAGTCGCGGCCCGGGCAGCCCGCGCAGGTCGCGGGTCAGGCGCCGCAGCTGGCGCAAATTCCAGCCGGGCACAAAGGACAGATGGGTGTTGGCCACGGTCAGCGGCCCCAACGGAGTCTGCAGCCGGGCGATCACCGCCGCCCGCGGCTCCTCGTCCACGATCAGCACCCTGTTCGGGCCGGGCAGATACATCGGAAACCGAATCGGGATCCGGGGGAACCGGACCACCTGCCAACTGGTCGCGGGGAACCGGGACAGCAACGCGATCCCGTAGGCGGCGGTCCCGGGTTGTTCGCGACCCGTCGCCGCCATCCAGGTGGCCCCCGGCGTGCCCGAGATCGCGGCCACGAACCGGTGCTCGACGGCGCCCATCGCTTCGGCTGCCGCCGCGGTCAAGTCCGCGTGCCCGGAGCGGGGCTGGTCGAGGTCGACCTCCTGCAGTGCCAGCACGTCGGGATCGAGTCGCCGCACGCAGTCGCGCAGCCGCTGCGGGTCGACTCCGTCGCCGACGGTGCGTCCGTGCAGGATGTTGAAGGTCGCCACTCGCATGGCTAGGCCCGCGCTCCCGGCACCTCTTCCCGCGCCGCCACCGACCTGGCGTCGCCGGTGTCGAACACCTCGATGACGACGTCGTCGTCGCGGTAACAGCCCAGCGGCTCGAGCCCCGGTGTCGCCGCGATGACGGCGTGGGCGGCGTCACCGGTCAATGGATAGTCGGCGACGGGATGGCGCCAGTGCGCGGCGATCACGGTGGCGCCCGGCGCCAACCGAGGGCACTCCCGGCGCAACACCGTCGCCAGGGTGTCGGCATTCAGGTAGTACGCGACCTCGCTGAGCACCACCAGGTCGAACGGGCCGGCCGGCCACCGCTCGTCCAGCGATCCGCGGGACAGGCTCACCCGGTCGCGGCAGCCGTGCTCGCGTAGCCGGGCGTCGGCACCGGTTACGGCCGCCTCGGCCACGTCCACGGCGGTGATCCGCTCGCAGCGGGCGGCCAGCAGCGTGGTCAGCGCACCGATCGAGCAGCCCGGCTCGAAAGCGTGCCGGTACCGGCTGCGCGGTAGCAGGGCCACGGTGATCGCGTACTTGCGTTGCTCGTACCAACGCGAGGACAACTGCCACGGATCCTGGGCGTCGGCGTACATCCTGTCGAAGTACGCATCTGGCAAACGCGGGGTGTGCGCAGTCACAGAAACACCATCTCCCCCACCGCCATAAGCCGCTCCAGCACGAAGGGCGGCAGCACCGCGTCCGGTCCGTGCGGCTCGAACTGACTTCGAAAGCATTGTGCGGCTTGTCTTTTACGTTGCACGGCCCAGTCGTCGAGCGGCACCGTCCGGGGCCCGATGCCACGGCACGTCCGGGTCCCCCCGGAATTGCCCAGTGCCACATCCACACTGGGTATTCGATGAGTTCGACGCCGGTGCGTGCGCAGGCCGCGGCCGCGGCCCGCCCGACGGCTTCGTGATCGGGGTGGCCGTCGCCCCGCCAGGTCGCCGCACACCACGTTCCGGGCGGCCGACCGTCCAGGCACCGCGTCAGCAGCGCCGCCAGCCGATCCTCATGGTCGGTCAGCCGGCCGTCCGGCAGTCCGAGGCGCAGCGGGCTACCGACCTTTAAAATCTCTGCAGCACAGCGCAATTCGTCGCGCCGTCGCGCCTCCCAAAGTAAGCCGTTCGGCCGCCGACGCAGCCGGGTCCGCGCCACCCCCCGTCGCTGACCGCCACCAGTTGCACCGGCACGCCCGACGCGGCGAGCTGCGCGGCCGTCGCCCCGATGCCCAGAGTCTCGTCGTCGGGGTGCGGAGCGACCACCACCAGACCGGCGCACTCGTCCAGCTTCAGTGCCGGTGGCCGATCGGCCGCCAGCCAATCCTGCACGGCGGTACCGCCTCCGGCCAGCGGCCTGGCCGCAAACCGCGGCCCGTTGGTCTTCAACGCCCGCGCCGCCCGGCCAACCGCCCCAGTTCGGCCAGGTCGCGTTCGGCGTGACTCTGGCGTATGTAGATGCTCAGGTCGGCGACCCGCTGGGCGTGCCGACCGTCCTGGCACAGCGGTCCGGGCCCCAGCGCCCGTCCGGTGCGCGAGATCGCCTCGTCGACGGCATGTTCCACCACCGCGCGGACCCGGCGCGCCAGTAGTTGCGCCGTGCCGGCTTTGTCGAAGGGATCCGCGTCGACCTGCCCGGCGGCCAGGGCCAACACCGCGTCGCCGGCGGTCAGCGCGGCGTCTACCGCCCCCAGATGCGCCAACGCGTATGCGTCGGCGGATTCGCTGCCCGCACTGCGATACAACGGCTCGGCCACCCGCCGCGCCCCACCCAGCCAGCAGGCGGCGACACCGATCGCGCCGTGCCAGAATCCGGCGCGGCTCAGGTACCCACCGGGCGCCCCGACCAGGACTGCGTGCACGTTGTTGAACTGCACCGACCGGGTGTCGCTGCCGGCCATCCCGGGATTCCACCAGGTACTGGGCAGCGGTTTGACCCCGGCATCGGTGAGTGTGACCGCGAACAACCCGCGGTCACCGCCCTCCATCCGAGCGGTGACCAGTGCATTCGTGCAGAACCCGGCACCCGAGCACCACACCTTGGTGCCGTTGAGGACGAACCCGTCACCGGCGACCTGGGTGGCGGTCAGGACCGCCTCCGACGCCTCGGCCGCCCAAACACCCCACAGCTGACCGGGTTCCGGTGGTTTGCCGCCCAGCTCGTGCAGGATCGCGACGGCGTCGACGTGCGCCTCGGCGATCCGGGCGGCGGCGATGTCTTCCTCGGCCAGTCGGCCCAGGCGCTGCCAGCGTTCCGCGGTGCAGCCCGAGCCCGGCAGCGGCAATTCCAGCCGCCCGGTTTCCAGCCAGTGCCGGACCAGCCCCGCCGTCATGCGGGCTCCCCCGCCTTGGGGTGCACCGCAGTCCCCCGCCCCGCGCTGGTCAGGGAACGCAGATGACGGGCGAATCCGCGGGGTGCCCGCCCTTTGGTGCGCGCCGAGGTGACGACCGATTGCGCGGTGTCCCGGTGAATGCGGTAACCGGCCGTCTCGAACCGCGCCACCAGGTCCACGTCCTCGTCGGAGGAAAGTGAACGGAATCCCCCGACGGCCCAATAGGCGCGGGAGCTGAAACCCATGTTCGCGCCGTGCACGTGGTCGTGGCCGCCGTCCACCCGCTTGTTGTAGGCCTCCAGATACCGGCGCACCACGTCCAACCCGTGCGGCCGCCAATCGGCGACCCGCACCAGGCCAAGGAACATCTCTGCGCCACAACCCAATTGGCGGCTCAGCCAATCCGGTTCCACGGTGCTGTCCGCGTCGGTGGTGGCATACCAGGCGGCGAGGTCGGTCCCGCACAGGGTGCGGGCGTAATCGAAGCCGGCCGCGCGGGCGGCACCGACGTTGCGCGCGTCGATGCGGACGAAATGCACATCCGGCCCGTACCGGCCGGCGAGGTCGGAACTGTCGTCGTCGCTGGCGTCGAGCACCACCACGATGGTCACCGGAGCGTGTACGCACAGGGCCGCGGTGACCATGGCGCGCAGACAACCCGGCAAACTCGCGCGTTCGTTGTGGGCGGGTATCACCACGGCCACCTGCTCGTAGGTAGGCGGCATAGCGGTGGGCATGGTTCGCTAATTTCCCGTTTCGATACCGGTTAAACCGTTGCCGGACAGCATCACAGGTTGCCGGACGCGTCGGCGGGGTATCCGTCACCATCATGTCCGACACCCCGCCAGAGGCCGTTGCGCTACGCGACGCACTTCGGTGCGCGGCGTCGGCGCTCAAGGAGCACGGGCCGCCCTTCACCCTGGCCGGGGGCTACGCGTTATGGGCTTACGGTGCACCCGAACCGACGCACGACGTCGACCTGATGGTCTGCGAGGACGACGTTCCCGCTGCGGCGACCACGCTCGGCAAGGCCGGTTTCCGGATCGAACGACCACCCGAGGATTGGCTGTTCAAAGCGCATCTCGGCGATGCGATGGTCGACGTGCTGCACTGCGTCAACGGCAGGACGGTGACGCCGCAAGTATTGGGCGCAGCGGAACAGCGTGTGGTGCTGGCCATTTCGATGCCGGTGTTACCTCCCACCGAGGTGTTCATCCAGAAACTGCGCGCCCTGACCGAACACCACTGCGATTTCGCATCGTTGCTGCCGGCGGCGCGGGCGGTTCGGGAAAAGCTGGACTGGCCCCGGATCGAGGCCGAGACAGCCGACAATGCCTTCGCTGCCGCTTTTCTGATGCTGGTCGAACGTCTCGGCCTGCGCGACTGAGCGGCGCACGGCACCAAGGCTCAGTGGTTGCGTAGTTTCGCGACCAGCTTGTCCTTGGTCAGACTTGAGTAGCCGGTTACGCCAAGCTCTTTGGCCCGCTTCTTCAGCTCCGGCACGGTCCAGTCGTCGTAAGAGCCGGCCTTGCCGCCTTTGCGGGCAACTTTCGACTTCCCCTGTCCGGCGGCCGCGTTGGAGATCCTCGCGGCCTTCTCCTTCGAGTCGCCCTTCTTGCGTAAGTCTTCGTAGAGCTTTTCGTTCTTGATCGACGAGTTCGGCATGAGAAGTAACCTCCTGCGCACTTTTTTTGATACCGCAGGCAGGATGCCCCGTCCGGGGCCGGTCAAACCGCGGCAAACCGCCTTGCGCCGACAGGACACCACGCGACGGACTAGCCAATTAACGAACCGTTTGGCCAGCGCCGATTATCGGCGATATCAGGCCGGGTACCCGCAGAACTTGAAAACTTTGCCTCAACATTCCGCACGTAATGGTGACCAGATGCAGATCGCGATCGTCTGCGGCGATGACGAAACCGCCGTTGGTGGCGGGTTCGGCGGCTCTGAGCTGGCCGAATTCGGCGCCGCGCTCGCGGCGCAGCACCACACGATCAACGCATACCGGCCGCACGCCGAAGTTCCAGCCGAGCCGTCGGCGCCGACTCTGGTGCTTCCCCACCTCGGCGCGTGGGCCGACCAACTCGACCGCGCGTGGGCGGCGAATCCGCCCGACGTCGTACACGCCTTCGGATGGCTGGGTGGCTTGGCGGCTCAACTGGCCGCTCGCCGACACGAACTGCCCCTGGTGCAGAGCTTCCACGGTCTGGCCGAGTCGAGCATCCCGGGTGAACGGGTGCGCCTGGAGCCGCTGCTCGTCCGCAACGCGAACTGGGTGACCGGTGGCAGCAGCGCCGAGGTCGACGCGCTGGCGCGACTGCGCCGCAGCCGCGCCCAGCTCTCGGTGCTGTCCAGCGGAGTCGATGTGGATCGGTTCGCTCCCGCCGATCCGTCGGCCGCCGACGGGCCGGTCCGCATTCTGCAGGTGGAGCCGAATGCTCTGCCGCAGCACGGCTTCGACAAAGTGATTCGGATTCTGCCGATCCTGCCCGGCGTGGAACTCGTCCTGGCCGAGACCGACGCCGGCGACCCTCGCCATGACCGGGAACGCACCGCGCTCAACCGTCTGGCCACCGGGTTGGGAGTGCAGGATCGCGTTCGGTTCGCGGGTTCGGTTGCCGCCGAGGAACTTCCGGCGCTGGTGCGCTCTGCCGATGTGGTGGTGTGCGCAGCACGGCACGCTCCGCAGGCGACAACCGCGCTGCGGGCGATGGCCAGTGGCGTGGTGGTGGTGGCGACCGCTGTCGGCGCACTCACCGACACCGTCATCAATGGTGTCACCGGCCTGCTGGTCTCCCCGGCCAAGCCGTACGAACTGACCGCGGCCCTGAAATCGCTGCACGGTCAGCGATTTCAGCGTCAAAGCATGGGCGCGGCCGGCCGGGCTCGGGCGATATCACGCTTCACCTGGGATCGAATCGCCCTCGACGCGCTCGGCGTCTACCAGCGGGCGACCGCCGACCGCACGAAGTCCAGCGCGATAGCTTAGGCCGCGTCGCCCGTGTCGATTACGACCGCCGGCGATGCGATCCGCTACGAGGAGTTCCGCACCGCTGACACCGCCGCGATGCGACGATTCTTCGCGGACGCCTACCCGCCTAGCTGGCGGGTCGGCGCCGTGTCCGACGGTGCGCAGCTGACCCACCGGCGCTTCGCGACGGATTCGGTGACGCTGAACGAAGTGCTGATCGACGGCCGGCTGAGCTGCGAAATCGAGGCTTTCGACACGGTGCTGGCAATCCATCCGCTGTCAGGTTCCATGGCGGTGACGGCTGAACCGAAGCGTGGGCTGGAGACTGTGGTCATCGCCGCCGACGCTCTGCCGTGCGCGATCGATGTCGAGGACGCGCGGTTTCGGGTCGTGGGCCTGGGTATGAGAGAGCTGAGCAGGGTCGCGTCGGAGGGGAAAAGCATTCCGCCCCAACATGTTCGGTTCCTGGACTATAAACCGCGATCGGCCGCCGCCGCGAACAGCTGGACCAGGGCGCTGGACTACGTCGTCACCAGCTTCGGCGACGTGGATAGCGCGCGTCAGCCGTTGCTGGTCGGGGCGGCCGCGCACCTGCTGAGCGCCGCCCTACTGGACTGCTTCCCCAACAACGCCGGCACCGGGCAGGATTTGCTGAGCGAGCCGGACCTGCCGCCGGCGTTGAAAGGGGCGATCTCGTTCATTCACCGCCACTGCGCGGACGGCATCGGCGTCAACGACGTCGCCGACTCGCTGCGAATGACGCCGCGCGCGGTGCAGTACCTGTTCCGGCGCCACCTGGCCACCACGCCTACGGAGTATCTGCGCCGCGTGCGCCTGCACCACGCCCATCAGGAGCTGCGGGCCGGTGATCGATCGACGGCGACGGTGGGTGAGATAGCCCAACGCTGGGGTTTCAGCCACACCGGCCGATTCGCCGCGCTGTATCGCCGCAGCTACGGCCAGAGTCCGCAGGCCACCCTGCATCAGCAGGGCTAGTCAGCGCACCTCGCGCGGGGTGCGCACCAACCGATCTAATCGGAACGCCGCGTCTTCGTCGTGGTCGCCGTTCCCGGCGATCTCGGCGACCACGAGTTCGGCGATGTTGCGCAACTTGACGTTTGATTCCTGCGACATCTTCACCAACCGTTCGAATGCCGCATCGGAGTCGATGCCGTACCTCAGCATCAGGATGCCCATCGCCTGGTTGATCACCGCGCGTCGGGAATCCACGGCCAGCAGCGCCTCGCTGAGGTGCTTTTGCAGGTCAGCGTCGTACTGCTCGGTGATGTCGATGTAGTAACCGCCGATTCCGAGCAGCCGTCCATCCGGCCCCGGGAACCGGTCCCCGACCACCACCACGACGTGCGTTTCGCCGCGGGTGTCGACGATGCGGTGCCGGCTGCTGAATGCGGTGCCGTGCCGGCGTACCTGCTCGATCAGTTCGGCGACGCTCGGTTTGTCATCCGGGTGCTTATGTTTGAGCAGTAGTTGGGTGGTGGGCGTCACGCTGCGCGGTTCGTAACCGTGCATGCGGGCAACTTCTTCGGACCATTCCCACCGGTCTTCACGCGTCAGGTACCGGAAGCGCCCCACCGGCGGCCACCGCCGGCCCCTCTTTCGCCGCGAATCTGCGCACACCAGCTCAATAGTATTCGGACCTGCTGGTGCTGCGGTGTGAATGCAGAGAACCGAGTCCCCCGACCAGCCGGTGGAAGTCAGGCCGTCTTTGCCAGAGCGGACGGGCGGGATACCTTGTCATCCTTCGCGATTCGCTGAATCATCGCGCGGGTGGCTTTCTCCAGCACCTGTTGCGCCGCCGCCGGACGACGGGCCCGGCGGGCGCGCTGCGCCGCCGCAGCGATCGTGACGCCCTGCCGGTACGCACTGACCACTCGGGGATCCACATACGAGCTTCGCGCCACCGCGGGTGTGTTGCCGAGCTCCGCGGATACCTCGCGCATGACGGCGGCCTCGACTCGCTTGGCCACCCGCTGCGAGACGGCCGGGTCCGCATCGACGAAGGCGGCCGCGGCCAACACGGTGCCGTGCCAGGTGCGCAGGTCCTTGACGCTGTAGCCGTCGCCGAGGAGTTCCTTGAACCGCGTGTTGAGGTCGTCGGCCCGGACTTCCACCCAGTCGGAACCGTTGCGCCACACCAACAATCGGTCGGTGCCGCCAGTTCTGCGTAGCAGTGCCCGCACCGCGCGGACCACCTCGGCATCCTTGATCTCATAGGTGCGCTGGACTCCGCTCTTGGCGGGGTAGTCGAAGGCGACCGCGTCGCGGCGCACGCTCACGTGCTCACGCAGCAGGGTGGCCAGGCCGTACGACTCGTTCTCCTCGACGTATCGTTCGCCGCCGGCCCGGAAGTAGCCGAGATCCAGCAGATGCAGGCCGAGCGCCAGGACGCGTTCCCGGGACATGCCGCGGCCCTTGAGGTCACGCGCGATCCGCTCGCGCCACGCCGGCAACTCCGTGGACAGCTCGAGCACCCGGTCGAACTTCTCCTCGGCCCGTTCCTGCTGCCAGCTCTGGTGGTAGAGGTACTGGCGCCGACCGGCCGCGTCGGTGCCGACGGCCTGGATGTGCCCATTGGGAAACGGCGATATCCACACTTTGCGCCAGGCGGGCGGAATGACGAGGTCTTTGATGCGTTGTACCGCGTCCGGATCGGTGAGCAGGTCACCGTCGGGGCCGTAGTAGGCGAAGCCCTTGCCGCGGCGCTTGCGCGTAATCCCCGGCTTGTCCAGCACGCTGCGGCGTAGCCGCATCTTGGTCCTCCGCGCGTTCCCGACTCGAGTCGGCTGCAAGCTGAGTTACCCGCGCGGCCGACGGCTACACCTGCCGGCGTCCGGACTCTGGCAGGTCGCGGGTGCGCAACAACAGCGGCACCACCAGCCAGGAGAACCCGAACAGTGCCAGCGCACACGCCCCGGCGACCAGACCCGCGGCGGTGCCGGCTACCGAATCGAAGATGATGACGGTCACCCCGGTCAGCGCCAAGCCCAGCAGCACCAGCCCGCCGTAGGCGCACCGGTGCGCCGCCGACACCAGCACCGAGATCCGATGTCGCCGAAACAGCAACCGGTGCAAGCCCACTGGTGCGATCAGGAACACCGTCGCGGCCACCGAACAACCGACGGTGACCAGGTAAACCGCTCGCATGTCGTCGCCCAGCACGTCGAACCGGGCCTGGAACGGCAGAGTCAGCAGGAACCCGGTGAGCAACTGCACGCCGGTCTGCACCACCCGCAACTCTTGCAGCAGGCTGTTCCAATTTCGGTCCAGCCGTTCGACTTCGGTCTCGCCGCGCTCCCGGTGGTCCCAGCCCTGGTCTTCCTCGGGATGATCGACATCCATGGCCTGATAATGCCGAACGACCCGCCACTGCGCTGTGGCGGGTCGTTCGCGGGTTGTTGCGGGAGATCAGCCGGCCATGAACTCGTGGTAAGCCGATTCCAGGTGCGGCGGCAGCGCCGACACGTTGCATTGCTGTTCGGTGTCGCCGATCGGCGCCAGAATCCCACGCAGATCGTGGTATTCGTTCGGGTGCGCGGTGAAGTAGGCCCGAATGTTGGCGGCCGCGTCGCCGCGGGGCTGGCCGTAGGCGGCCATGACCACCTGGTTGGCGCCCGGGTGACCGGCCAGGTACTGCTGCGCCGCGCCCTGCACCGACGACACCGTCGCGTTGACACCTTCGGGGCTGCAGTCGGGTGCCGCCGCAGCCGACGGCGCACCGGCGATCCCGACCGCGATTCCCCCGAGCAGGCAGCCGGCGCTGATGCCGGCAATTCGCCGACGCGCGACAATACTGCTGATTTTCATGATGATTTGTTCCTCCGAATGAGTGAACCGATTTCGTGGAGCGCCCGAGTCCCCTGAATCCAAAGTAACCACGCGGGAACCGATGCGGCCGCTCTGTTCGCCGACGACGAACGTGCGTTTGAAACTGCCGCTGACGCTTATGTGACGCAACGCAACCTAAGTGGCGGAAAACGCTAAGCAAACTGGCAAATTTACGCCGGAGAATTGAGAATCCTTAAAGACCGCGAAGAATTCTTAACGGTCTGTGACCTTTATTCGTGACCCAACCGTGACGTCGGCCTCACCGGTTGAGCTTGCCTTCACGCACGCCGGTCAACCCGTCCTCCAGCGTCGGATACAGCGGAAAGGTCTTGTCCAGGCCGGTTAGGTGAATCGGACGTCGGGTCGCCGGGCCGCGTGCCACCACGCCGAACTCGGCGCCGTCCCCGAGTTTCTCGTAGGTGGACGCCAGAATTTTCAGCCCTACCGAGCCCAGGAAGTCAACCCCGGACAGGTCGATGATCAGCGCACCCGGATTGTCGGCAATCACGCCGCCGATTGCCTCTTCCAGGGCCGGCGCGGTGACCAGGTCGATTTCGCCGCCGATGCTGAGCACCACTACCCCGTCATGGTCGGAGACCGTGGCGGTGATCGAATCAGGAGCTGACAATGGCGATCCTTTGTCCGGGTCTTCGGTGTGCTGCCAGCCTAACGTGCGGCGCTTACCGCGAGAAGAAGAAGACCTCAACACGCCCGAGGTCACACCCCCAAGCTAGTCTCGCCATAGCGCGACCACTGGGTAGAGCTTTTCGCACGCGCCAGAGGGCTTGGAGGGACGGATGTCCGATTCGCCGACAGATCTCAGCACCGCCAGTACCACGGCCGGCGTCTCCAGCGAGGGTTTGCTGCCCCAGCTGGTCCAGCATCTGCGTCGAAACCGGACCGCCCTGCGCGAGGAGTGGGCCCGCCGGATCACCGAGGCCGAACTGCTCACCGCGATGACCCCGGAGGAGATCTTCTCCGAGGCCACCGCCGTCTACGACAACTATGTCGAGGTGCTCGAGACTGGCAGCGTCGAAGCCCTGCAGGACTATGCGCGCGATCTCTCTTGAGCGCATCATTCCCCGCGGCGTGGAAACCGACGAGGTGCTGGGCATCGTGCTGTTGCTGCGCGACGTGCTGGCGCGCTCGTTGTTCGAGAAATACCAGGCCGAGTTCGACATGCTCAACCGCGTCCTGGACGCCTACGAGCCGGCTGCCAACCGGATCGCCAACACCGTGGGCGTCAGCTTCGTCCAGGAACGCGAGCGCATCATCCGCCAGCAGCAGGAAGCGATCCGCGAGCTGTCCACGCCCGTGCTTCAGGTCCGCGAACAGCTGCTCATCCTGCCGATCATCGGTGTGCTGGACAGCCAGCGCGCCCGGCAGGTCACCGAGCAGCTGCTGCGCGCCATCCGCGCCAACCGCGCCAAGGTGGTGGTCATCGACATCACCGGTGTGCCCACCATCGACTCGACGGTGGCCAACCACCTGGTACAGACGGTCGACGCGTCCGGGCTGATGGGTGCCAGTGTCATCATCACCGGACTGTCCTCGGAAATCGCCCTGACCTTGGTGACGATCGGTCTCGACCTGTCCAAGATGAACGCCGTCGGCGACTTGCAGGGCGGTATCGAGGAAGCCGAACGCCTGCTGGGTTACGAAGTCACCCGCACCGGCGAGTAACGGCCCCGAAAACAGCCCATGCCAGTACCGATCTTGAAACAGGGCGCGATCCTGATCGCCACGGTGCAGGCCGCGCTGACCGACTCCGACACCGAGCGGCTGCGCGAAGACCTGATGGAACGGGTCAGCCGGTTCCGCGCGCAGGGCATTGTCGTCGACGTCACCGCGATCGACGTGATGGATTCCTTTGCGGCGCGGTCGCTGCGCACCATCGCGCACATGACCCGGCTGCGCGGGGCCACCACCGTGATCGTCGGTCTGCAGCCGGAGGTGGCCTTTGCCATGGTGCAGCTCGGGCTGGCCTTCGACGACATGAGCACCGCGCTCGACCTCGAAGAAGGCATCGCGCTGCTGCACAAACGTCTGGGACTGAACAGATCGACGATCGGGCGCGACGGTGGCGGGTGAGACAGTGGTCGCCATCAACACCTCCGACGACATCGTCGCCGCCCGCAAAGCCGGGCACCAACTGGCGCTCGATCTGGGTTTCTCGCTTACCGACGTCACCATGATCGCGACCGCGATCTCCGAAATAGCCCGCAACATCACCAGCTATGCCGGTCGCGGCCAGGTTCGGGTGGCGGTGGCCGAGCGGGAGGGCCGCAAGGCGCTGGTGGTGCGGGCCGAAGACGACGGCCCCGGCATCGCCGACATCGACCGCGCCATGGAAGACGGCTACACCACCGGCCGTGGTCTGGGCATGGGCCTGCCCGGGGCCCGCCGGCTGATGGACCGGTTGATCGTGGAGTCCGCGCTGGGCCGCGGCACGGTCGTCGAAATGTGGAAATGGGTTCCGGCCCGTGGGTGACCCAGTCCGATCCGCGGGCCGCTTCGGGCCCATCGAGTGGGCGATCGCGAGTCGCTCGCGTCCCGGGGAGCAGTACTGCGGCGATCAGGCGATCGCGGCGGCCATCGACGGCGACACCGACAGCCCCCCGAACCCGAGCCCGGTCGCGGCTCTGTTCGGCGTCATGGACGGCCTCGGCCACGGCCCGGACGCCGCCCGCGCCGCCGAAACCGCCGCCGAGGCTCTGGCCGGAGCCCGCGGCGAGCGACTCGAGGTGCTGATCGAGCTGTGCCACCGCGTGTTGGGCGGCACCCGCGGGGTCGCCATGACGCTGGCACGGATCGACTTTCAGACCGGCCAGATGAGCTGGACCGGCGTCGGCAACGTCAGCGCCCATCTGGTCGCCAAAACCGTCAGCGGTGTCCAGAGCCGCGCCAGCGCGCGCCTGGTCGGCGGCATCGTCGGCTATCGGATACCGGAAACCCGCCCCGCACAAGTGGTTTCGATTCGGACCGGGGACCTGCTGGTGATCACCAGCGACGGTATCGCCGACGATCACCTGGAGCACCTGGATTTCGCCGCGTCGGCCAAAGACATCGTCGAACAGATACTCACCAAGCACGCCAAGGAAACCGACGACGCCATGGTGCTGGCCGCCCGCCACCGGGGGATCACGACATGAGCGCGGCGGCGGATTTCCACACCCAGTACCGGGACACTCTGCGCAGCTACCTCGACACCCGCGACGAGAATTTGCTGGCCGCCGGGCACGAACTGGGGCGCCGGGCGCTGCAGGAACAGATCAGCATGCTCGGCATCGTGGAGAGCACATTCCGGCTGCTCAACGAGCTGTCCAAGACCGGCCCCGCCGACCGGGCCGCCGCCGTCGAGTTCCTGCTGCAGACGTTGGCCCCGCTCGATGTCGCGACCCGCGGATTCTTGGATGGCGCAAAGCGTTTCGCGCAGGAGCGCGCTCGTGCCGAAGACCTGGCCGACCGCGACAAGTTCCGCACCGCACTGGTCAACTCGCTGCAGGAGGGCTTCTTCGTCGCCGACCGCAACGGCGCGGTGATCGAGATCAACAACGCCTTCGCCGAGATCCTCGGGTACGGCGCAGCGGGTCTGCCCTATCCGTGGCCGCAAGCCTGGCTGGTCGACACGGAGCGCACCTATCAGGAGCAACAGCGGCTGCGTACCGAGGGCAGCGCCGAGTACGAGATCCCGGTCCGGCACCGCGACGGGCGCCTGGCCTGGGCGGCGGTCAGCATCAACGCCGTCCGCGGCCCCGGCGACGAGGGCGATGTCTACGTGGGCACCGTCCGCGATGTCACCGCCGAACGCGCGTTCGCTGCACGGGAGAGCGCGGTGCTGCGCCTGGCCACCTCGGTAGCGGTGGCCAAGAGTGTGGCCGAGGTGCTCGCGATCACCCTCGACGAGTGCCGGGCCGCGGTGGACGTGCAGCGGGTGGTCGCGGTGATGTGGCCGGCCGGCGAAGGCGAGCCAACCGTCCAGGTCGCCGGTGATCCGCCCGAATCAGGTTGGCGCACCATGGATCCCACGCTGCGGCAGACGTTCATGGACGCCCGCCACCAGTTGCCGCTGACCGCGAAGACCGTCGAGTGGCCGGACATGCCCGGCAAGACCCGCGGCATGGTCGCCATGCTCTCGGGCACCGGGGACGTGGCGCTGTGGCTGGAGCTGGGCACGCCGCGCTGGGTCAGTGCCGAGGATCGGCTGCTGGTCACGGTCCTGATCGGTCACCTCAGTCTCGCCATCGGGCATGTCCGCCAGTTCGAGATCGCCCGCGAAACGTCACTGACGTTGCAGCGGGCGATGCAACCGCCGATGAAGCCGCCGCCGGGCTTCGCCGTTCGCTACGAACCCGCGGTGCTGCCATTGGAGATCAGCGGCGACTGGTACGACGTGCAGCCCATCGATGAGCGTCGTATCGGCATCGTCGTCGGGGACTGCGTAGGGCGCGGTTTGCCGGCCGCCGCGATCATGGGGCAGCTGCGCAGCTCGTCGCGGGCGCTGCTGCTCACCGGCGCCCGACCGGCCGTCCTGCTCGAGCAACTCGACGCGGCGGCATCCACCATCCCGGACGCCTACTGCACGACGGTGTTCCTGGCGATTCTGGACGTCGAATCCGGGGTGCTGGAATACAGCAACGCCGGCCACATGCCGGCAGTACTGGTCCGAACACAACCGGGGCCCCAAACGGTGACCACCATGCTGACCGACGCCCGTTCGGTTCCACTTGCGGTGCGCCGCAACGAAACTCGACCGCAGGCCGCCGAAGTTCTGGGGCCCGGTTCGACGCTGATGCTGTTCACCGACGGTTTGGTCGAGCGGCGACACGAGTCGATCGACGAGGGTCTGGCCCGGGTCGCGGACGTCCTGACGGATTCGGCGCACCTGCCGATCGACGCCGTCGCCGACGCCGTGCTCGAACAGCTGGCGCCGGAAGCCGGCTACGACGACGACGTCGCGATGGTGGTGTATCGCCACCAGCTGCCGCCGCTGCGCATCGAAACCGAGGCGACGGCTGACCGATTGGCCGCGATACGGCGTCAGCTGACGCCCTGGCTGGAAACGACGAACGTCTCCGAGGAGCAGGCCTCCGACATCGTGCTGGTGGTCTGCGAGGCGGCCACCAACTGTGTCGAGCACGCCTACGCCGGCCAGGACGCCGGGAAGATGCTGCTCGAGATGGAGGCCACCGACGGTGCGATCCACGCCCGTATCACCGACTTCGGCTCCTGGAAGACGCCGGCCGCCGACCCGGGCAACAGCGGCCGGGGCCTGGTGCTGATGCGGGCCATGAGCGAGTCGATGGATGTAGTGCAGGGACCGGACGGCACCACCGTGGACATCGTCTTCCGTTTGCCCGGCCCGCAGACGGGTAAAGCATGAGTGTGAATCCCACGTCGATCGCCGTCGAACCCGCCCTGCCGGCGGCGCACGGTCCGTTGTCGACGACGGTGCGCCGCACTCTGACCGCACCGGCCGCCCGCGAGCAGTCCGGCCGGATCAGCGCCGCGGTGCGCGACGCCGACCCCTACGGCCTGGACCTGCAGCTGGCCTTATATATGTGCTACGAGCTGCACTACCGGGGCTTCGCCTCGGTTGATCCGGACTGGGAGTGGAACCCCACCTTGCTGGCATTTCGTGCCGAGCTGGAGCGGGCATTCCTGGCCGGCGTGCGCCGCGACGTGGGTCCGATCGAACCCGGGCACACCGCGGCGGCCGAGATGGACGCGATCGCCGTGGAACCGAAAGACGGCAGCGGACCCTCCTACTTCCTCCGTGACCACGGCACCTGGGAGCAGATGCGCGAGTACTTCGTGCACCGCTCGCTGTATCACCTGAAAGAGGCGGATCCGCACGCATTTGCCATCCCCCGGCTGACCGGTACCGCCAAGGCGGCTTTCGTGGCCGTCGAGTTCGACGAGTACGGGGCCGGGCAGGGCAGGCGGATGCACCAGCAGCTGTTCGCGGACCTGATGGATGCCGCCGACCTGGATTCGACGTATCTGCGCTACCTGGACGTGGTGCCCGCCGAAACGCTGGCGGCGGTGAACTTGATGTCACTGTTCGGCCTGCACAGAAAGCTGCGCGGCGCGGCCGTTGGGCATTTCGCTTCCACCGAGATCACCTCACCGCCGGGCTCACGGCGGATGGTGCAGGCGCTGCAGCGGATGCAGGCCCCCGAGGCGTGCGTCGAGTTCTACCGCGAGCACGTGGAGGCCGACGCGGTACACGAACACGTGGTACGCCGAGACGTGGTGGGCGATCTGGTGACGCGCGAACCGCAGTTGGACGGCGACATCGTGTTCGGCATTCGGGCGCACGCCCTGGTGGAGGATCGGTTGGCCGACGTGCTGATGGCCGCGTGGGCGCGCGGCGAAAGTTCGCTGCGGCGTCCGCTCAGCTGAGCATTTCTTTGACCTTGGCGCTGCGGCATCTGCGGTGGCTGGTGTCGCACAACGGGTAGTCCTGGCTGCGCCGGCAGGTGCAGATCGCCACCATGAACCGGTCGGATTCGACGACACCGCCGTCGGGCATCTCGATACGCACCGGGCCGGAAACCAGCACCGGCCCGTTCGGCACCACCTGTACCCGGGTGGTACTCACGGCTTGTCGGCCCTGATCACCACGAGTTCTTCGGTGCGGCAACCGGATTCGATCTGACCGGTCTCCTCCAGCCAGGCGGCCCGCGCCGTCAGGACCGGACCGAACGGAATCAGCCGCCGGGCCACCACATCGGCTTGCATACCGGCGGCGCGCAGCGCATCCAGCGTCCGCTGCACTCCGGCCAGCGCGGAGTGCACCAGGAGTGCGGATCCGCCCCGCCGCAACAGTTTCGGCGCGGCCGCACACAGCGGGTCCAAGATGCTTCGGCCGTCGGGCCCGGCGTTCCACGCCCATGAGGGTCCCGCCGACGCCGGAATCAGGTCCGAGTCGTCCACCGGCGGAGTGGGCACATAAGGCGGATTGGAGACCACCACGTCGAACGGACCCTGCTCGATGGCGAGTGCCCAAGAGCCGTGCCGCACATCGACTTCCACTCCGGCCTGTGCGGCGTTGCCGCGCGAGTGACGCACGGCGTGCGGGCAGATGTCCAGTGCGGTCACACTCGCGCAACCCATCTCGGCGGCGGCGATCGCGACGAACCCGGTGCCGGTGCACAGGTCGATGACGTGGCGCCCCGCGATCACGCCGGTGCGGCGCATCGTGTCGACGAGTAGGTGGGAATCGTGCTGCGGCTGGTACACCGGTTCGGCGACCAGTGAGTCTCCCGGCGCAGGGTACGTGATCGTCACGGAAAGCCTCTCTGCCTTTGCCGTGGCGGTCACGGCCCTGCCGTTTTAATGCCCGATTATCAACGGGTTAAACCGGACGCGGGACGCTGCACCGGCTGCGGCACTACTGCGACGAAGTCGCTTCTGCCTGCGTCAATTGCCGAAGAAGTGCCGAGCAGAACGCGTCCAGATCTTTCGGGGAGCGACTGGTGATCAGGTTGCCGTCCACCACTACTTCCTCGTCGAGGACTCGGGCGCCGGCGTTGCGGAGGTCGGTGCGGATACTCGGGTACGAGGTGAGACTACGGCCCGCGACCACACCGGCTTCGACCAGCGTCCACGGGCCGTGGCAGATCGCCGCCACCGGCTTGCCGGATTCGACGAACTGCCGCACGAACGCGACCGCGGAGTCGTCGAGTCGCAGCTTGTCCGGATTGACGGTGCCGCCGGGCAGCACCAGCCCGTCATAGTCGCTCACCGATGCGTCCGCGACCGTGCGGTCGACTGGAACCGTTCCGGCCGGCTCCAGGTCGTGATTACGTGCCTGGATCTCGCCGTCCTGCAGCGACACCAACTCGACCTGCGCGCCGGACTTGGTCAGCTCCTCGCGCGGCCGCTCCAGTTCGATCTTCTCCACGCCGTCGGCGGCCAGAATCGCAATCTTCTTGCCGTGTAGGTCATTTGACATGGTTTTGTGCTCCTCTAGGGATTCAGCACCACCTTGGTGCAACTGTCCTGCTTGTGTTTGAAGATCTCGTATCCGTGCGGGGCCTGGTCGAGTCGCAGATGATGGCTGATGATCACTGCGGGGTCGATCTCACCATTGCGGATTCGCTCCAGCAGCGGCCGCATGTAGCGGTGCACATGGCACTGCCCCGTTCGGATGGTCAACGAGCGGTTCATCACCGCACCGATCGGGAACTTGTCCATCAGGCCGCCGTACACCCCGAGGATCGAGATCGTGCCGCCGTTGCGGCAACTCATCACCGCTTCCCGAAGTGCATGTGGCCGTTCGGTTTCCAACCGGACCGCCTGCTTGACGCGGTCGTAGGCGTCGATCGCCGACGAACCGTTGCGGGCTTCCATACCGACGGCGTCAATGCATTTGTCGGGTCCGCGCCCGGCGGTCAGTTCCCGCAGTTCTTCGAGCACCGAGGTTTCGGCGAAGTTCAGCGGCGTCGCGCCCAGGCGCTGCGCGAGCTCCAGCCGGTACGGCACCCGATCGATGGCGATCACCTGCCCGGCGCCCAACAGCAGGGCACTGACGATCGCGAACAGGCCGACCGGCCCGGCGCCCCACACCGCCACCACCTCGCCCGGCGCGATGTCGCACATCTCTGCCCCCATGTAGCCGGTCGGCAGAATGTCGGACAGAAACAGCGCCTGGTCGTCGGTGAGGTCGTCGTCGATCTTCAGCGGCCCCACATCCGCGAACGGCACCCGTACGTATTCCGCTTGCCCCCCGGCGAATCCGCCCAGCATGTGCGAGTAGCCGTACAGGCCGGCCGGTGAATGGCCCATCAGTTTCTCGGCGATTCCCGCGTTCGGGTTGGAGTTCTCACACAGTGAATACAGTTTGCGCTGGCACGCCGAACACGCCCCGCAGGCGATGGGGAACGGGACGACCACCCGGTCGCCGACGGCCAGGTTGTCCACTCCCTTGCCCACCTCGACCACTTCGCCCATGAATTCGTGACCCAGCACGTCGCCGTGCTTGACGGTGGGAATGTAGCCGTCGTAGAGATGCAGATCCGAACCGCAGATGGCGGTCGAGGTGACCCGCACGATGGCGTCTCGGTCGTTGAGAATCTTGGGGTCCGGAACCGATTGCACCTCAACGCTATTGCGTCCCGCCCAGATGGTGGCTTTCATCACTACCCTTCCCGGCCGACCGGCTGAGCGGCCTGCTGATGCATTTGCCGGAACGCAACGGTGCCGTCCGGGGATCCGTCGGAACGCATCACCTGACCCGTTTCCAGGATCTGCTTGAACCGCCGCAGATCGTCGTTGACTTGCTGGTCCGGCGACTCCCCGAGCAATGTCGCCACCGCCTTGCCCAGCGCCCCACCCGGCAACTGATATCCGATGGTGACGCGGACCTCGGTGCCGTTGCCCGAATTGTCGGGGGAAAATTCGACACTTCCGCTGTTGGCGATGCCCGAACCGGGCAGTGACTGCCAGGCGATGCGTTTGCCGGGCTGATCTTCGACGATCTGTGCATCCCATTGCACCGGCTGCCCGATCGGTGCGTTGGCTACCCAATGCGTCCGGCCGTCGGGGTCCTCGGTCACCGACTCGAGGTGATACATGAAGCGGGGCAGGTTGGCGAGGTCGCGCCAGAACCGGTAAACGTCATCAGGGGAACGCATTACGGTGACGGCCGCGCGCAACGAATAGTGCCGTTGGCTGCCGGCGTGACGGGGCTGCTCGTCGCCGCGGGAGGTGCACAGCGCGGCGTACAGATCGACACCGCCGATGGCCGCGAGCGCGATTGCGGTGACGGCACCGCGACGACGTGTTCCCGGTGCACGACGGGCAACACCGACCGCGAGCACCGCGAGGTCCAGGACGTCGCCGGCGACCCGGGTCCACACCGTCTGCGGCGGGCCGACCAGAAGTGCTGCGCCATGGCCGCATTCGCGCACCCCGAGTGCTCGGATGACCGCCCTTGACCGCCGGGTGTCCTCGACGCCCGCGACGGCCGCTACGCCCGAGGGCGCCAGGATTTCGGACAGGCCCAACACCCAACTGGCTACTCCGAGGCCCTTTACCAGGGTTGCGGTCCGGTCCGTTGTGGAATCAGTCATCGCCAAGCGATACCCGCGCGTTGGTCGCCCAAACTCGCGCTCCTCAGTTCGACGCGCTTCGGAGCGCGTCGAGCAGGGGCTCGGCGGCTTCCTTCAAGAACAATTCCTGGTGTTGGCCGCCGATCTGAATGAGCGCTATATCGCTGAAGCCGGCCTCCCAGTAGGGCTTTACCGCTTCGACGATCGCGTCCAGGTCCGGGCCACAGGGAATGCTGTCCGCGACGTCCTCGGGGCGCACGAATTGGGTCGCCCCGGCGAACCCTGCTGGGGTGGGCAGGTCGGCGTTGACCGTCCAGCCGCCGGCGAACCAGCGGAATTGCTCGTGCGCGCGCTCGATCGCGGCCTCGCGGTCGGGGTCCCAGCAGACCGGTATCTGGCCCACTACCCGTCCGGCGCCGGGCCATCCGGTCCCTTGGCGCGCCACATGCCAGGAGTCGACCAGTTCTTTGTCGGGCTGCACCGCGACCAGATGGTCTGCGAGCTTGCCGAATTTCTCCACGCCCTTGTCGCCCGCCATGGCCACGGCGATGCCGGGTGGCACCTCGGGCAGATCCCACAGGCGGGCGGAATCCACCTGGAAGTACTCGCCGCGCCAGTTCACCAGTTCGCCGCCGAACAGCTCGCGGATGATCTTGATGGCTTCGCGCAGCATGTCCTGCCGGCGCTCGATGGCGGGCCAGCCCTTGCCGACCACGTGTTCGTTGAGGTTTTCACCGCTGCCCAGACCGAGGGTGAACCGCCCGTCAGCCAGGATCTGCACGGTGGCCGCCTGCTGCGCGACGACCGCCGGGTGGTACCGCATCGTCGGACAGGTGACATAGGAGTAGAGGTCCACCCGCTCCGTCGCGTGCGCCACCGCACCCAACACGGCCCACGCATTGGGCGCGTGGCCCTGCGAGGTCAGCCAGGGTGAGAAGTGATCGCTGCAAACCTCGAAGTCGAAGCCGCGCTGCTCAGCCGTAACAGCATCGCGCACAAGGTCTTTCGGGCCGCATTGCTCCGTCATCAGGGTATAGCCGAACCGTGCCATCTTTCTCGGGTACCCCGGGCAGCGGGGCGCAAACGGCTGTGCGTCAGAAGGGTGGTGGTTCGTCGTCGGGCGGGGCGGGGCCGGCGTGGCTGAGGTAGCCGACGTCTCCGGCGGTGCGGGTGGCGAGGCGGGCTTGGCGGTTGTGGCGGCGTTCGGCGGCGATGCGTGCCGCGCGGTCTTGGGCGCGGGTGCGCCGGCGCTTGGGCATCATGGCGGTGCGCTCGGCGCAGTAGTCCGCCGGTAGTGGGGTGTCGGTCTCGGGGCTGGGCATCCCGCCGACGGCGGCGCACAGGCTGGGGAACAGCAGGGCGCTGCCCGGCGTGGTGACGTGAGTGTCGCCGGCCGGGGAGGTCAGGATCAGGGTGCCGTCGGCGAGTTGTTTCTCCCGCCAACCCCAGAAGGTCTTCACCAAATGATGTGTGCGGCAATAACATTTGAGGTTCCCGGCGTGGGTGGGCCCACCCTGGGCATACGGGATGGTGTGGTCCACATCGCAGCGGGTCGCCGGCACATCGCAGCCCGGCCAGCGGCACGTCAAGTCCCGGCACCGCACGAAATCGGCCAGCGCCTTCGACGGCACATGCCCCGGCTCCGGGGGCCGGTAGCCGGGGTGGATCAGCGGTACCTGGGTGGCGCCCGCGGCCAGCTCGGCCAGAATTTCGGGGGTGATCAGCCCCTCGGCGCACACGTGAGTGACGAGCCCGGGCCTGCCGTCCAGCGCGGCCTGCTCGGCGATGACGTGAATGACCGTCGGTGCGGCCGCGGTGCGCTTCCCCGCGGTGCACTCGGTGCGCCCGCAGCGACACCCCAACCGATCCGCCCCGCCGGCCAGCGCCCCCAGGGCATCCGCGCGTCGCTGATCGGGGCTGCGCGGATCCTGCGGGCACACCGTGGCCGCCAACGCGCTCAACCGCTCCTCCAACGCCCGCGCATCCGGGGTGAACAACGCGCCCTCGACATAGGTGACGCCGTCATGATCGGCGGTGAACTCGACCCGACGGCCCGCCGCGCGCTCCTGGCGCCGGCGCACCGCATCAGCGTCGACCTGGGCCACGATCGAATCCACCTTGCCGCCCAACCGCCCCGCGGTCAACGACGGCCAGCGGGTCAGATTGGCCGCGATCAGCCCGTCCACCCGGGCCAGCACCTCGGGATCGGTGAGCAACTCGGTGCGCGAGACCACCGTGGCGAACGCACAGAAATCGATCTCCCCCGCCGCGAACAACGCACCCACCTTCGGCACCCGCTCGCGCATCGCACGCGCCCAGTGCAACTTGGTCTGCGCACGGCGCTGGCTGATCCGCAACCCCGCCGCCACCTCCGCAGCCACGGCCTCCATGGTGTCGATGGCCCAATCCTCGGTCTCCGCCGAGCGCGCCAACCGATCCGCGAACAACCCACCGATCGCCACCAACTGCGCCGCCGCCGCCTGATTCTCCACCCGCCCGGCCGCACAGATCCCCGCCATCCAGCCCCGAGTCTGCTCCGTCTGACCCGCCAGCGCCTCACGATGATCCATCACGCCGTCCATATAGGCGCGAAACCGCGCCAACTGCTCCTCGGAGTCGGCACTCCCCGAGATTGACTCGAACATGTGTTCGATTGTAGCAGAATCCGCCGACCACGCTCAGCGGCCCAGACGTAACCCCAGATCAGAGCCGGTCTTTGACTGCCGACGACAACCGTGAACCGTCAGCCTTCCCCTCGGCGATCCCGGTGGCGACCTTCATCACCTGGCCCATCTGCTTCATGGTGGGCCGATGCCCAAGCGTCTCGGCCACCTGGGCGATCGCGGTCTCCACGACGTCGACCACCTCGGCGTCGGTCAGCGGCGTCGGCAGATATGCATCGATGATGCGCGCCTCGGCGTGCTCGTTGGCGGCCAACTCACCGCGCCCGTTCTGGGTGTAGATCTCGGCCGCCTCGCCGCGCTTGCGGGACTCCTTGGCCAGCACCTTGAGCACGTCGTCGTCGCTGAGTTCTTTGGCCTGCTTACCCGAGACCTCCTCGGTCTGGATCGCGGCCAGCACCATGCGCAACGTCGCCGTGCGCAACTTGTCCTGCGTCTTCATCGCTTCGGTCAGGTCCGCCCGAAGCCGGGCTTTCAGTTCCGCCATACCTGAGACGCTAGACCTACGTTGAGAAATGCAGCGACCGCCTACAGGATGGACCCCATGACGAACGACGACAGCCGCTTCCTGCAGTGAGCACGCTGCCGCCTGGTTCCCCGGGAGGACCCCCGCCCGCCTACGGGCCACCGCCCGCCTACGGCCCGTCCCCGGCCTATGGCCCGCCCCCGGTTACGGCCCGCCCCCCACCTACCTACGGCCCACCGCCGGGCTACGCCACCCCGCCACCGGGCTACCAAGTCCCGCCGTTCGGCTACGGCCCACCACTCATCCCCGGTGCCGTCAAACCCGGCATCATCCCGCTGCGCCCCCTGACGCTCAGCGACATCTTCAACGGCGCCGTCGGGTACATCCGCGCCAACCCCAAGCCCACGCTGGGGCTGACCGCGGCAGTGGTGGTCGTCGTCCAGGTCATCTCGCTGCTCGCTACCCTCGGGCCGCTGACGGCCATCAACGACTTCGGATCCGGCCGATCCGAGGCGAAGACGGCCGTACTGGTCGCATACCTGGGCACGGTGGCCGGCAGCGCCCTGGTCGCCTGGCTGGGCGGCATCCTGCTCAGCGGAATGCTGACCGTGGTCGTCGGACGGGCGGTATTCGGATCCCCGATCACCGTCGGGGAGGCCTGGGCCAAGGTGCGTGGTCGCCTGCTCGCGCTGCTCGGACTGGCTCTGCTGGAGGCCGCCGGGATGGCGGTCGTCGTCGGGCTGGTGGTGGTGATCCTGGTCGGGGTCGGGGTGGCCGCCAATGCCGGCGTGGCCGTCCTGCTCGGCTTCCCACTGCTGCTACTGGTGCTGGTGTTGCTCGTCTACGCCTATACCGTGCTGATGTTCGCCCCGGTGCTGATCGTGCTGGAAAGAATGCCGGTGTTCGACGCCATCACCCGATCGTTCGCGCTGGTGCGCAACGGCTTCTGGCGGGTCCTGGGCATTCGTCTGCTGGCGAGCCTGGCGGTGGGCCTGATCGGCGGCGCCATCTCAGCGCCGTTCAGCATCGTCGGCGAGATCTTGACGATGGGCGGCACCGGCGTCACCGCACTTCTCGCCGGCACCACGCTGACCAGCATCGGCAGCGCCATCAGCCAGATCGTGACCGATCCGTTCCTGGCCGGCGTGGTGGTGTTGCTCTACACCGACCGGCGGATTCGTGCCGAGGCGTTCGACCTGGTACTGCAGTCGGGCGCCGCTGGTGGACCCGCCGCGGGGGCATCCACCGACAACCTGTGGCTGACCCGGCCGTTCTGACGAGAGCCAACCGTGCCCGCCATAGACATCGACCGCGATGCCGCCCACGAGGCAGCCCAACGCGAACTGAGCAAGCCGATCTACCCCAAGCACTCGCTCACCCAGGAGATCTTCGCCAAGATCACCGAGTTTTTGTTCCGGGTGTTGCAGAGGACGTCGTCGGTACCGGGCGGCTGGTTCACCGTCACCGTGTTGTCCATCCTGGTGGCGGCCGGCGTCGCCGCGGCGATTTACGTCGCGCGACGCACCATCCGCACCAAGCGGGGCGGTGACTACGAGCTATTCGATGCCGGTCAGCTGACCGCAGCGCAACACCGAGCCACCGCGGAAAGCTTTGCGGCCGAAGGAAATTGGACCGCAGCGATACGGCATCGGCTGCGCGCGGTGGCCCGCGAACTCGAAGAGACCGGGGTGCTCACCGCGGTTCCCGGCCGCACCGCCAACGAACTGGCTACCGACGCCGCCGCGGCGCTCCCCCGCCTGTCGGGCGAATTATCGCAGGCGGCAACCGCTTTCAACGACGTGACCTACGGTGAACGACCGGGCACCCAGGCGGCGTACCAGATGATCGCCGACCTCGACGACCACCTGCGCTCGCGCTCGGCCGTGAGCTCGACGGTGCAACAACCCGCGGCAACGAACTCGTGGGCGCAGATCCGATGACCGGGTCACCTCGCGGCGCGCCGGCCGACGCCACGCAAACACGACGCCCGTGGCGCGCAATCCTGCTGGGGCTGACCGCCATCGCGATCGTTGCCGCGATCACCACTTATCTCACGGCGCCCCGTCCGGGCGGCACGATGGACCCGGAAGCCACCAGCTCGTCCGGTGCCCACGCACTGGTGACACTGTTGCGCGACAACGGCGTCGAGGTCGTCGTCGCCGAAACCGTCGCCGACGTCGAACATGCGGCACGCCCCGACACGCTGTTGCTGATCGCCCAAACCCACTATTTGAGCGACAACGCCCTACTGGCCCGGCTGGCCAAAGTTCCTGGCGACCTGCTGCTGGTCGACCCCACCACGCGCGCCCGCACGGCGTTGACGCCGCAGTTACGCGCCGGTGGCGCGGACAAGTTCGCCACCGAACCCAATTGCACTTTGCCGCAAGCTAATCGAGCCGGATCGGTGAATTTCGGATCGAGTAACGGCTACCGGGCCCGAGGCCAACTGGACCTGGTCAGCTGCTACGGCGGAGCGTTGGTCAGCTACCGAGACGGCAACCGGACCGTGACGGTGGTGGGCAGCAGCCAATTCATGACCAACGACGGACTGCTCGAAGAAGGCAACGCCGCGTTGGCGATGAACCTGGCCGGCATGCGTCCCCGCGTCATCTGGTTCGCACCCCAGCACGCGGAAGGCCACACGTCGGCGCACGGCTCGATCATGGATCTCATCCCGGACAACGTGACGTGGATCGTCTGGCAGCTGTGGCTGGTGGTCGCGCTGGTGGCGGTGTGGAAAGGCCGGCGGGTGGGCCCGCTGGTCGCCGAGGAGCTGCCGGTCGTGGTTCGCGCGTCGGAGACCGTCGAGGGACGGGGCCGGCTGTACCGATCCCGGCGGGCCCGGGACCGCGCCGCGGAAGCCCTGCGCACCGCGACCCTGCAACGTCTGGTGCCGCGACTCGGATTGGGCCCCAACGCGACTCCGCCGGCGGTGGTGACCACGGTGGCACAGCGCAGCGGGGCGGACCCGGATTTCGTCCAGTACCACCTGTACGGCCCACCACCGAACAGCGACAGCGACCTCAGACATCTCGCTCTCGCGCTCGACGACATCGAAAGGCAGGTCACCCACTCGTGACACAACCGGATCCGGCACGCGAAGCACTGCTGGGATTGCGCAACGAAATCGGCAAGGCCGTGGTCGGACAGGAAGGGGTGATCAGCGGCCTGGTCATCGCCCTGCTCTGCCGAGGGCACGTGTTGCTGGAAGGTGTTCCCGGAGTCGCCAAAACGCTGATGGTCCGCGCCCTGGCCGCAGCCCTGCAACTGGAATTCAAGCGGGTGCAGTTCACCCCGGACCTGATGCCCGGCGACGTCACCGGGTCGCTGGTGTACGACACCCACACTGCGGAGTTCGCCTTCCGGCCCGGCCCGGTGTTCACCAACCTGCTGCTGGCCGACGAGATCAACCGCACCCCGCCCAAGACGCAGGCCGCGCTGCTCGAGGCGATGGAGGAACGTCAGGTCAGCGTGGACGGGGAGCCCAAGCCGCTGCCCGACCCGTTCATCGTGGCCGCCACGCAGAACCCGATCGAATACGAGGGCACTTATCAGCTGCCCGAAGCGCAGCTGGACCGTTTCCTGCTGAAGCTGAACGTGACGCTGCCCCCGCGCGACGCCGAGATCGCCATCCTCGGCCGGCACGCGCACGGTTTCGATCCGCGCGACCTGTCCGCCATCAAACCGGTGGCCGGTCCGGCCGAGCTTGCGGCCGGGCGGGCGGCGGTGCGCGAGGTGCTGATCGGCGACGAGGTGCTCGGTTACATCGTCGACATCGTGGGGGCCACCCGCTCGTCCCCGGCCCTGCAGCTAGGGGTGTCGCCACGCGGTGCCACCGCGCTGCTGGGTACCGCCCGGTCCTGGGCATGGCTTTCGGGACGCAACTACGTCACTCCCGACGACGTCAAGGCCATGGCCCGCCCGACGCTGCGGCACCGCATCATGCTGCGCCCGGAGGCCGAGCTCGAGGGCGCCACACCGGACGGCGTACTCGACGGCATCCTGGCCTCGGTCCCGGTACCCCGCTAGTGCGGCCACGATGATCCTGACCGGGCGCACCGGCCTGCTGGCGCTGATCTGCATCTTGCCGATCGCTGTAGCGCCTTGGCCGGCAACGGCTTTCGCTGTCCTGTTGGCGGTGCTGGCCCTCGTGGTGCTGTTCGATGTGCTGCTGGCGGCCAGCCCCCGCCGCCTGCGCTACCACCGATCACCGAACAGTTCGGTCCGGCTCGGCCAACCGGCACAAGCCGGCCTGTTGATCCACAACGACGGCAGCCGCCGTTTTCGCGGTGTGGTTCGCGACGCGTGGCCGCCCAGCGCGCGGGCGAACCCGCGGGTGCACCGACTCTCGATCGCGGCGGGCCAGCATCAGCAGGTGAGTACCGAACTGCGTCCCGTTCGTCGCGGCGACCAGCGTGCGACGGTGGTGACGGCACGGTCGATCGGACCGCTCGGCCTGGCCGGACGGCAGAGCTCGCAGCCGGCGCCGGGCCACGTCCGGGTACTACCGCCGTTCCTGTCCCGCAAGCATCTGCCCGCGCGCCTGGCCAGATTGCGCGAGATCGACGGACTGCTACCCACCCTGATCCGTGGGCAGGGAACCGAATTCGACTCGCTGCGTGAGTATGTCGTCGGCGACGACGTCCGCTCCATCGATTGGCGGGCCAGCGCCCGGCGCACCGACGTGATGGTCCGCACCTGGCGGCCGGAGCGGGACCGCCGCGTCGTCATCGTGCTCGACACCGGCCGGATGGCGGCGGGACGGGTGGGGGTCGACCCGACCGCGGGCGATCCGGCCGGCTGGCCCCGATTGGACTGGGCAATGGACGCCGCACTCCTGTTGGCGGCGTTGGCATCTCGCGCCGGCGACCATGTCGACTTCCTGGCCCACGACCGAGTCAGCCGAGCCGCGGTGTTCGGCGCGTCGCGCACCGAACTACTGGCTCAGCTGGTCGACGCGATGGCTCCGCTGCAACCCGCCCTCATCGAATCCGATTGGCGGGCAATGGTTGCCACCATATTGCGCAGGACCCGTCGGCGGTCGCTGGTGGTGCTGCTGACCGACCTGAACGCGACCGCCCTCGACGAGGGGTTGTTGCCGGTGCTGCCGCAACTGTCGGCCAGGCACCATGTGCTGGTCGCCGCGGTCGCCGACCCTCGCGTCGACCAGTTGGCGGCCGGGCGTTCCGACGCCGCCGCGGTGTATGACGCGGCGGCGGCCGAACGGTCCCGCAACGAACGGCGGGCCATCGCCTCCAGGCTGCGCCGCAACGGGGTGGAAGTGGTCGACGCGCCGCCGGCGGAGATCGCTCCCGGACTGGCGGACCGCTATCTGGCCATGAAGGCCACCGGGCAGCTCTAACCGGTGGGGACGACGTCGGGAGCGTCCTCGATGTCCCCCGTCTCTCCGGCGGCCACACCGCGGCGGCCGAAATAAACCACGTAGGACAGAAACGCCAGCTCGGCCAGCGCGCCGATACCGATGCGCACGAACGTCGGCAGCGGCGACGGCGTCACTAATGCCTCGATCAGGCCGGACACCAGCAGCACTCCCACCAGTCCGACGGCCACCGAGACGATCCCGCGTCCCTGCTCGGCGAGCACCTGTCCGCGCGGCCGATCCCCCGGCGAGATCACCGACCAGCCCAGCCGCATCCCGGCCCCGGCGGCCAGGAACACGGCCGTGAGCTCGAGCAACCCGTGCGGAAGCAGCAGACCCAGCAACAGTCCGCCCTTGCCGGCCGGGAACATCAGGCCGGCGATCACCCCGACATTCGCGGCGTTCTCGAAGATGATGAACGGGATCGGGAGACCCAACACGACCGACATCGCGATGCACTTGGCGGCCACCCAGGAGTTGTTCACCCAGACCTGCAGGGCGAACGCCGCGGCGGGGTGGTCGCTGTAGTAGGACTCGACGTCGTGGTTGATCAGTTCGTTGATCTCGGCCGGCGTCCCGACCACGGACTGCACCTCCGGGCTTGCAGCCACCCACCAGCCCATCACGATGGCGACGACGAAGAACCCCACCGCGCTGGCCAGCCACCAACGCCAGGAACGGTAGGCCACCACCGGAAACGACACCGTCCAGAACCGAACGAACGTACTGCTCATCGGAGCGTGGGCGCCCGTGACCGCGGACCGGGCGCGGGCGACCAGGCTGGACAGTCGACCGGTCACCACGGAGTCCGAGGACACCGACCGCAGAATGGAAAGGTGCGTGGAAACCCTTTGGTAGAGCTCGACGAGTTCGTCGATCTCAGCGCCGGTCAGCGAACGGCGACGCTTGATCAACTGGTCGAGCCGGTTCCAGGTGCCCTGGTGGGTCAGCAAGAACGCGTCGACGTCCACCCTGGGCAGCCTACCCATCGACGGCCGCAGGCCGACCGACGAAGCCTGTAGCGTTCCGTGTTATGTCGGAGGTGGTGACCGGGGACGCCGTGGTACTCGACGTCCAGATCGCACAGCTGCCGGTGCGCGCACTGAGCGCGATCCTCGACATCCTCGTGGTGGCTTTCGTCTACTTCGTCGGCTTGATGCTGGCCGCAGCCGCGATGTCGCAGCTGGACGAGGCCTGGATCGTGGCGTTCATCATCATCTTCACGGTGCTGGCCATGGTCGGCTATCCGGTCATCATCGAGACCCTGACCCGGGGCCGTTCGCTGGGCAAGATGGCGTTGGGGCTGCGCGTCGTTTCCGACGACGGCGGCCCGGAGCGGTTCCGGCAGGCGCTGTTCCGGGCGCTCGCCGCGGTGGTCGAGATCTGGGTGCTGCTCGGCAGCCCTGCGGTCATCTGCAGCTTGTTCTCGTCGAAGGGAAAGCGGGTCGGTGACTTGTTCGCCGGCACCGTGGTGGTCAGCGAACGGGGTCCACGGCTGGCGCCGCCGCCCATGATGCCGCCCCAGCTCGCGGGCTGGGCGGCGTCGTTGCAGCAGCTGTCCGGGCTCAGTGCCGGTCAAGCCGAGGTTGCGCGTCAATTCCTTTCTCGCGCAATGCAACTCGATCCACAGCTGCGGGCGCGGATGGCGTATCGGATCGCCGCCGACGTGGTTTCGTGCATCGCGCCGCCGCCCCCACCCGGCGTGCCGCCCCAGCTGGTGCTGGCCGCGGTTCTGGCCGAACGGCACCGGCGCGAGCTGGCCCGGATGCAACCGGTCGCGGGGCCACAATTCGCGCCACAGCAATTCGCGCCACAGCAATTCGCGCCGCAGCAATTCGGGGGGCCGCAATTCGCGCCGCAGCCGCAGGCCACCGCCCCCCCGGCCCGAGCCGCAGGCGCCGCCTACCGAACCGGACGGCGGCGGGTTCGCCGCGCCGAGCTGAACCTACGCGAAGCTAGAACTGCGCCACGCTGACCGCAAGATAGGCGACGTCGGCGACCAACAGCGCCAATCCGCCGAGCGGCACCACTACTCCTGCGCGCCGTTTGGCAGTGAACACCGAGGCGACGATCACCAGCAACGCCACCAAGGGTGGCCCGTAGAAAGCGGCGTCGAAGTTCAACCCGGCACCCAGATGCGGGCAGCGGCTCTCAGTGCAGGAATCGGTGCTCATCACCGCCCCCAGCGCGAACAGCATCACTATGGCGGCAGCAGGCACCGTGAGTAGGGCCAACACCCAGTTGACCCGGGTGCGGGCCTTGCCGGCGTCCCCGCCGGCCGGATCGGTGCCGCGGCTGGGACCGCGCTGCGTCGCCAGATCGCGATTGTTCCCAGTCATGGGTCAGGTGCTACCCATTGCGGGGGGATGCAAACTCGGCCTCGGGTGTGAAGTGAGCGCGTCGGCCGTGAACCCCGGGCGAGAAGACTCCATAAATCCCCTGGCCGCCCCACCCAACGCGGCAGCTACCCGCTCAACGCCACAACTTCATCACGCAACCCCGAGTCGCGCCGAACACGACAAACCGCGACGATGCAGCACCACCTGCGATGTTGCATCGCGTTAGTTTACGATATATCGTGATAGTCACCAACACATCGGAGTCGCCTCCCGCGCCTCCGCGCAACTTAGAAGGACTACCAACATGAACACCCCATTCACTCCTCCCTCCGGACCGTTCGGCACACCAGGATTCGGCTTCGGTGCCGGCCCCGCGCAGCGCCGCGCATTTCACGGCGCCCGACGACAGGCCCGGCGGGAATTCATCGAAAACCTCCGGGAAAACGCCGGCGGCCACGACGGGCCCTTCGGACCCGGCTTCGGCGGCCCCGGTTTCGGTCCCGGCTTCGGCGGCCCCGGCTTCGGCTTCGGCCGTCCTGGCTTCGGCGGCCCGCGTGGCGGCGGGCGCCGCGGTGGCCGCGGTCGCCGGGGCGACGTACGCGCGGCGATCCTGGTGCTGCTCGCCGAACGGCCCATGCACGGTTACGAGATGATCCAGCAGATCGCCGAACGCAGCAACGGAATCTGGAAGCCCAGCCCCGGCTCGGTGTACCCGACGCTGCAACTGCTCGACGACGAGGGACTGATCACCGCCAACGAAACCGACGGCAGCAAGAAGCTTTTCGAGCTCACCGACGAGGGCCGCGCCGCCGCGGAAAAGGTCGAGACACCGCCGTGGGACGAGATCGCCGAAGGCGTGGACCCGGCGCACCTCAACCTGCGCACCGCCGCGCGCCAGCTGTTCGGAGCCGTCGGGCAGTCGGCTCAGGCGGCAAGCACCGAGCAGCAGCAGCGCATCGTCGACGTGCTCAACAACGCCCGCCGCGAGATCTACGGAATCCTCGGCGAGGACTGAGTCCCGCAGCGAACAGCGGACCCTGGACCACGACGAACTCAGGACACGTCGACCCAGTTCAGGGTCCGCTGCACCGCTTTGCGCCAGCCGGCGTACCCCTCGGCGCGTTGCTCGTCGTCCCAGTTGGGCGTCCAGCGCCGGTCCTCTCGCCAGTTGGCGCGCAACTCCTGCGGACCACTCCAGAAGCCGACCGCCAGGCCAGCCGCGTACGCGGCGCCCAGCGCGGTCGTCTCGGCAACCACCGGACGCACCACGTCCACCCCCAGCACGTCGGACTGGATCTGCATGCACAGGTCATTGGCGGTGATGCCGCCGTCGACCTTCAAGATCTCAAGGCGCACACCGGAATCGGCCGCCATGGCGTCCACCACGTCGCGGCTCTGGTAGCAGATCGCCTCCAGCGTCGCGCGGGCCAGATGCGCGTTGGTGTTGAACCGCGACAGGCCGACGATCGCGCCGCGCGCATCGGATCTCCAATACGGCGCGAACAGGCCGGAGAACGCCGGCACGAAATACACCCCACCGTTGTCGGCGACCTGCCGTGCCAGGGACTCGCTCTGCGCTGCGCCGCTGATGATGCCCAGCTGGTCACGCAGCCACTGCACCGCCGATCCGGTCACCGCGATCGAACCCTCAAGCGCGTAAACGGGTTTGGCGTCGCCGAACTGATAGCAGACAGTGGTCAACAACCCGTTCTCGGATCGCACGATCGTCTCGCCGGTGTTCAGCAGCAGGAAATTGCCGGTGCCGTAGGTGTTCTTGGCCTCACCGGACTCCAGACACACCTGCCCGACCATCGCCGCATGCTGATCGCCGAGAACACCCGCGATGGGCACCTCGCCACCGATCGGACCGGTGTCCGCGGTGACACCGAACGGCTGCAGCGGAGACGACGGCCCGATCGTCGGCAGCATCTCGCGCGGGATATCGAACAGCAACAGCAGTTCGTCGTCCCAATCCAGCGTCTCCAGGTTCATCAGCATGGTCCGGCTGGCGTTGGTGACGTCGGTGGCATGCACGCCGCCCCGTGGGCCGCCGGTCAGGTTCCACAGCACCCAACTGTCCGCGGTGCCGAACAACGCCTCGCCACGTTGCGCGGCCTCGCGCACGCCGTCGACGTTCTCCAAAATCCACTGCAACTTCCCGGCCGAGAAGTAGGTCGCCGGCGGCAGCCCCGCCTTGCGGCGGATCACCGCACCGCGTCCGTCGCGGTCCAGCGCGGTGGCGATGCGGTCGGTGCGGGTGTCCTGCCACACGATCGCGTTGTAGTAGGGCCGGCCGGTCTTGCGATTCCACACCAACGTTGTCTCGCGCTGATTTGTAATACCCAGTGCTGCAATGTCTTTCGCGGTGATACCGGACGAGTTCAATACCGTCATCAACACCGAGACGGTGCGTTCCCAGATCTCGACCGGGTTGTGTTCGACCCAGCCGGCGCGGGGCAGGATCTGGTCGTGCTCGAGCTGGTGGCGCGCCACCTCGGCGCCGTCGTGATCGAAGATCATGCAGCGGGTGCTGGTGGTGCCCTGATCGATGGCTGCGATGAAGTCGGCGGACTCGGCCAACGAAAGTCTCCTAGGGGCTGGCGGGCGGCGCTGCATGTAATCGTCCATGATTGCTCATGTGGCCATAGACATCGAGGGTGACATCGAGCGGATGCCACGCGGGGGACCCGGCGCGTCGTGGCTGGACCGGCGGCTGGAGACCGATCGGCTGGAGTACATCGACCGCGACGACGTGGACCGCAAGAAGCGCGCCGCGATCCGCTCACTGGACCGGGTGGGACGACTGTTCGGCCTGCACAAGACCGTCGCACGAATCGTGCTCGACGAAGTCCGCGACGTTGCGGCGCCGCGGATCCTCGAACTCGGCTCCGGTCACGGCGCGTTGTCGCGGACGTTGCTGGCAATGCACCCCGAGACGCAACTGACCATCACCGATGTCGATCCCTCGCTGGTGGCCGCGATCGCCGCCGGGGACCTGGGCTCGCATCCGCGCGCCACCGTCCGCACCATGGACGCCACCGCCATCGACGCGCCCGACGGCAGTTACGACCTCGCGGTCTTTGCCTTGTCGTTCCATCACCTGCCGCCGGGGCGGGCGTCCCGGGTGTTTGCCGAAGGGACCCGCGTCGCGGACAAATTGGTAATCATCGATCTGCCCCGGCCGTCGCCGATCCTGCATATCGTGCGGTTGGCGCACATGCTGCCGCTGATGATGTTCCCGATGCCGCACGACGGCGTGATCAGCTCGCTGCGGTCCTACAGCCCGTCGGCGCTGCTGGCGCTGGCTCGGCACGCGGACCCAGCGATCGATGTCACACTGCGCGGCGGAAAAGTGTTCAACAGCACGCATCGCCCGCTACCACAGATCGTGATCGCCACCCGCGGACCCGGCCGGTTGCGCAGCGACCGGTAAACCTGTTGCATCGGCGGTGTGGGCGAGGAGATCAAACGCACCACGTATGGCCGCGAGCATCGGCGGGCATACCGGCGCAAGGTGCAACTGTGTCTGGATGTCTTCGAGACGATGCTCGCCCGGACCCCCTTCGATTTCGAGCACCCGCTCACCGGCATGGAGATCGAGTGCAATCTGGTGGATGCCGCCTACCAGCCCGCGATGTCGAACCGGATCGTGCTGGACGCGATCTCCGACCCGGCCTACCAAAGCGAATTAGGCGCCTACAACATCGAATTCAATGTCCCACCGCGGGTGCTGCGGGGACACACCGGGCTGGATCTGGAAGCCGAGGTCCGGGCCAGCCTCAACGACGCCGAGACCAAGGCCAACGCCGGCGGCTCGCACATCGTGATGATCGGGATCCTGCCTACGCTGATGCCCCAGCACCTGCACGACAACTGGATGAGCGAATCCAGACGTTACACCGCCCTCAACGAGTCGATTTTCAGCGCGCGCGGCGAGGACATCCCGATCAACATCGCCGGACCGGAACCGCTGAGCTGGCGGGCGGCCTCGATTGCACCCGAATCCGCTTGCACCAGCACGCAATTGCACCTGCAGCTGGCCCCGGACGACTTCGCCGCAAACTGGAACGCCGCCCAGGTGCTGGCCGGTCCTCAGCTCGCGCTGGGCGCCAACTCGCCGTACTTCTTCGGGCATCGGCTCTGGTCGGAGACTCGCATCGAACTGTTCGCGCAATCCACCGATACCCGGCCCGAAGAGCTGAAAACCCAGGGCGTGCGGCCGCGGGTGTGGTTCGGCGAACGCTGGATCACCTCGGTCACCGATTTGTACAAGGAGAACATCCGCTACTTCCCGCCGTTGCTGCCCGAGCTTTCCGACGAGGATCCGGTCGCCGAACTGAGTGCCGGGCGATGCCCGCGACTGTCGGAGCTGCGACTGCACAACGGCACCGTCTACCGGTGGAACCGGCCGGTGTATGACGTGGTGGGGGGCCGGCCGCACCTTCGGCTGGAAAACCGCGTCCTGCCTGCGGGCCCGAGCGTGGTTGACATGCTTGCGAATTCGGCGTTCTACTATGGTGCGCTGCGAACCATGTCCGAGGCCGCGCAACCGGTCTGGTCGCAACTCAGTTTCGCTGCGGCACAACATAATTTCCTGGAGGCCGCCCGGCGCGGCATCGAAGCCCGGCTGAGTTGGCCGGGTGTCGGGGAGGTCGGCGCCCGCGAACTCGTGTTGGACGTTCTGCTGCCGATGGCCCAGGAAGGACTTCGGCGGTGGGGTGTCGACGCGGAGGTGCGCGATCGCTTCCTCGGTGTGATCGAGGGACGGGCCAAGACCGGACGCAACGGAGCGAGCTGGCAGGTGTCCACCGTCGCTGCGCTGGAAGACGGCGGGATGACCCGGCCGCGGGCGCTGGCCGAGATGCTGCGCCGCTACTGCGAGCACATGCACGCCAACGAGCCGGTCCACACCTGGGATACTCAGCGGCTCAGCTGAATTCAGACGGCCAACTCGGCTCAGTAGTTCTGCAGCAGAATCCCGGCGAGATCGGAACCGATGTTGTCCAGCCCTGAGACAAAGTTGGCCACGGCGGCCCCCAAGAAGCCGATGTTGTTCAGGCCCGAAACCGCGCCGCCCAAGACCGTTATGCCTGAGGAATTCTCGCCGAAAACGTTGTAGCCCGACACTCCGGCAAGGCCCAACGGGTTACCTGTGAAGATGCCCGAGACATTGGAGCCGTTGTTGAAGAAGCCGGAGACGTTGCCACTCCCAGTGTTGAAGAAGCCAGAGCTGGTGACGATGCTGTCGGTCGTGTTACCGAAGCCCGGAGCCGGCGGAATCTCGAACTCGAAGAGCTTCTGGCTGGAGATGTGGATGGGCGGGATGTAGATGTCAGGCAGGTTGAAGGCGCCAACTCCAATGGGCGGCACCACGATGTCCGGCAACTGGAACGCCTGGGTAATGAGCTGCGGCAGGGTGAACTGGCCGAGCGCGATGGGCGGGATCCCGATCTGCGGCAGCGAGAACGCCTGGGTAAGCAGCTGCGGCAGGGTGAACTGGCCGAGCGCGATGGGCGGAATGCCGATCTGCGGCAGCGAGAACGGGGACGAAGTGAACTGCGGCAGGCTGAACTGCCCGATGCCGATCGGCGGGATGGTTACCGACGGTGTCTGGAACTGCGGCCAGCTGATCTGCGGCAGATCGAACGAGCCGAGTTGGATCGGCGGGATGGTCAGCGCCGGAGTCGAGAACTGCGGCCAGCCGACCTGCGGCAGGTTGAACGAGCCGAGTTGGATCGGCGGGATGGTCAGCGCCGGAGTCGAGAACTGCGGCCAGCCGACCTGCGGCAGGTTGAACGTGCCGAGCTGGATCGGCGGGATGGTCAGCGCCGGAGTCGAGAACTGCGGCCAGCCGACCTGAGGCAGATCGAAACCGCTCAGGCTGATCGGATTGATGGTGATCGACGGGATGTTGAAGCCGGACAGCCCGATGGACGGGATGATGTAGTTGCCGCCATTGTTGCTGATGTTGATGGTCGGCAACGTCATCGCCCCGATACCGATGCTCGGGAAGTTGAACGCGCCGATGGAGCCTCCGCCGATGCCCGTGGAGAAACTGAACGACTGGAGCTTGATGTCGTAGTTCGGGGCCAGGAAGTTTCCGGTGTCGAGGCTGAGCAGCGTTTGACCACCAGCAGTGCTGAACGGACTGATCGAGATCGACGGAATATTGAACCCTGGAACAGTTATCGTCGGCAGGCTCCACCCGGTGATAGTGACCAGAGGCGTTTGAATCGGCGGGATGATGATCTCCGGTAATTGAATGCCCGGAATCGCGATGGTCGGCGTGGTGATCGCCGGCAGGTTGAACCCACCGACGTGAATTCCTGCCGGCGAGGTGTAGGCCGGAACGGTGATCGACGGAATACCGATCGACGGCAGCCCGAAGCTGCCGATATTCACATTCGCCGGCGTCGTATAGGCCGGAATCGTGATCGACGGAATACCGATCGACGGCAGCCCGAAGGCGCCGATGTTGATGTTCGCCGGCGAGGTGTAGGCCGGAACCGTGATCGACGGAATACCGATCGACGGCAGCCCGAAGCTGCCGATATTCACATGCGCCGGCGTCGTGTACGCCGGGATGGTAATCGAGGGGATGGTGATCGCGGGTAGGTTGAACGCGCTCAATGCGGCGTTCACCGGAGAGGTAAACGCACCGATGTTGATCGGTGGAATGGTGATCTGCGGCAGGTTGAACGCCGTGAGCAAGCCCTGCGGCGACGTGAACGCACCGATGCTGATCGGCGGGACGGTGATCTGCGGCAGGTTGAACGCCGTAAGCAAGCCTTGAGGCGACGTGAACGGCCCGATGCCGATAGGCGGGACATGGACCTGGGGCAGATCGAAAGCCCCCAGCTGGATTGGGGAGAGGTGGATCGCAGGCAGAGTGATATCGGGCGTGGTGACGGCGACATAGACCCCGCCCTGCCGCACGCCAGTCCAGAAGAACCCGTTGTTCTGTTCACCGGTGTTGAACGCACCGGTGTTGTAATCGCCCCAGTTGGAATAGCCGGTGTTGGTGTTACCGATATTGAAGCTACCGGTGTTGTACGATCCCGGGTTGAAGTCGCCGCTGTTGTAATTGCCGGTGTTGTAGGTCCCGGTATTGCCGATGCCGGCGTTGAACGCTCCGGTATTGATGCTGCCCGAGCTGATAAATCCGGTGTTGGCCAGGCCTGAGTTACCGATGCCGGTGTTGAAGCTTCCCGAATTGAAGAGACCGACGTTCCCGTTTCCTGAATTGAAGAAGCCGATGTTGTTGGTGCCGGAGTTGCCGAAGCCGATATTGCCGGTACCGGAATTAAAGGCATTGAAGTGGAACTGGCCGGTCGACGTGTCGTAGTAGGCATTACCCAGACCCACCAAGTTGTTGCCGGAGAGGCCGAAGCCGATATTGAAGTTGCCGTTGTTGCCGAAGCCCTTGTTACCGGAACCGAAGTTCCCGTAGCCGATGTTGGACGTGCCCAAGTTGCCGGAGCCGACGTTCCAGCTACCCAAGTTGGCGCTACCGAAGTTGGACTGGCCGAGGTTTCCGTTGCCGATGTTGCCGTTGCCGAGGTTGCCCAAGCCGAGGTCGAACCCGCCGAAGTTCGCCCAGCCGAAGCTTGTCTGCAGCGACTCAGCCGCGGCCGGCAATGCTGCGACCGCAGCCGGCGCGGCGGACAGTTGAGTGGCGATACCCCCCACCAGACCCTGCAGCGACTGGGTGAACGGCGCCAATGCGGCGACCGCGGCCGACGCGCCGGCGTGATAGCCGAACATCGCGGCCACATCCTGCGCCCACATCGACTCGTAGGCGGCTTCGGCCGCCGCAATGGCAGGCGCGTTCTGCCCGAACAGGTTGGAGAGGACCAATTGCACGAAACCCGAACGGTTGGCCGCCACGGCCAGTGGATGCACCGTCGCGGCCACCGCCGACTCGAAAACACTGACCACCGCTTTGGCCTGGGCTGCCGCGCCGGAGGCCTGGGTGGCCGCCGCGCTCAGCCACCCCGCGTACGGTAGCGCCGCCGACGCCATCGCCGCGGACGCCGGCCCCTGCCAGGCCTGACCCGCCAGACCCGACGTCACCGACGTGAATGATTCAGCGGCAGTGGACAATTCGGCGGCAAGGCCATCCCAGGCCGACGCGGCCTCCAACAGCGGGCCGGCCCCGGCGCCGGTGAACAGGCGCAGCGAGTTGATTTCGGGTGGCAACACTGAGAAGTTCATCGAGCACCTTCCACCGGAGTCCTGGCGTCCTGCCAATACGACAAGGAGGTGGAGCGTGAGGCGCCCGTCCCTCCACTCCAATCCGTACCGAGCGAAAAGTTACTCCACACACGCCCAATATGACAGTAGTTAGAAGCGGTTTTTAAAACTTTCCGTACGGAACCTGTGCTCCAAACCGGGTGACGGTTTCGTCAATTAGCGACGGTGGCCGCTGTCGCTTCGATCAGCGCTTCGGCGAACATCTCCAAATCCGCGGCGGTGGTATCGACGTGCGGAGAGATGCGCAGCACGGGCGCAGTCAACTCGAGCGGCGCCCGCGGTATTCCGGCGAAAGTGGTCAGAATGCCGCGTTCGGCCAGCAACCAGGACCGCACCCCGTCGGGATCCGCGCCGTTTAGCGGCGCCAAAGTTGTTATAGCGCTAGGCTCTTCGACCTCCTCGACCACCGCCCAGCCCGGCACATCGGCCAGCAGCCGGCGCGCCAGCGCACCCAACTCGGCCAGCCGAGCCTGCACCGACTCCGGGCCGCCCGCCAGATACTCCCCTACTGCCACCGAAAACCCCACTCGCGCAGCGACATTGGCTTCACCGAAGCCGAACGGCACCGGCAACCGCGGCGTCAGCCCCGCCATCAGCTCGACCCGCCCCACCAACACCCCCACCCCGCGGGGCCCGGCGAGCCACTTACGCGAGGACGAATAGGTGACGTCGGCGCCCACCGCGCAATCGATCTGACCCAACGCCTGGGCGGCGTCCACCACCAGCGGCACGCCGATCTCGCGGCACAGCTCCGCCACCATCGCCAACGGTTGCACGGTGCCACGATGACTGGCCACCGGCGTCAAATGCACCAGGTCGGGCGGATTCTCCTGCAACTGCAGCGCGGCGTCGTCGAGCGCCAGCCGGCCGTCACCGAGTGTCGGCAGCCGGCGCACCTCGAACCCGTGCGCGCCCATCACGGTCAGGTTGGGACCGTACTCACCGGGTAGGCAGGCCAGCGTCCGCCGGTCGGCCGGCCAACTGCCCAGCAACAGATCCAGCGCATGCAACGATCCGGTGGTGAACACGACGGTGGCGTCCGGCAGGCCGCACAGGGATGCCACCGCGGCACAGCCCGCATCCAGGACCGACGCGGCCGCCTCGGCAGCCACGTAGCCGCCAACCTCCGCTTCGTGCACGGCGTGCCGGGCCGCCGCATCCAGCGCGGCGAAGCTCTGCCTCGAGCAGGCCGCGTTGTCCAGGTGCAGGCCGGCGAACTGCGGTCGAGCATCCCGCCATCGCTCGGCCAGCGGCGCACTCATTTCGCAGCCAGCGAAAGACCGAAGTCCCCGGCTTCGTCGGTCCACCACCGGGTCGCCTGCAGACCCACCTCGGCCAGTTCGGCGCGGACCGCGTCCGGCCGGAACTTGCAGGACACCTCGGTCAGCATCTCCTCGCCGGCCTCGAAGTCGACGGTCAAATCGAGCGCAGCGACCCGCACCCGCTGAGCGCGAACCGAGCGCAACCACATCTCGATGCGTTCCTCCACGGCGTTCCACCGGGCCACATGCTGGTAGGCGTCGACGTCGAAGTCGCCGTCGAGTTGGCGGTTGATCACCGCCAGCACGTTGCGGTTGAACCGTGCCGTCACACCGGCGGCGTCGTCGTAGGCCCGGACCAACCGTTCGGCGTCCTTGACCAGGTCGGTGCCCAGCAGCAGGCTGTCCCCCGGTCGCATCACGTCCGACAGCGTTGACAGGAACTCCGCACGCGGGCCGGGAGTCAGATTGCCTATGGTGGAGCCCAGGAACACGAACAGCCGGCGCCCGGCGCCGGGAATCTCGGCCAGGTGTTCCTCGAAATCGCCACAGACAGCCCGGATTTCGATGCCGGGGTATTCGCGCTGAATGGCCGCCGCGGCCGCGGCCAACACGCCGGCGTCGACGTCGAACGGCACGAATCCGCGCAGCGCCCCGCGGTCGCGCAGCGCGTCGAGCAGCAGCCGGGTCTTCTCCGAGGTGCCGCTACCCAACTCGACCAGGGTGTCGGCCCGGCTGGCCGCCGCGATCTCGGCGGAACGGGCTCGCAGTATGGCGGCCTCGGTGCGCGTCGGGTAGTACTCCGGCAACCGGGTGATCTGGTCGAACAGGTCGCTGCCGGCGTCGTCGTAAAACCACTTGGGCGGCAACGATTTCGGGGTCTGCTGCAGACCGACGAACACATCCCGCCGTAACGCGTGCAGGGCGGCGTCTTCGGCGAGGTGATTCGACAGTGTCAGCGTCATCAGGATCCTTTCGGCTTTCGGTCCAGCGGCGTCATCGTCACGCCCCCGTCGTCGACGTGCACCAGGTGGCGATCCGGGACGTCGGCCCAGGCGGGGTCGTCGTCGTAGGGCTCGCTGGCCAGCACCACCCCGTCGTCGCGGCGCAGGATGAACAAAGTGTCGCCCCAGGTAGTGGCGAGCAGTCGAGAACCGTTGGCCGCCAGGATGTTCAGCCTTGCCTGCGGGTCGTCGGCGCCGATGGCCAGCACGGTCTCGCCCAGTGCGTCCAGCCCCGCGGCGAAAATCGTTGCCGCCAAAACCGCGCTGTCACAAACGGACTCGGCCTCTCTGGTCAACGGCAGCACGGCGCGGTCGACGACACCGTTGTGCGACAACAGCCAGCGCCCGTCGGTGAACGGTGCGGTCGCGCTGGCCTCGAGCGGCATCCCGACGGTCGCGGACCGCACCGCCGCCACCACGCAATGACTGTGCAGCGCAGGGGCAATCGAGTCGAATGAGCTGTCACCCCACAGCGGGGCCGCGCTGCGCCAGCGACGTGGTGTGCCACCGTCGGACACCGGATCGAAGAAGCCCACACCCCAGCCGTCGGCGTTCATCAAGCCGTGCTTCTGCCGGCGCGGCGCGTACGACTGCACCCGCAGCCCCTGCGACGGATCGAGCACCAGCGAGGAAACTGCGACCCGCGCGCCCAGCCAGCCCAGGTGCCGGCACATCAGACCGACCACGCAAGGCGCACACCGGAAAAGATCTGACGACGGTACGGGTGATCCCAGTTGCGAAAGCTGGGCCGCAGAATGGCCGCCTCCACCGCCCACGATCCGCCCCGCAACACCCGGTAGTCGCCGTCGAAGAACGGCTGCGAATAGCGTTCGTAGATCATCGGCACGAATCCGGGCCACGGCCGCAACGGCGAGCTGGTCCACTCCCAGACGTCGCCCAGCATCTGCTCGGCCCCGTACGCCGACGCCCCGCAGGGGTACGCGCCGACCGGGGCCGGGCGCAGTGCCGTACCACCCAGGTTGGCGCGGTCGGCGGACGGCTCGTCGGTGCCCCACGGGTAGCGGCGGCGGGAGCCGGTCGCCGGATCCCAGGCGCACGCCTTCTCCCATTCGATCTCGGTGGGCAACCGGGCACCGGCCCAGGACGCGTAGGCCTGTGCCTCGAAGTAGCTGACATGCTGCACCGGCTCGTCGGCGGGAATGTCCTCGACGTGACCGAACCGGGTCCGGGTGCCGGCGTTCCAGAACTGCGGGGCAGTCAGGCCAGCCTGCTCCCGGTGCTGCCAGCCGCGGCTGGTCCACCAGCGCGGCTGCGCGTAGCCGCCGTCGTCGACGAACTCGCGCCATTCAGCGTTGGTGACCGGCACCCGGCCGATCCGGAACGCCGGAACGTCGACGACGTGCGCGGGGCGTTCGTTGTCCAGCGAGTACGGCTCGTCGGCGAGGTCCACACCCAGCACAAAGGGGCCGCCCGGTACCAGCACCGAAGTGCCCTGGATCCCGGGTCGACCGGGCGGCAGGCCGGCGGTGTCCCGCAGCAGCGGTGGGCCCGTGCGCAGGTTGAGGGCCTGCAACATTGTTTCGCCGTGCTGATTCTCGTGGCTCACCACCAGGCCGAACTGAAAATCGTCGGCATCGGCCGGTAACGCGTCCAGGGCCTCGAGAGCGGCCGAACGAACGGTGCGGCAGTACGACCTCGCCTGGGCCGGGGACAGCAGTGGCAGCTGCACCCGGCTGGCGCGCGAGTGCACGAACGCGTCGTACAGCCCTTCCACCTGCGGGGGCAGCATCCCGGGCCGATCCGGATTGCCGCCCCGCAACAGCCACAGCTCCTCCTGCTGACCGATGTGCGCCAGATCCCACACCAGGGGACTCATCAACGGGTCGTACTGCCGCCGCAGTTCGTCGTCGCTGAAATCAACCAACCGCAAGGTGCGGTCGCGCGCCCGCTCCAGGTCGTCGGCAAGCCGCTGCCGTGCGATCACAGCTCCCCTACCGCTGCCCGGGCAACCGTTGCGGCGATGCCGTGCGCCACCACCCGGTCGGCGAAGTCATCCGCCGGGCAGCGGCCGGCTTCGACACCGGCGATCAACCGCTGCATCCCGTCTGCCAGCGACTCGGGCGCCCGCTCAGCCGCGATCGCCACACACCGGTTGGCGGCCGCCCACAACCGGCGATCACGCAAACCAAGCCGGGCCGCGGTGTCCCAGGCCGTGGCGACCGGCTCGACCGCCTCGGCCGCCAGGTCGGCGGCGACGGGGTCGTCGAGCAGGGTGGTCAGCATGAACACCAGCGCGGGCCAGATGGCCTCGGGCACGCTGTCCAGATAGCGGACCTCCAGCCACTGCCGCGGCCGGACCGGCGGGAACAGCGTGGTCAGGTGATACTCCAGGTCCGCGACGGTGGGGCGGCGGTCCCCGAGCTGCACCAGGCCGTCCACCCAGTCGGTGAACGCCACGTAATGCGTCACCGGCACGGCGTCGGGAGCGTGCACCAGCATCACCGGGGCCTTCAACGCGTACCGGGCCCAGTCGGTGCCGGGGTCGTCGCCACTGACGGCCAGGATCGGCCCGCAGCGCGCGGAATCCATCTGGCCCCACACCCGCTGACGGGTCGACTGCCACCCGGAGAACTCGCCGCTCAACATCGGCGAATTGGCGGCTATCGCGACCATCGTCGGCCCCAGAGCGTGGGCCAGCCGCACCCGGGCCGCCCAGCCCGCCCGCGGCCCGGCGTCCAGGTTCACTTGGATCGATGCTGTCGAGGTCATCATCGCCGCACCTGCTGCGCCGCTGTGGCTGGCGGCGAAGAACTGCTCCATGGCGCGGTAGCGAGCGCCCGGGTTGATCCGAGCGGGCGGCCGCAGCGGGTCCGCGCCTAGGAAAACCAAGCCGAGCCCGGCATCGGCGAATGCGGAGCCGAGCACCGCCTGGTCGGTGCGCATGGCCGCGATAGCCGGCAGCACACCGTCGGCGGGCGGACCCGAAAGTTCCACCGCGCCACCGGGTTCCACCGTTATGTTGCTACCGCCGGGCAGCCGGCGCAGCCATTTGATGACGTCGGAGATCTCGTCCCAACCCGGCCGGCGGCGGGGATCGGCAGGGTCGAAACAGTGCGCTTCGAGTTCCAGGCCCACCCTGCCCACCGGACCGTCGACCAAGCATCCTTCGGCGATGTGCCGGGCGGCGGCCGCCGAGCCGGTCAGCTCGGTGTCGATCAGTTCCAGCTGCGGCGCCGCAGCGGTGGTGGTGGCGATGCGTGTCATGTCACGCTCCCTCCGGGGCAGCTAGGCGCTGGGCGCGCAGCTATCGGAACGATAACCACCATCACTACATCTTGCAGATGGGTCCGACATATTCCCGTACGGTTTGGGTGCACGGGGTAGACAAGTACCCAATTTCCGGACCGTCTACTGGCTCGGCGCGGCCCAGCGGATCAGCCGAGGTTCGCCCGCACCCCCTCCTCGACCTTCTTGCCCAGATCGGGGTCGACGTTGCGCCAGTACTCGAACACCCGCGATAGCACCGGCTCCTTCACGCCCTTGGAAACATGGCCGATGATGTTGGTAGCCAACCGATCCCGGGCTTCGTCATCGAGCACTTCGCGCACCAGCGTGCCCGCCTGTCCCCAGTCGTCGTCCTCGGCGCGCAGCGTGTACGCCGAGCGGATCATCTCGCCGTCGGCAAACCAACGCACCTCGGCGGCACGGCGCGGATCCGCGTGCGGCCCGCCGAAGGAGTTCGGCGCATACACCGGGTCGGACACGTTCTTCATCCGCATCGCGCCGTCCTTGGAGTAACTGTTCACCTCCACCTTCGGCGTGTTGACCGGAATCTGCTTGTAGTTGGTGCCGAGGCGGGCGCGGTGCGCATCGGCGTAGGAGAACCCGCGCGCCAGCAGCATCTTGTCGGGGCTCAACCCGGTCCCGGGCACGATGTTGTTCGGTTCGAAGGCAGCCTGCTCGATCTCGGTGTGATAGTCGGTGACGTTGCGGTTCAGCGTCATCTTGCCGACGTCGATTAGCGGATAGTCACCGTGCGGCCACACCTTGGTGAGGTCGAACGGGTTGAACCGATAGGTCTTGGCGTCCTCGAACGGCATGATCTGGACCTTCAGCGTCCAGGACGGGTGATTGCCGGCCTCGATCGACTCGTACAGGTCCCGCTGGTGGTAGTCGCCGTCCTCCCCGGCCAGCCGGTCGGCCTCGTCCTGGGTCAGAAAATCGATGCCCTGATCGGTGATGAAGTGATACTTGACCCAGACGATCTCGTCGCTCGCGTTGATCCAGCTGTAGGTATGGCTGCTGTAACCGTTCATGTGCCGCCAACTCTTGGGGATACCACGGTCCCCCATCAGCCACGTCACCTGATGTGCCGACTCCGGAACCAGAGTCCAGAAGTCCCACTGCATGGTGTGGTCACGAACGTTGCTGGCCTGCAGGCGCTTCTGGGAGCGGATGAAATGCTGGAACTTCATCGGGTCGCGGATGAAGAACACCGGGGTGTTGTTGCCCACCATGTCGAAGTTGCCCTCGCTGGTGTAGAACTTCAGCGCGAAGCCGCGCGGGTCGCGCCAGGTGTCTGGGCTGCCCCGCTCGCCGGCCACCGTCGAGAACCTGGCGAGCATCTCGGTCTTGGTGCCCGGCTGGAACACCGCGGCCCGGGTGTACTGGCTGACGTCGTTGGTCACCTCGAACTGACCGAACGCGCCGCCGCCCTTCGCGTGCGGCTGACGCTCCGGGATGCGCTCACGGTTGAACTGCGCCATCTGCTCGATCAGGTAGTGATCCTGCAGCAGAATCGGCCCGTCGGGCCCGATGGTCAACGACTGCTCGTCGCTGGGAGCGGGGGCGCCCGCATCGGTGGTGGTGTAGCGCTCCGTCATCTCGCTACCTCCTTTAACTGGGCTGTGTTAACGGAAGGTCAAGAGCGGCACGGTATTTGACGACAGACGCGGAGCAACTCGCCGAATCCGGCCGACATCACTGGGTTACCCGTCAACCCCGCGCCGAAACGGCGCAGTCAGCGGCCCGGCGGGGTCGGGGGTGCGCTCGGGGAAGTGGGCGACTGAGCAGGCCCGGAACTCGGCGGTCCGCCCGGTCCGCCCGGGAATCCCGGGCCCATGCCCGGAGGCGGCGGCCCTGGGAATCGGTACTGGTAGCCGGGGCCGCCGGGGCCCTCAGGTGCGTAGTAGCCGTGATGGTGATGCCAGTGACGGTGGTGGCAGCTTCCGCCCCACAGAAGTGCGGCACCGACCATGAACAGGGTCGACACGATGAAGATGGTGCCGGCGACGATCACCACCCACGCCGCTGCCGCGTAGAGCCGGGGGGGCTTTTCCCGGTAAGGCGGGGGCACGGGCTCGGCGTAAGCAGGCGGAGCTGGCGCGGCTGGCGGTGGTGCTGCATCACTCATGTCTTCGAGCATTGCTCAGCGCCGCGACGAGGTAAAGGGCTGCTACCGCAAAGTTGCCATGAATTGATGTAGCCCGGCGCTCGAGTGAGCGCCGGGCTATCGGTGACAGGTTTGATCAGCGGCCGGGAGCCGGGGACGGAGTGGCCGAAGGCGAGACGGACGACGGCACCTGGGCCGGCCCGCCCGGGCCGCCGGCGCCGCCGGGTCCGCCCGGACCCACTTCGGGGCTGCCGCCGCCGCGGAATCCGCTGCCGGGGAACCCGCCGTGATGCATCATCGCGTGCTTGTGGTGATGACCGTGGTGGTGGCCGCCGCCGTGCCCAGCCATCAGCCCCAGCCGGAAACCGGTGAAGAAGATGACCGAGACGACGAAGGTGATGCCGGCGACGATGGCGACCCAGGCGGCGGCCTTGAAGACCCTGGGTGTCCTGTGCTCGTGCACTTCGGTTGCCGGAGGCGTTGCTACCGCGGTAGAGGTCCGCGTGGTTGGGGTGTCAGAAATTTCGCTCATGACACAGATGATGGCGGGGCAACCAGTAGTGATCGCTATGGAGAACTTATGTAGCAGCTATGAGCGCGTGCCCGCTCAATAGGGCAGCCGGCCCACGTTGGTGGTGAGGATTCCCGCTACCCCGGTGCCGCTGTTGAACAAGCCCGACAGGAACCCGCTGGCATCACCAATCGGCAGGCCCAAGAACAGCTCAGAAATTCCGGTGTTGAAGAAACCGGACGTGAATCCGCTGTGCACCGAACCACCCGCCACCGAATTTCCGAAGCCAGAACTGCCACCGGTGCTCGGAGCCGGGCTGATGGAATTGTTGAAGCCGGAGACGAAATAGCCACTGTTGCCGTAGCCCGACACCGTCTCACCGGAGTCTGTGGTGACGCCGAATCCGGTGTTCACCGCGCCCGAATTCCACGATCCCGTGTTGATGTTGCCGGAGTTGCCGCTACCGGTATTTGCACCGCCGGAATTGCTGAACCCGGTGTTGGTGGGGCCACCATTGCCGAAGCCGGTGTTGAAACTGCCGCCGTTGCCGATGCCGGTGTTCACACTCCCGCCGTTGCCGAAGCCGAAGCTGCCGGCTCCGGAGTTCCCGAGGCCGATGTTGGCGGTGCCAGAGTTACCTATCCCCGCGGTATGGACCCCATATCCGCCGGACGTGTCGACACCGGAGTTGAAGATGCCGATGTTGCCCGAGCCGGAGTTGAAGAACCCGATGTTGTTGGAACCGGAATTCCCGAAGCCGATATTGCCGGTGCCGGAATTCAAGCCGGCGAGGACGAACTGGCCTGTTGCCGAGTTGTAGTACGCGCTGCCGACTCCGATCAGGTTGTTCCCGGTCAGCCCGAAACCGATGTTGTTATTGCCGGTGTTACCGGCCCCTTGATTACCGTTGCCGGTATTGCCGATGCCGAGGTTGTTGTTGCCGGTGTTGCCCAATCCGACGTTGTTGTTCCCCTTTGACGGGATCGGCGATAACGGCCCTCCGGCGCCCAACGGTCCACTGTTGCCCATACCGATATTGCCCGAGCCGATATTTCCGCTGCCGAAGTTGGCGCTGCCGATGTTGCCGCTGCCGACGTTGGCATCGCCGAGATTTCCGCCGCCGAAGTTGCCGCTGCCCTTGTTCCCGCTGCCGATGTTGGCGCTACCGGTGTTGCCGTTGCCCAGGTTGCCGGTGCCGGACTTGTTGCCGATCCCGACGTTGGGCAGACCGCTCAACAGGTTCTGCAGCACACTCTGCGCCGGGCTCAACTGCGCGGCGGCCGCGGACACACCGGTGTAGTAGTCGAACATCGCGGCGACATCCCTGGTCCACATCTGCTCATAGAACGCCTCGACAGTGGCGATTGCGGGCGCGTTGAACCCCAGCCAATTCGATCTGACCAACTGCACCAACGCATTTCGGTTCGCTGCAATCTCCAGCGGATGCACGATCGCCGCCCGGGCACTCTCGAACACACCGGCGACCGCATCGGCCTGGCCGGCCAACGAACCCGCGTGCGCCGAGGCGGCGGTCAGGAAACTCGCATAAGGCGCCGCGGCGGCGGACATCGCCGCTGCCGCCGGGCCCTGCCAGGCCTGACCGCTCAATCCGGAGACCACCGACGAAAAAGATCGGGCGGCGGAGTCCAATTCCTCGGCCAGACCCGCCCAGGACGCGGCGGCCTGCAACATCGGTGCCGATCCAGCACCGGTGAACAGGCGCAAGGAGTTGATCTCCGGCGGCAGAATCAAGAAGTTCACGAGTTGGACCTCCCCACGTGCGCCCGATCACGACGCCCTAACCCTATGAGGAAGATGGCGAGAAGGTTTGATATTCGTTTGAAAACCGTCTGAATTGTTCTACAACTGCGCAGCCAGCAGCTCCGCGATCTGGATCGTGTTCAACGCGGCGCCTTTACGCAGGTTGTCTCCCGAGATGAACAGCGCCAGACCACGCCCGTCGGGAACCCCGGGGTCCTGGCGGATGCGGCCGACCAACGATTCGTCGATGCCCGCGGCGGCCAGCGGGGTCGGTACGTCGACCAGCTTCACACCCGGGGCGCCGTCGAGCAGCTCGCGCGCCCGCTCCGGCGAGATCGGTCGGGCGAACTCGGCGTTGATGGACAGCGAGTGCCCGGTGAAAACCGGCACCCGCACGCAGGTTCCGCTGACCAGCAGGTCGGGAATGCCCAGGATCTTGCGGCTCTCCGAACGCAGCTTCTGGTCCTCGTCGGTCTCGCCGGAGCCGTCGTCCACCAACGACCCGGCCAGCGGCACCACGTTGAACGCGATCGGGGCGACGTATTTGCGGGGGGCCGGGAAGTCGACGGCGCTGCCGTCGTGCACCAGACGTTCCGCTCCGTCGATCACCGCGCGCGCCTGGGTCGCCAACTCCTCCACCCCGGCTACGCCGCTACCCGAAACCGCCTGGTAGGAAGACGCGATGAAGCGGGTCAGCCCGGCTTCCTCGTGCAGCACCTTGAGCACCGGCATCGCGGCCATGGTCGTGCAGTTCGGATTGGCGATGATGCCTTTGGGTCGGTTGTGCGCGTCGCGCTCGAAGTTCACCTCGGAGACCACCAGCGGCACGTCGGGATCCTTGCGCCACGCCGACGAGTTGTCGATCACCGTCACCCCGGCAGCGGCGAACCGCGGCGCCTGCACCTTCGACATCGCTCCGCCGGCGGAGAACAACGCGATGTCCAGGCCTGTCGGGTCGGCCGTCTCGGCGTCCTCGACCTCGATCTCCTGGCCGCGGAACGGCAGCTTGCGACCCTGCGAGCGGGCCGAGGCGAAAAAGCGCACCGACGAGGCCGGGAAGTCGCGTTCGTCGAGCAGCGTGCGCATCACCTGGCCCACCTGACCGGTGGCACCCACTACACCGATGGCGACCATTAGCGCCCCGTCCCCGCATACACCGTGGCCTGCTCCTCACCGCCGAGGCCGAACGCCTCATGCAACGCCACCACAGCCTTGTCCAATTCCGTGTCCCGGCAGAGCACCGAGATGCGGATCTCGGAAGTGGAGATCAGCTCGATATTGACGCCCACCGCGGCCAGGGCCTCACAGAACGTCGCGGTGACGCCAGGATGGCTGCGCATGCCGGCACCGATCAGCGACACCTTGCCGATGTGGTCGTCGTAGAGCAGCTGGGTGAAACCGATCTCCTCTTTGAGCGAGTCCAGTTTGGCCACGGCGGTCGGTCCGCTGTCGCGTGCGCAAGTGAAGGTGATGTCGGTCTTGCCGTCCTCGACCTTGGAGACGTTCTGCAACACCATGTCGATGTTGACGTCGGCGTCGGCGACGGCCCGGAACACCTTGGCGGCGTAACCGGGGATGTCGGGGATGCCGACGATGGTCACCTTGGCCTCGCTGCGGTCGTGGGCCACTCCGGTCAGGATGGGGTCTTCCATGGGTATGTCCTTGATCGATCCGACGACGACGGTGCCTAATTTGTCCGAGTACGACGACCGGACGTGCACCGGAAGGTCGTAGCGGCGGGCGTATTCGACGCAGCGCAGCATCAGCACCTTGGCGCCGCAGGCCGCCATCTCCAGCATTTCCTCGAAGGTGACGGTGTCCAGCTTGCGGGCGTTGGGGACGATGCGCGGGTCGGCGCTGAAGATGCCGTCGACGTCGGTGTAGATCTCGCAGACATCCGCGCCCAGCGCCGAGGCCAGCGCGACGGCGGTGGTGTCCGAGCCGCCGCGGCCCAGCGTGGTGACGTCGCGGGTGTCCTGGCTGACGCCCTGGAATCCGGCGACCAGAACGATGCACCCCTCCGCAAGCGCGGCCTGCAGCCGGCCGGGCGTGACCTCGATGATCTTGGCGTTGCCGTGCGTGCCGGTGGTGATGACCCCGGCCTGCGAGCCGGTGAAGGAGCGGGCGTGGGCACCCAGCGATTCGATCGCCATCGCGACCAGAGCGTTAGAGATGCGCTCGCCGGCGGTCAGCAGCATGTCGAGTTCGCGCGGCGGCGGGACCGGGCACACCTGCTGGGCGAGATCCAGCAGATCGTCGGTGGTGTCCCCCATCGCAGAGACCACCACGACGACGTCGTTGCCCTGCTTCTTGGTCTCCACGATCCGCTCGGCAACGCGGCGAATCCGGTCGGCGTCGGACACCGAGGATCCGCCGTACTTCTGCACGACGAGCGCCACTGTCAATTCTTTCGTTCGGATTGGCCGCACTGGGTGCGATCGAGTAAGCACAGAATACTTGGGGCGGCTCGGCACGGACGATCGGCTGTTGCGCACCTATCGGTGCAAGCTTATGGTGAGGAAGCCTTTCCGTCTCACTGCTTTGATGGCGGCCAAATTATGAGCGGCATCATTCCGCGGCTCTACTCGCCTGTCACCGGTCCAGCACCGGCCGTCACAGGTGGGACCGCTGGCACCGACTGTCCGGGATTGGTCGCCGAGCCCGCCGATAAATCTCCCGGCCGTGGCGTGCTTGCCGGTGCGTTTACGCTCCTCGAAGCGCTTGCTCAAGCCGACGACGGGTTGGGGCTCACCGCTCTGGCGCGCGTAAGTGGTCTGGCGAAGACCTCCGCGCACCGGCTCGCGGAGCAACTCGTCGAGCTCGGTGCCGCGCAGCGAGTCGGGCAGCGCTACTACGTGGGGCCACGGCTCGGGCGCATCGGCCAACACTGGCAGCCTGACCCCGAGCTGAGGAAAATCGCCCATGCCCCGGTGCACGACTTGGCCGTCAGCTCAGCGTGCGAAATGTCGGCGCTGGTCGTTCTCTACGGCGACAGACTGCGGGTGATAGCCGCCACGGCGCGGCGAGGCTGCACCTTCTACCCCGATGCGCTCGACCGAGAAACCGTGGCTCGCACGGCCGCCGGCCGAATCCTCTACGCAGTGCGACCCGGGGATCCCCCACCCCCGTCCTGCTGGAAGTCGCACGAATGGCAACAACTTCGCGAGCAGCTCCTCGATGTACGCGCGACCGTGTCCGACCTTCAGGACACAATGCCCGGGACCTGTTCAGTGTCGGCTCCGGTGCGGAACCGTCACGGCGAATGTCTGGGCGCGGTCTTCGCTCTCGAGTACGCGGCTGGCCCATCCCCGAAGCTCGGTGAACTGGTGCTGCGCACGGTCCGCCGGATCGAGGCCGCGTTGCCCTGAAGGACGGGCGGCGGTCCGCTGAGCGGAACGCTTACTTGTCTCATCATTGTGGCGGGTGTGGGGTGAGCAACCTCGGGGAACTGACATGGAGAACGCAGCCGACCTGGGCTACGAACTGCATGGCAAAGATCAACCGGAGCGCCGATCATGCCCTCTGAGGTACCGCCACCCCGAAAGAGGTCGGCCTACCCGAACACACCAGTGATCAACACCGCTCCTGGACCCGTGCTGATCCGCTCTCACGGTCCGCTGAGCGGACCCAAATGTTGCACGGCGACACGGCCTGGGCGCCCAATACCACTGGAGCTCGGAGCAACAGCCGTCCCAGGCGTCGCTGAGCTTCCCGAACAAGGGGGAGCAATATGCCATTACCTCTTACCTATCCAGGCGTATACGTCAATGAACTGCCGAATCCCGTGCGGCCGATCGTGGGCGTGCCGACGTCCGTTGCTGCGTTTGTAGGACTCGCCCCGCAGGGCATAGTCGACTACCCGTTCCAAGTGAACTGCTGGGCGGACTACGAGAACCAGTTCGGCGGCCTGGACAGCGATTGGCCGATGAGTTACGCCGTCTACCTGTTCTTCCTCAACGGAGGCGCTACCGCGTTGATCGTGCGCGCCGACAACCCAAGCGACACCACGAATTACTCCGTGGCCTCCCTCTCGCTGTCCTCCGACATCACGCTTCAGGCCAGCTCGCCGGGCGCCTGGGGAACCAACCTGTGGGCCACGGTCGATACCACGGCCCTAGTCAATCCGGCGGTCAACCAGTTCAACCTGACCATCCGGCAGGTGCAGCAATCGACCTCGGGAGCCCAGGTGGTGTCGCAGGAGGTCTACGCGGGGGCCAATCTGATCAAGGGCACACCTCAGTACCTGCCGACGCTGCTGGCGGGATCGCGACTGGTCACTCCCGCGGCGACAAATGGATGGACCAAGGCCCCCTCGAACACACCGAGCGGCACGTCCGTACCGGGCACGTCGACCCCGGGCGCACAGTTCGCGGCGCCGAAACCCGCAGCCCCAGCGGACCCCGCCGACGACGCCGATGCACAGCCTCCCGTCCCGCTCGGCGACCCCGCCAAGAAAACCGGTATCTACGCGCTGACGAAGGCCGATATTTTCAACATCCTCTGCCTTCCGGTCGATCCCGCGAACACCTACGATCCGACCACCATTCTTGAGCCCGCCGCCGCGTTCTGCGTGCCGCAGCGGGCGATGCTGATCGTCGATCCGCCGAAGGAATGGGCGTCGGTCGCCCCCCTCGACTTCCACGCCATCAGCACTAATCCACCGCTGACACCCAGCGCGAATGCGGCGGTCTACTACCCCAACCTCACGCTCCCCGACAACACCGGCGCCACCATCACCGTCGGGCCCTGCGGCGCGGTGGCAGGCGTATGGGCGGCCACCGACAGCGGCCGCGGCGTCTGGAAGGCGCCGGCCGGTACCGCCGCCGCCATCACCGGAATCACCGACTTCACCGCGCACATCGACGACGGTGAGAGCGGGACCATCAACCCGCTGGCGGTCAACGGGTTGCGCACCATGCCCGCAGCCGGGCCGGTGATCTGGGGTGCGCGAACCACAGTGGGCGCCGACCAGGCCCAGAACCAGTGGAAGTACCTGCCGGTGCGCCGGCTCGCCCTATTCATCGAGGAGTCACTGCGCCGCGGGACCCAGTGGGCGGTGTTCGAGCCCAACGCAGAGCCGTTGTGGTCGTCGCTGCGACTGAACGTCACCGCGTTCATGCAGGGCCTGTTCCGCAAAGGGGCGTTCGCCGGCTCCACACCCGCCGACGCCTACCTGGTGCAGTGCGACGTCAACAACAACCCCCCGGATCAGGTGGCTCTGGGCATCGTGAACGTCTTGGTGGGTTTCGCACCGCTCTACCCAGCCGAGTTCGTGATCATCAACATCCAGCAGCAGCAGCCCGGACAGTCGTAGGCCCAGGAGGAACGATGGCGGAGTTCAGTGTCAATGCCCAGCGGGTGATGTCCCAGGAGCGGTGTAAGGGCGTCACGTAGGCTCCCTGTTTTGCGTTGGTGATTTTATGCGATCGATGACGAATTGGATGCCGCCACGGCGAGCATGTCTTGGTCTTACTTAGATCGCCTCAATGCTCACTGACGCCGGTTTCGGATTGCCGGTCGAATCCGTTGCAGCAGTTGGAAGTCCCGTCGGTGGCAAGTCGACCGTTGTGTCCGACAGACCGTGCATCCGATCACCCCGGCGCGATGGAAAGAATCACCGGAATCATCGAGGTTTTAACCCTGTGCTGCTGATGGCTCGTGAATAGATACTCGATCGGACCGCCCACTCCTCGAACGGGAGGACATCTTTGACCACGACCGTGCCCCAAGGCCGTCAACTGCACCTCGCTGGGTTTTTCTCGGCTGGCAACGTGATCCGCCCGGTGCGTGGCGTCCGTGGGCGCCACAGATAACTCTCAGCGGTGAGTATTACAAGCGGATCGCTCGGACGTTGGAACGCGGGAAGTTCGATTTGTTGTTTTTGCCGGACGGTTTGGCGATCGAAGACAGTTACGGTGGGGATCTTCAGACCGGCGTCGGCCTGGGCGGTCAAGGCGCGATCGCCCTGGAACCGACCAGTGTTGTTGCAACAATGGCCGCGGCGACCGACAGATTGGGTTTGGGCGCGACGGTTTCCACGACGTACTACCCGCCCTACCACGTCGCGCGGATCTTCGCGACGCTGGACCATCTGTCGGATGGCCGGGTGTCCTGGAATGTGGTGACGTCGCTTAACGACTCGGAGGCGCGCAATTTCGGGGTCGACAAGCACCACAAATTTTGATATCCGCTACGTGCCGACGAGTTCACGGGGTCATTGAAGGCTGGCCGGAACTCCTGGGGCGACGATGCTCTGCTGTTGGACAAGGCGGGCGGGCGGTTTTGCCGATGAAAAAGGTCCATACGTTGCTGGGCACCAGTACAAATGGTTGTCGGTTCGCGGCCCGGTGCAGTCCCAGGTCACCGCAGGGCGACCGGTTATGCAGGCAGGATTGTCTGCCAGTCGGCGCTTCGCCGGGCGGTGGGCCGAAGCAGTGCCGTATCTCGCCGAATCTGGACATCATGCGTGCGACCTGTGGGACCTGCAGGCGAGAATGTGGCCGCCGCTGGCCGCGCGATCGGACGAACGAAGGTTTTTCACGGCGATCATGCCGGTCCTCGGAAACTGCGGCCATCATGCCCGAGACCGGCTGGAATACATCAACTCGCTGGTGCATCCTGAGGTCGGTCTGTCGACCCTGTCGAGTCATAGCGGGATTGATCTCTCGGCGTATCCGTTGGACATCAAGTACGCCGATATCGTGGCCGACCTTGGTGACCGGCATGTGCCGACCATGTTGCAGATGTTTTCCGCGACCGCTGGCGGCAGCGACTTGTCGCTCGGGGAACTGGGACGGCGATACGGGACCAACGTCGGGTTCGTGCCGCAGTGGGCGGGAACAGCCGAGCACATCGCCGAGCAACTCGTCAGCCATTTCGAGGCTGGTGCCGCAGACGGGTTCATCATCTCTGCGGCCTATCTGCCCGGCGTCTACGACGAGTTCGTTGATCAGGTGGTGCCGTTGCTGCAGGAGCGCCTGGTGTTCCGCACACCAGTACGAGACTACCTTTACGCGACGCATCTCGGGTTGAGCCGCCCCACCGGTAGGAGCGTGCAATGACCACGACTCCGGTCGAGCGTGATGTCCTGGCCTACAGTAACTGCCCGGTTCCCAATGCGCTGCTGACCGCCTTGGAAGCGGGTTTGTTGGCGCAGGAGGGTATCGCCCTGGAGGTGTTGAGCGGCGCCCAGGGCGCTTTACACTTCACCTAACGACCATCCCGCCTACACCAGGTTCGGTGGGGAGATCCCGCCGTTAGTCAGCGAGGGGCTGCGGGCACCGGGCGTACCCGCCTGGCAAAATTACCCTTCGCCGGGCCTGCAGGAGGCTTTACGTGTGCGCGGACAGTCCGGTGCGGTCGCCCGCCGAGTTGGCGGGCCGCCGGGTCGGGGTCTCGGCGGCGGCGATTCGCATCTTGCGCCGCGAGCTGGGTGACTATCGCCAGCTCGACCCGTGGCGGCAGACATTGATCGCCCTGGGCACCTGGGAGGCTCGGGGCCTGCTGTCCACGCTGGAGCGCGGCGGTGTGAAACTGGGCGATGTCGACCTGGTCGCCATCGAGACTCCCGGCGTGGATCTGCCCGCGGACCGGTTGAGCGCCGCCACCAGCGTCAAGGGCGCCGATCTGTTCCCCGCGGTGGCCCACCACCAAGCCGGCGTCCTAGACGCTGGCACAGTCGACGCGCTGTTCAGCTGGTTGCCGTGGGCTGCCGAACTGGAAGATCTCTACGGCGCTCGTGTACTGGCCGACCTCAGCGGCGACCAACGCAACCTATACGCCAGCGTCTGGACGGTCAGCGCGCAACTGGTCGAGACCCACCCCGATCTGGTGCAGCGGCTCGTCGACGCCGCGGTGCGCGCTGGCCAGTGGTCCCGTCACCACCACGACGAGGTGGTGACAATCCATGCCGCCAACCTCGGCGTGGCGCCCGCGGCGATCGACCGAGGATTCGGCCCCGACTTCGCTGACGCACCTGATACCGCTGGGCCGAATCACCATCAACCTGCTGGACCAGACACAGCGGTTCCTCCTCGACAACGTACAGTCGATCACTTACGGTCGATCTTGAGCAATAGACACACCGGAGGTTCTTAGCCGCAAGCCTGAACCGATCGACACCAGGCGGATCAGCGGCGGCGACCCAACGCGAAGCCCCCGGCCAGCAAGTATCGCCGAGCCCGTTGCCGTAGCGCGTGATCTGGCCCGGACATGGCAGGACGGCCTCATCGAGCGCGACCGTGCGGATCGGCCACCACCGAACGCGAGGACCTGCGCGCCAGCGGCCTACTGTCGCTGGCAGTTCCGCAACAGTTCGGGGATGGGTGCTGACTGGCCCACCATCTTCGGGTGATCGCGGGATCGCCAAAGTAGACGGCTCCTTGGGTCATCTGTTCGGTACCACACCGTGTGCATCGCGTTCATCGAGCTCTTGGGGTCGAGCAGACGAACCGAACGTCTACCGCCAGAGTGGCGCAACGCAACTGGTGGGCCGGCAACGCATCCGGCAGAACAGCGCAGCCACGTGCTGGACTGGAAGGTCAGTGCCACCCCACGAAGACGGAAGCTACTACCGATTTGAAGGCACCAAGCACTTCACCAGCGGCGCCACGGATTCGAACCTGCTGCTCGTCTTTACGGGTAGTTCCGGGCGTCAGCGCAGCAGAGGATCGATCATCACCGCGGTGATCCCGACCGACCGAGCCGGCGTCACAGTCGGCGGCGACTGGGACGCCCTGGAGCATGCGTCGCACCGACAGTGGCACCGTGAGTTTCACGACGTGGAGGTGCGCGCTGACGAGTTCTCGGAATTCAACGCCATCATCAGCGGCTTCTTCAGTTCAGCCCGCCAGCCTGTTCCGGGCCACTGGTCGGCTGAGCTTCGCCAGCGTCTGCCGCTGGGATCGCGCGAGCTCGACGCCGCGCGCGACCACCCGAACCCAAGCCCGCCCGTGGACGCAAGCCGGTGTCGCAGGCGTCGAGGATCCCTACGTCGTGCGCGCCTACGGCGAAATGGGCATTGCCTACCAAGGCGCGGACGCCGCCGCGCGAGACGCCGCGCGACTGTTGCAAACCGTCTGGGACAAAGGCCGACAACTGACCGCCGAGGATCGCGGTGAGCTCTTCGGTGCGTGTCGGAAGCGTTGGGTAATTGACCTCTGGGTCGCCCTCGATCACCAGCCGCATCTTCGGGTCATCGGAGCCCGCGGCACACCCCCGGTACGGATTCGACCGATTACTGGAGAAACATCGCACCCTTACCCTGCACGACCCGGTCTCCTACAAGATCGCGAAGTCGGCAACTACATGCTCAGCCGCTACCCGGTGCCCGGCTTCACGTCATAGCCGTTCGGGTGGAGGCTCGCTCCACCTGGAGAGCAGATAGTCGGCCTGTGACAATCGATTCTATGCGGTGGCAGCTGAATCGGTTGGCGCCACGCCGGTTTCGGCGTGAACTCCCGAATTCCGTTGCGGGAGTTCGGAAAGTGGGTCATGCAGCGACCTGCGCAGGTTGGCCAGCAGCCGCAGCCCGGCGGGCAATCGTGGTGGGCTACGCCACCCGGCCGAGGCGCGATCGAGCACCGCCCACACCAGCTTCAGACAGGAAACCTCGCCGGGCAGCCGACCGATGACCTTGACCCGGCGGCGGGTCTCACCGAACGTCCGCTCGATGAAATTGGAGTGCCGCACCCGGGTCCAGTGCTCACGCGGGAACCGCAGGTAGGCCGTCAGCGAGTCACGGTCGCTGAGCCGGGCCTACGCTGCCGGATAGGAGTCGCGCCAACGCCTTTCGAACACGTCGAGCCGCTTCTGCACATACCCGACCGCGTCGAGGCCGGGCTCGATCGTGTCGGGCACCTCGAAGATCGACCAGTAGTCGGCCTTGACCTCCGCTTGGGCGTTCTTGGGCACCTTGGCCAACACGTTTCTGGCGCGATGCACCAGACACCGCTGCCGCAGCGCCGCGCCCATGGTGCGCTCGACCGCGCCGATCAACCCGGCCGCACCGTCGCTGACCAGCAGCAGCGGACACGCCAACCCACGCTCACCGAGCCCGGTCAAAAACCCCTCCCACGCGTCACCGGACTCGCTTGAAGCGGCCTCCAGCCCGACGAACACCGGGTTGCCGTCGGTGTCGATACCCCACGCGGCCAGCACCGGGTCGGCCGACGCGTTGGCGTGGTATTTGAAGTGGCTGCCGTCGAGGAACAGGTAATCCAGCTCGATGTCGTCGAGCCGGCGAGCGCTCCAGGCCTCGAACTGGTCGCGGATGTCTTCGCAGATGCGCACCGTCGTTTGACACCGCGGCGGTCTCGCCGAGCGCCTCAGTCAAGGTGGCCTGCACATCGCGTGTCGACGGTCCGCGGGCCGGCGATCTGCCAGCGACTCAACGCGATGGTCTTAGTCACCCATACCGAACAACTGGGAGGCGAAAGCGCTCAGCGGTGCCGCGCACGCTCAGCCGCTCAACGTCACCGGAGCCGGCGGTGGTTTTCACCGTGGTCAGGCGGTACCTGCGCATCCCGGCGCCCAGGCGCGCACTGCCTGCGGCCCGCTCATAGCGGTCCCGGCCCAAAAACGCGGTCACCTCGGCCTCGATCGCGGCCTGCAACAGCAACCGGGCGCCGAGCACCGCGACCTGCTCGATCGCACCCGCCAGGTCCTCGCCGCCGGCGAACACCTCATCAATTTCTGCCTGCAACCGCTGCGCAGGCGATATCCTCTTCGACACGGACGTGGGTTCCTTCCTTCAGACTTGCTGGTCTTCGAGGGAACCTACGTCCGAACCCTTTTACACCGCTGGAGGGACACAACCTGCCCAGCGGGTCGATCCCTACAAGAACTTCAAGTTCCGGGTCAAGTGGGACGGCGCCTACGTCGCAGGGATCTCGAAGGTCAGCTCGCTGAAGCGGACCACCGAAGTGGTCAAGCACCGCGTGGGCGCCGACCCGAGCACGACCCACAAATCGCCCGGCCGAACCGAATACGAGGCGATCACGCTCGAGCGCGGGGTGACTCACGATCCGGCCTTCGAACTGTGGGCCAACAAGGTGTGGGACTACCAAAACGCACAGGCACTAGACGCCAACCAGGAGGTGTCGCTCGCGGACTTCCGCAAAGACCTGATCATCGACGTGTTCAACGAGGCCGGCCAGAAGGTGATCTCCTACCACGTGTACCGCTGCTGGGTGTCGGAGTACCAGGCGCTGCCGGATCTCGATGCGAACGCCAACGCCGTAGCGATACAGCACCTCAAGCTCGAGAACGAGGGCTGGGATCGAGACCCGGCCGTGGTCGAGCCGAGAGAGCCTTCGTTCGCCGGTTGATGAAGCGAGCTGACGGGGGAACGCGATGGAGACGAGTGCCGCACGCCTGCTCCAAGCATGGGAAGTGGGGGCCGCCGTTGCGCCGTTGGACCGGGCGCCATCGCTGCTGAGAACTCTCGACGCGCTGCCCGCGAGCGTGCCGGTCGATGAGCTGACGGTCGGTCAATGCGACGCCAGGCTCTTCGAGCTGCGCCGGACGGTTTTCGGAGAGACCCTGGATGCCGTCACGACCTGTCCGGCCTGCCAGACCGAGGTCGAATTGAACCTGCCGCTCGGCGAGCTGCAGCCGACCGGCAAGCATTCCGCCACGTCGACGACGGTGCACGCGGACGGGTACACGCTGCGCTGCCGGATTCCCAGGAATGCCGACCTACGCGCGCTCGATCTTCTCCACGGCCGGGCGACGCCCCGCGACCTGCTGGACCGGTGCCTGCTCGAGGCGGCCTCGCCCGCGGGCGACCCGGTCGCCGCACATCAACTGCCGGACGCAACCGTGGCTACCGTCGTCGAGGCGTTGGCCGACAGTGACCCCGGCGCCTGCATCGCCCTTCGGGTGTCCTGCACGTGCGGTAACCAATGGCTCGACGAGCTCGACATCCGCAGCGTGCTCTGGAACGACCTCACGGAATGGGTTGGACGAATGCTCTCCGAGGTGCATCGGCTGGCCCAGGCCTACGGCTGGTCGGAGACCGAGATCTTGGCTATGAGCGGGTGGCGCCGACGGTGGTACCTGGAGGCGCTGGGATGGTGATGCCCTACATCTCGCGGCTGCGCCCGACGACGGGCTTGCGACCCCGGCCGCGGTCGCGGTTCGAACCGCCGCCCGCGCTGCCCATCGACGGGCCTGCGTCGAACGGCCACGCTCTGCTCGGGCCGCCGGCACCGGACATCGAGCCGGTCACTCCGGAGACCGAGTTCGAGCCGGAACAGTGGTCCCCCGCCGAAAGTGATCCGGCGGCAGCCGAACCGGTCGCCGAACCCATGGTTGCCCCCACGAACCCGGCCGTTGAGGGTTCAGCGCTTGTCCGACCCCCGGCCCACGAACCCGATCCGAACCATCACCTGGTGGCACCCTCCGCGAAAACCCTGGAACCGCCACCGCGCCGGCCCGCCGCCGCGCCGGGTGCCAGCGCGGCCGAACCCGTCGCGGTCGCGAACCAACCGGTCAGGGCGCCCGTCGCAGCGGTGCGTCCGCCCGCCACGGCGCCGCCGCACGCCAACGCGGCCGCGCCACCAGATGCCAAGCCTGCGCAGGTTACCGAACCCGCGCCGTCCAACGGATCGCCACCGCCTATCGAACCGCCGCGGCAGTCCCGGCCCGCCGAGGCCCACCGTCCCGCGCCGACACCCCAGCCGTACCCCGGACCACCGGAAGCGGCGCCGACCGAAACAGGGCCAGAGGGGCCGTCCGACAACGTCCCCGCGCTCGCCAGGTGGCAAGGCGATCTCCGCGTCGACCTGGCGACCACCGAACCGCCGCAGCACCAGCGACCGGTGCACGCATCGTTGCCGGCGCCGCCACCGGCAGTGCCGCCGTCCGGTCACCACCCCGCCCACACCGACGTTTCGGTGACGATCGGCCGGATCGAGGTCCGGGCCCCGGCCGCCGACGCCGCACCGACGCCTCGCCAACCAGCCGGGCCGCGACGCCGTCCGCCCACCCTCGACGACTACCTCGCTTCGAGAACCAGGGCGAGAGGTCGCGCGCGATGAGCAACCATGCCGCGATCGCGGCAGTCACGGCGACCCTGACGAACATGCTCCAGTCGGCGGTTTCGGCAGACGAAGCGGTGAGCAGCGGAAAGGTGACCGCCCGGCCGCCTGACCGGGCGCGTCAGGGCGCAGCGGTCAATCAGGTCAACCTGTTTCTCTACCGGACTTCGATCGACGCCGCATGGCGAAACCAGGACCCGCCCGGCATCCGACCCGGTGAAGTGGGGCAGCCGCCGCTGCCGCTGGTGCTTTCCTATCTGATCACCGCCTACGGCGAAAACGACGACGAGATACTGGCCCAC